>NZ_JAPFGY010000002.1 GCF_026586795.1 Erythrobacter sp. WG
CGGCGGCGCTGCTGGCGGCCAAGCGGCGGCTCGGCCCGTTCGCCGCACCGGCGGGCGCGCTCGACCCGCTCGCGGCGCGCAAGGCCCACGAAAAAGCCGTTGCAGCAATGCTGCGCGCAGGCCACCAGTACGAGCACGCGCGCTTCATCCTCGCCGCTGCCAGCGAGGAGGATGTCGCCGAATGGGTCGCCGAAGCGGCGGACGAGGAAGGGATCGAGGAACGATGGTAAGGCAATTCCTGGCCGCTGCCGCGCTGGTGCTGGGTCTGGCGGGCTGCTCGACGAGCGAGAGCGCCACCGCTTCCGCGCAGACCCCCGCGCCCGCGCAGGCCGGGGCGACCGTCCACCCGGTCTCGGGCCTCCGGGTGATCGACCTCACCGTCGATCGCGGCGGGAAAAAGCTCCCTTTCAGGGTCGAGGTCGCCGACACCCCCGAGGCGCAGGCGCGCGGGTTGATGTTCCGCCAGAGCCTCGGCGACAACGAGGGGATGATCTTCCCCTCCGACACGCCCGAGCCGCGCAGCTTCTGGATGAAGAACACGCCGCTCAGCCTCGACATCATCTTCATCGGCGCGGACGGGCGCATCCTCAACATCGCCGCCAACACCGAGCCCTATTCGCTCGCCTCGGTAAGCTCCAAGGGGAACGCGGGCGCCGTGCTCGAACTGCGCGCGGGCCGCGCGGCGGCACTGGGCATCGTGCCGGGGGACAAGGTCACGTGGTAGGGCGCGGGGGCGGCTCCGCCGCACGGCGCGGGCTGGGCCGGGACATGAAATCCCACCTTGGCCGCTACCGGCAATTCCGCTAGGCGCGGCGGCCATGGGTATCCTCGCAAAGATCTTCACCTGGTGGGACGGTGCCACCATCGGCACCCACCTGTGGGCAAGCCGCGTCAAGGGCGAGCACGTCGGCACCGATGCCGCCGGCAACAGGTATTACCGCGCAGCCACCAAGGACACCGGCAAGCGGACCGGCTCCTACACCGCGCGCGAGAAGCGCTGGGTGATCTACAAGGGCGCCAACGATGCCAGCCGCGTGCCGTCCGAATGGCACGGCTGGCTCCACGGCACCTATGACGAGGTGCCCGAAAGCCACCTGCCGCCGCCCAAGGTGTGGGAAGCGGATTACACCCCCAACGCCACCGGCACCGCTGCGGCCTATCGCCCGCAAGGCGCGCTCGAGCGGGGCGGTGTGCGCGCCCGGGCGGTCGGCGATTACGAGGCCTGGACCCCCGGCGCGGACGGCTGACAGGGCGGATGCGCGCGCTCGTCCTCCTGCTGCCGCTGGCGCTTGCCGGTTGCGACTGGATCGCGCCCAAGGCGCCCGAGACGGTCAAGGTCCCGCTCGACGAGGCGAGCCCTGCCGCCGCCGCCCCGCAGGCTGACGCCACCGCTGCTGCGGCCGGGGCGACCGGCGCGACCCCGATGAACGAGCGCGTCGCGGTGATCGGCCTCCTCAACAAGCGCAACAACGTCTCCGAGGAACTGCGCCTCAAGCCCGGCGAGGCGCAGGAGATCGGCCCGGTCATCGTGCGCGTCTCCGCCTGCGAGCGCACCGCGCCGTGGGAACTGCCGCAGCAGACCGGCGCCTTCGTGCAGGTCGACATCCGCGGGCGCGGCCAGCCGCAGCACGCCCGCGTCTTCTCGGGCTGGCTGTTCCTCGAGAGCCCGAGCCTCAACGTGGTCGAGCACCCGATCTACGACGTCTTCGTCAAGGACTGCATTATGCGCTTTCCGGGCGAGGAAGGCCCGGCCTCGCCCAAGGCCGAACCTTCGGCCCGGCCCTCGGCCGCGCCGTCGGCTGCCGCGCCGCCCGCGCCGGCTCCGGCCCCGGCTCCGGCGACGACGCCCGCGGCATAGCCCTCGGCAAACCAGCGCCACGCCATCCCGAGGCTGAGGCGCGGCTGGCCCTGCGCGCGCTCGACCATGCGGCGGTATTCGGACTGCGGCAGATCCACCGCGCCCATCGAGCGCAGGTGTTCGGTCATGAACTGGCAGTCGAGCAGCGCGTAGCCCGCGTGACCCAGCACCGCCACCAGCCAGGCGAGCGCGACCTTGCTGGTGTCGGGCAACCGGCTGAACATCGATTCGCCGCAGAACACCCGGTCGAAGCTGACCCCGTAAAGGCCGCCGACGAGCTGCGAATCGCCCGCCTCGTCCGGCATCCAGCATTCCACCGAATGGGCATGGCCCGCGCGGTGCATCCCGATATAGCTCTGCACGATCCGCTCGCTGATCCACGTTTCCGGATGTTCGGGGCGCGGTTCGGCGCAGGCGCGGATGACCTGTTCGAAGGCGCGGTCGACCGTCACCCGGAAGCGGTCGGCGCGGATCACCTTGCGCAGGGATCTGGAGACGTGGAGCCCGTCCAGCGGGATCACCGCCCGCTCGCGCGGCTCCACCCAGAACACCTCCTGATCCTCGCGCCGGTCGGCCATCGGGAAGATGCCGCTGCGATAGGCGAGCAGCAGGGTTTCGACCGGGACCGGAGGGCGGTTGGGCGCGTGCATGGCGTAGGCCATACTACAGGCGCGGTGAGCGCGAGGTAAAGTGGATTGCCTATCCCGGACGGCTTCGGTAAAGGCCGCCGCTCCGGCGCTGCAGGGGTGTAGCTCAGCTGGTAGAGCATCGGTCTCCAAAACCGAGGGCCACGGGTTCGAATCCTGTCACCCCTGCCAACATCCTCCGCGGGTCCCGGGGACCGGAAAGCCGCTCGCGCCGCGTTTCCGCCGTGCTGTCGGCCGAACTGCCGAACCTCTTGACCGACCCCCGCAAGAGCGCCTGCGAGCTGTCATGGCCGCAGCTTGGCGCGCGCCGGAGGAACGGATCGGCATCATGTCCTCCATCGTCCCGCCCGCCCGCCCGATCCCGAGAAGAACCCATACCGGGCAAGAGCGCCGAAGATGGTGCAGGCGTCCCATTTCGGAACGATCCGGATCGACCGGCGTCTAGAGCAGGCGCCGCGCCGAACAGGGCGGAGCCGGAGACGTGCATGGGCCGACCAAGCGATCTGAACCGACGCGGCGGCGGCCGGGGGGCGCCAGGACACCGCCGATCGTTTCACCGGGATCAGCCGCAAGACCGACAAGCAACCGTGGTTCGTCCAAGCGCACCGCGAGCCCGCCGCCTCAGCGCTCGCGTGCCGGGCGCGGTGGCGGGGGCGATGCTGGCCTGCGGCGTGCCGGCTGCCGGTCAGCCGACCGACGGGGCTGCGTCGCCGGTAACGCCGGCAGGGCAGGGCGGAGCCGAGAGCGCGGCAGCGCCGATCCGGCTGTCAGGCCAGCTGCGCGAGCGCATCAGCTGGCTCTCGGCAATTGCCTTCGATCGCAGCGATCCGACCGCCGGGCTGTTCTGGACGCAGCGCGCGACGCTCACCGCCGATGCCGACATTGCGCCGAAGCTGCGCGCCCGCGCCAGCCTTGTCAGCGCGCTGATCGCGGGGGGCGACGAGACCTCGCCTGCCGAGCGCAACGTGCTCGATGTGCAGGAGGCGTTCCTCGAGATCGGCCCCGAAGCCGCGTTCCTGCGGCTCGGGCGGCAGGAAATCCGCCTCGGCTCGCAGCGCCTCGTCGCAGTGCGCGAGGGAACCACGGTGCGCCGCACCTGGGATGGCGTGCGGGGTCATGCCGCGCTCGGGAAGCTGGCGCTCGATGCCTTCGCGCTGCGGCTCGTTGCGGTTCGGCCCGCCGGGGTGTTCAACGATGGCCGCAACGAGGGGCGCGATCTGGCGGGTGTGCAGGCGGGCTTCCCGGCGCTGTCCGGGACCCTCGAGGCCTACTGGCTCGCCACCAGCATCGACGCGCGCCGGACTCTCGAGGGCACCGCCGACGAGCGTCGCCATTCCTTCGGGCTGCGCGCGGCAGGCGCACGCGGCGGGTGGTTCTGGGACTGGGAGGCGGTCTACCAGATGGGACGGCTGGGCACGGGCACGATCCGCGCCTGGACCCTCGCCAGCAAGACCGGGCACCGCTGGGAGCAGGCGGCGTGGCGACCCGAAGTGATGTTCTCGGCCAACATCGCCTCGGGCGACAGCGCGCGGGGGGATGGGCGCCTCGGCACGTTCAACGCGCTTTACCCCAACGCGAGCTATTTCTCCGAGGACGCGGTGCTCGGGCCGTCCAACTTCTTCAACTTCCACCCCTATGTGACCGTCCATCCGCGCGAGGACCTGACGCTGGGCCTCGATCTCAACCTGTTCTGGCGGCTGTCGCGGCAGGACGGGGTCTATTCGCCGCAGGGCGCGCTGATCCGCGCGCCGGACGAAACGCGCGCGCGGTTCGTCGATGCGGCGCTGTCGGGGGTGGCCGAATGGACGCCGCGCCCGGGCCTGCTGCTGAGCCTCGTCGCCACCCACTCCAGGCCGCAGGGCTTCATCCGCGCGACCGGGCCTTCGGACCCTTCGGATTTCGTCGAGGCGACGGTGCAGGTGACGTTCTGACGACGGGAAACCCGGGCCCCTATTGCAGCGCGCGCCGGTATTCCATCGGGGTGCAGCCGAAATGCCGGCGGAACACCCGCGCAAGGCCCTGCGGCGTGTCATAGCCGACCGCGATCGCGACCTCCATCACGCTCGTCCCCGGCAGGCGCAGCAGCTCGCAGGCCATCTCCATCCGGCGCTGCAATTGCCAGCGGTGCGGCGAACAGCCGAAGGACAGGGTGAAGGCGCGGTGGAAGTGGAATTCCGACATCCCGCAGTGCTCGGCAAGCGCCTTCAGGCCCTTCGGCTGGCCAATTCCGTCCATCAGGAACGCGGTCGCCTTGCGGATCATCGCCGGGCTGAGCCCGCCCACCACGGTCGGGCGCGCGGTGCGGCGCGCGCTGCCGACCTGTTGCAGGGCGAGGATGATCGTCACCAGCAGCGAATCCTGGATCAGCAGCCCGGTCTCGCCCTCGAAGGTCAGCGACTGGCCCAGCTGCGGCATGAGGCTTGCGAGGAAGGGATCCTCGAAGCCGCCGGCATAGAGCGGTTCGAGCTCGGCATCGGCGCGCAGGCCATGCCGGCCGAGCAGTTCGCGCACCTCGCCGATCGGCACCGCGATCAGGCGCGCAAGGTGCGGGTTCTCGACCGCGAAGACCGACGGCGCCCGTGCCGGGCTCAGGAAGAAGGGGGTGTGCGCGCTCTGGAAGCGGAACATCCCTGCGCCGAAGTCGATCGCGGCGGCGACCGGATCGCCGAGGATCGCGCACATCACCAGGTCATCGGTGCCGGCGGTCGTGTAGTGGCCGGCCGGCTGATCGACCAGCAGCGCGCTCGCCCCGTAGCTGCCGAGCTTGGCGGCGCTACGGACGAACTGGCCATGTTCGCCCTCGATGTAGCATTCGTCGAAGCGCAGGCCGTGTCCGGGTCGCGGGCGCGGGGAGAAGCGGGGTGGTGGCTGCATCCTTGCGGTCCCGATCATGGGTGGGCAGTCCGGACCATGGCAAAATCCGGACCGCATCATAGCTTCGATCGATCCCGTGCGTGGCGCAGCTTACAGCGGATCGGCGCGCCTGCAAAGCGCCGCGTCGGCCGCGCCGCGCCATGGGCCTGCTTGACAGCAAGTTCGGTCCACTCGCCGCAAGAGCGGCGGTGCGCGGGCGCGCGAGATAGTCTATCGTGCGCGCCGCAACCCCTGCGACAGGATTCTTTCTCATGCCCACCGCTATCGCCGCCCCCGGTGCCGCCCTGCTGGCGCCTTCGGATCACCTGCTGATCATGATCGACCACCAGTCGCAGATGAGCTTCGCGACCAAGTCGATCGACGCGATCATGCTCCGCAACAACGCCGCGCTGGTCAGCAACGCGGCCCGCATCTTCGGGGTTGCGACCATTCTCACCACGGTCGCCGAGAAGACCTTCTCCGGCCCGATGTTCGACGAGATCAAGAGCCAGTTTCCGGGCCACGAGGTGATCGACCGCAGCACGATGAACACCTGGGAGGACGAACGCATCGCGGTTGCCGTCAACGAAGCGGGCAAGAGCCGCATCGTGCTCGCCGGCCTGTGGACCAGCGTGTGCATCGTCGGCCCGGCGCTCTCGGCGCTCGACCAGGGCTTCGAGGTCTACGTCATCGCCGATGCCTGCGGCGATGTCTCGGAGGAAGCGCACGAGCGCGCGATGGACCGCATGGTGCAGATGGGCGCGCGGCCGATCACCGCGCTGCAATATCTGCTCGAGCTGCAACGCGACTGGGCGCGGCACGAAACCTACGACGCCGTGACGCACTCAGCGATGGCCTTCGGAGGTGCCTACGGCCTCGGCCTCATCTACGCCAAGACCATGCTCGGGCCGGATGCCCACGAGGGCTGACGGGTCCCGCGCCGCCACCCCGCCGGCCGATGATCGGCGGTGAGGGGGCGGCCGGGCTGTCCCTTTTCCGGCCCCGCCGGCCGCCCCGATCGCCTGAGCGCAACAACCAGGAGCCTTGCGATGAAGCCTTACCTCGCCGCCTTGGGTGCCGGACTTCTGGTGGGCATCGTCTACAGCCTGCTCAATGTCCGCTCTCCCGCCCCGCTAGTGATCGCGCTGGTCGGGCTCCTCGGCATCCTCGTCGGCGAGCAGATCGTGCCTTTCGCCAAGCGCGTGTGGTATGGCCACCCGCAAGTCGTCGCCGCGACCCGGGCGGATTGCGCCGAGCACATCCTCGGCCCGCTCCCGGCCCGCGCGGGGCTCAAGGACACCGCGCAGGCCGGGCGCGAGGCATGATCGACCGGCGCACCGTCACTGCCGGCCTCGCCGTGGCGGGGCTCGCACCGCTCTGGAAAGGATCGCCCTTGAACGCTGCCGGATCGACCGCCGACATCATCCTGGTGAACGCCGCGTTCACCACCCTCGACCGCGCCAACCCCGCGCCTGAGGCGGTGGCGATCGCCGGCAACCGCTTTCTTGCGGTGGGCGACACGGCCGAGGTGATGGCGCTTCGCGGGCCGGGGACGCAGGTAATCGATCTTGGCGGGCGGCGGGTCATTCCGGGCCTCGCCGACAATCACATCCACATCATCCGGGGTGGTCTCAACTATAACATGGAGCTGCGCTGGGACGGGCTCGCCAGCCTGTCGGACGCGATGGCGATGCTGCGCGCGCAGGTAGCGAGAACGCCCGCGCCGCAATGGGTGCGCGTCGTCGGCGGCTTTTCCGAGCACCAGTTCGCCGAGAAGCGCCTGCCGACCTTGGACGAGATCAACGCCGCTGCGCCCGACACGCCGGTGTTCATCCTCCACCTCTACGACCGCGCCCTGCTCAACGCTGCAGCGCTGCGGGCGGTGGGATACACCAAGGACACGCCCGACCCCCCGGGCGGCGCAATCCAGCGCGACGCGAGCGGCAACCCGACCGGGCTGCTGATCGCCTCGCCCAATGCGGGCATCCTCTATTCGACGCTGGCGAAGGGGCCGAAGCTGCCCTTCGAATACCAGCTCAACTCCACCCGCCACTTCATGCGCGACCTGAACCGCCTCGGGGTGACAAGCGTGATCGACGCAGGCGGCGGCTTCCAGAACTACCCGGACGACTATGCCGTTATCGAGGCGCTGCACGCCGAAGGCCAGCTCACCGTGCGGATCGCCTACAATCTCTTCACCCAGAAGGCGGGCGAGGAGAAGGAGGACTTCCTGCGCTGGACGGCGAGCGCGCAGTATCATCAGGGCGACGACTATTTCCGCCTCAATGGCGCGGGCGAGATGCTGGTGTTCAGCGCCGCCGATTTCGAGGACTTCCGGATGCCGCGCCCGGATATGCCGGCGAACATGGAGGGCGATCTCGAGGGCGTCATCCGCATTCTCGCGCAGAACCGCTGGCCGTGGCGGCTGCACGCGACCTACGACGAGACGATCACCCGCGCGCTCGACGTGCTCGAGAAGGTCAATCGCGACATTCCGCTGGATGGCATCCACTGGTTCTTCGACCATGCCGAGACGATCAGCGAACGCTCGATCGATCGGGTCGCGGCATTGGGCGGCGGGATCGCCTTCCAGCACCGCATGGCCTACCAGGGCGAGTATTTCGTTGCGCGTTACGGCGCGTCTGCTGCCGAGGCGACGCCGCCGTTCAAGCGGGTGCTGGAGGCGGGGGTGAAGACCTCGGCCGGCACCGATGCGACCCGCGTCGCTTCCTACGATCCGTGGGTGTCGCTGTCGTGGCTGGTGACCGGCAAGACGCTGGGCGGGACCGGGCTCTATCCGCAAAGGAACCTCCTCGACCGCGAGACGGCGCTGAGGATGTGGACCGAGAACACCACGTGGTTCTCGAACGAGGAGGGCAAGAAGGGTCGCATCGCAGCGGGGATGCTGGCCGACCTTGCCGTGCTCGATCGCGATTACTTCGCCGTGCCGGGGGACGAGATCCGCCAGATCACGGCGGTGCTGACGATCGTCGACGGCAAGCCGGTCTACGGCGCGGACGGCTTCGAAGGTCTCGCCCCGCCGCTGCCGCCTGCGATGCCCGACTGGTCCCCGGTCAACACCTGGGGCGGCTACAACAAGACTGCGCCCGACGCGGCGACCACCGCGCTGGCGAAGGTCGCCGCGTCGTCTTGCGGCTGCGCAACCAGCTGCGGCGTCCACGGTCATGACCACGCAAAGAGCTGGGGCGCAGGGCTCCCGGTCGCCGATCTCAGGAGCTTCTGGGGCGCGCTCGGCTGCGCGTGCTGGGCGGTGTGAGCATGGACACGCCCCGCGCCTTTCCCCTCTGGCTCCTGCGCCTTGCGCTGGCATCGCCCTTCCTGTTCAGCGGGCTGACCAAGGCCCTCGACTTCACCGGCGCGACCGCCGAGGTGCGCGGCCTGACCGGGCTGAAGCCTGCGGGCGCCTTCGCCGCCGCGGTAGTTGCGGTGCAACTCGGCGGATCCGCGCTGCTGCTTGCCGGAGGGTGGGCGGTGGGGATCGGCGCGGCGCTGCTCGCCGGCTTCACGCTGGTCGCGACGCTGGTCGCGCACGACTTCTGGAACCGGCCGGCGGGCACGGCCTTGCGCGATGCGACCACCTTCTTCGAGCATGTCGCACTCATCGCCGGGCTCGGGCTTGCCGCATGGGTTAGCGCGCGGAGGCCGGGATGAGCGCGGGAAAGCCCGCCGGACTTCTGTCGCTGGCCACGCTGCTCGCCTTCCTGTCGGGCTTCGTCGACACCGCGGCCTTCATCCACATGAAAGGCCTGTTCGTGGCCCACGTGACGGGCAACTTCGTGCTGCTGGGCGCCGCGCTGGCGAGCGGCGGGGCCATCGCGGGCAAGGGCCCCGAAGCGCTGCAGCTCGCCGCGCTTCCGGTGTTCTTCGTGGCCGCCATGCTGACGGGGGCCATCGCCGGGCGGCTTTCGCCGGACCGCAGCCTCGCGGGGATCGTGTGGAGCGCGATGCTGCTGATGCTCTGTGTCGCGGGGGCGAGCGCGGTGCTGGGCAGCGGGCCGTGGGATGCGGCGAGCGCGGTGGTGTTGATCGCGGCGATGGGAATGCTCAATGCCGCGCACCGGCTCAATCCCGCGATGGGCCCGCCGTTTGCGGTGATGACCGGCAATGTCGCCGCGCTCGCGATCCGCACCGCCGAGGTCCTGCACCTCGCCCCGCCGTCGGCGGGCGGCACCTCGGATGCGAGCAGGCCCGAAGCGAGGATGCTGCGCGCGGTGATCGGCTTTGCCGCAGGATGCGCGGCTGGCGCGCTGTCCCAGACGACGTTCGGCCTTGCGGCGGTGGGCCTTCCCGCCGTGCTGGTGATGGCGCGCCTGGCGCTACGAAAGTGAGATTCCGGCCGTGCCGAGGGGACCGAAACTGCCGCTCGCCCCGCCGCGGGGGAGAGGTTCGCGAAATGGCCACAATTCTGTAGCATCGTATGGCCGAACAGGGGCGAATATGAACAGTATCAAGTTGCTAATCCTCGCCGCCGGGTTGCTGGCGGTCGCCGCCTGCTCCGCGCCCGAACCTGCGGCTCCGCCGCCGCCGACCGTGGCGGTGGCGGCGCCGCTCAAGCGCAGCATCACCGATTGGGACGATTATGTGGGACGTTTCGAGGCGATCGAGGATGTCGAGGTCCTGCCGCGGGTGTC
Source organism: Erythrobacter sp. WG (assembly GCF_026586795.1). Classification (GTDB taxonomy): domain Bacteria; phylum Pseudomonadota; class Alphaproteobacteria; order Sphingomonadales; family Sphingomonadaceae; genus Erythrobacter. The sequence goes on from NZ_JAPFGY010000002.1 coordinate 10,011, forward strand.
GGGCAACGTCACCCGCATCGCCTTCCGCGAGGGTCTGACAGTCGGCAAGGGCCAAGTGCTCTACGAAATCGATCCCCGCCCGTTCCGCGCCGCGCTGGCCCAGGCCGAGGCGGAGGTGGCACGCGCCCGCGCCAACGCGGCGGTCGCGAGGAGCGAGCTCGCCCGCGCCGAGACGCTGCTGCCCGACGCCGCGATCAGCAAGGAGCTCTACGAGCAGAAGCGCGCCGCTGCCCGCGCCGCCGATGCCGCGGTTGCCGCCGCCCGCGCGAGCGCTGAGGCGCGCCAGCTCGATCTTTCCTTCACCCAGGTCCGCGCCCCCGTCGCCGGCCGCGTCTCCGACCGCCGCGCCTCGCTCGGCGATTACGTGACCGCAGGGCAGACCGTGCTCACCCGCGTGGTCTCCGTCGACCCGATCTGGTTCACCTTCGACGGGGCGGAGAGCTTCTACCTCAAGTATATCCGCCAGGACGCGAGCGGCGAGCGCAAGTCCTCGCGCTATGCCCCCAACCCTGTCGAGATCCAGCTGGCCGACGAGGAAGGCTATCGCTGGAAGGGCCGCATGGTGTTTGTCGACAACGCGCTCGATCCGCGCTCGGGCACGATCAAGGCGCGCGCCGAGGTGGCGAACCCCAGCGGCTTCCTTGTCCCCGGCCTGTTCGGCCGCGCGCGGCTGCTCGGCTCGGGGGCCTATGACGGTCTGCTGGTGCCCGACGAGGCAGTGATCACCGACCAGACCCGCCGCGCGGTGTTCGTGCTCGGCAAGGACAACAAGGTCGAGATGCGCAATGTCGAACTCGGCCCGATGGTGGAAGGGCTGAGGGCCGTCAGGAGCGGATTAAAGCCGACCGACAAGGTCGTGCTTGACGGCCTCGCCCGGCTCCAGCCCGGTGCGGTGGTGACGCCCAAGCAGGGTGCGATCCGCCCGCGCGCCAAGAACGCAGCGCCGGTCGCGCTGCCGGTCTCCGCGCCGCCGGCCGCCGAAGCCAAGTCGCAGTAAGGGCGGGCCGCGATGACCTTCCCGCACTTCTTCATCAACCGCCCGATTTTCGCGGCGGTGCTGTCGATCCTGATCGTGATCGTCGGCGCGATCGCCTACCCGGCCCTGCCCGTGGCCCAATATCCCGAGATCGCGCCGCCCACCGTGGTCGTCTCGGCCAGCTTCCCCGGTGCCTCGGCCGAGACCCTGGCGGAGACCGTCGCCGCCCCGCTCGAGGAGCAGATCAACGGGGTGGAGGATATGCTCTACATGTCCTCCTCCTCCACCGGGGACGGCAATGTCACGATCACCGTCACCTTCGCGCAAGGGACCGATGTCGATCAGGCGCAGGTGCTGGTGCAGAACCGCGTCTCGACCGCCGAGCCGCGCCTGCCCGAGGATGTGCGGCGGCTGGGCGTCACGGTGCGCAAGAATTCGCCCGACCTGCTGATGGTCGCGACGCTGATCTCGCCCGACGATCGCTACAACCAGCAATACCTGTCGAACTACGCGACGCTCCAGCTGGTCGACCGGCTGAGCCGCGTCGAGGGCGTGGGGAGCGTGCGCATCTTCGGCGGGCGCGACTATTCGATGCGGGTGTGGATCGACCCGGACCGGGCGGCCACGCTGAACCTCGATGCCTCCGAGATCGTCGCCGCAGTGCGCGCGCAGAACGTGCAGGTCGCCGCGGGCGCGGTGGGCCAGCCGCCCTACAATACCGGCGGCACCGCCTTCACGCTCAACATCCAGACGCAGGGGCGGCTGGTGACCGTCGAGGATTTCGGCGCGATCATCGTCAAGCGGTTCGACGACGGGCGCCTGATCCGCCTGCGCGACGTGGCGCGGATCGAGCTCGGCGCGCAGGACTACAGCGTCAACGCCTTCAATTCGGGCAAGTCGACCGTCGCCGTGGTCGTCTCGCAGCTTCCGGGATCGAACGCCCTCGCGACCGCCGAGGCGGTGCGCGCCGAGCTCGACAGCGCGAAGCGGGACTTCCCGCCGGGGCTCGAATACGCGATCCCCTATGCGCCCACGACCTATATCGAAGCCTCGATCGCGGCGGTCGAGGACACGCTGTTCGAGGCGATCGTGCTGGTCGCGCTGGTGGTGCTGGTGTTCCTGCAAAGCTGGCGCGCGGCGCTGATCCCGATCATCGCCATCCCCGTCTCGCTGATCGGCTCCTTCGCCTTCCTTGCGGCGTTCGGCTTCAGCCTCAACAACCTCTCGCTGTTCGGGCTGGTGCTCGCCATCGGCATCGTCGTCGACGACGCCATCGTGGTGGTCGAGAACGTCGAGCGCGTGATGGAGGAGGAGGGCCTCTCCCCGCGCGAGGCGGCGCACAAGACGATGGACGAGGTCTCCGGCGCGCTGATCGCGATTGCGCTGGTGCTGATCGGGGTGTTCCTGCCGACCAGCTTCATCCCCGGCATCTCGGGCCAGTTCTACCGTCAGTTCGCGCTCACCATCATGAGCGCGACGGCGATTTCGGCCTTCGTGTCGCTGACCCTGTCGCCGGCGCTCGCCGCGCTGCTTCTCAAGCCCAAGGCGCACGGCGACACGCCCCCCGCGCCCGGCTGGCGCGGCTGGGGCACGCGCTTCGCCCGCGGCTTCAACCGCGGCTTCGACCGGCTGTCGAGCCGCTACGGCCGCTTCAGTGCGCGCGCGGTCAGGATGCTGGCGATCGTCGGCATCGCCTATGGCGCGCTGATCGGCCTCACCGTCTGGCGCTTTGCCGAGACGCCTTCGGGGTTCATCCCGGCGCAGGACCAAGGGTATCTCATCGCGGTCCTGCAAATGCCCCCCGGCACCTCGCTCGAGCGCACCACCGAGGCGCTCGAGCAGGCGCAGAAGATCGCGCTCGCCAACCCGGCGACAGCCAGCACCGTGGCCTTCGGCGGCTTCGATGGGGCGACCTTCACCAATGCGCCCAATGCCGCGGCGATGTTCGTGTCGTTGAAGCCCAAGGATCAGCGCGCGGGCGCGAACCAGGTCCTCGGCGAGCTGAACGGCGCGCTCCAGTCGATCACGGCAGGCAGCATCTTCGTGATCCCGCCGCCGCCCGTCTCCGGGATCGGCACCGGCGGCGGCTTCAAGATGATGCTCGAGGACCGCGGCGGGGCGGGCTATCAGGCATTGGAGACGGTCGCTTTCACGATGATGATGAAGGCCAACCAGGCGCCGGGCATCGGCGGGGCCTTCACCACCTTCAACACCCGCACCCCGCGCCTCTACGCCGATATCGACCGGGAGCGGGCCGAACAACTGGGCGTCCCGCTCGAGAATGTGTTCGCCACCCTCGCGACCTATCTCGGCTCGACCTATGTCAACGATTTCAACCTCTTGGGGCGCACCTTCCGGGTTACGGCGCAGGCCGACGCCCCGTTCCGCGAAAGCGCGGCCGATATCCTGCGCCTGCGCGTGCGCTCCGACAGCGGCGCGATGGTGCCGCTAGGGGCGTTCCTGACGATCCGCAACGAGGGCGGTCCCTACCGCGTGGTGCGCTACAACCTCTATCCTGCAGCCGAATTGCAGGGGAACACCCTGCCAGGCTTCTCCTCGGGCCAGTCGCTGGGCACGATGGAAAAGCTCGCCGATGAAACCCTGCCGCAGGGCTTCGCCTTCGACTGGACCGAGCTTGCTTTCGAACAGAAGCAGGCGGGCAACACCGGGACAATCGCCTTTGCCCTTGCGGTGGTGTTCGTCTTCCTGCTGCTCGCCGCGCAATATGAAAGCCTGGTGCTGCCGCTGGCGGTGATCCTGATCGTGCCGATGTGCCTGCTGGCCGCCTTGCTGGGGGTCAATGTCATGCGGCTCGACAACAACATCCTCACCCAGATCGGCCTCGTGGTGCTGATCGGGCTCGCGGCGAAGAACGCGATCCTGATCGTCGAATTCGCGCGGCAGAACGAGGACCATGGCATGGAGCTGCGGCAGGCGGCGCAGGAGGCGGCGAAGCTGCGCCTGCGGCCGATCCTGATGACCTCGATCGCCTTCATTCTCGGCGTCCTGCCGCTGGTCCTGGGCCAGGGTCCGGGCTCCGAGATGCGTCAGGCGCTCGGCGTCGCGGTGTTCTTCGGGATGCTCGGAGTGACCGTGTTCGGCCTGATCTTCACCCCCGCCTTCTACGTCATCGCCCGGTTGTTCGGCGACTGGGTGGGCCGGCGGCTCAAGCGCCGCAAGCCCCCCGCCGAAGCCGCAGGCGAGGCGCCCCCTGCGCCCTCCTCCCCGCCCCAGCCGGAGCCCGGCGCATGAGCCGCGCGCGCGCCCTCGTTCCGCTCGCCGCCGCGCTGACCCTCGGCGCCTGCGCGGTCGGGCCCGACTATGCCGTGCCGCCTTCGCCCGGAGGCCCTTCGCCGAGGCTCACCGAGGCCGATGCGGTGGCGACCGCGCCGACCCCGCTGCCGCCGCAATGGTGGCGATTGTTCGGCGATCCGGTGCTCGACACCCTCGTCACCCGCGCGCTCGATCGCAACACCGACCTGCGCATCGCCGCCGCCAACCTCCAGCGCGCCCGGGCCCTCACCTCCGAGGCGCGCGCCGGGCGCCTGCCGTCGACCACATTGAACGCCCAATACGTGCGCCAGCGCTTCGGCGGGCAGGTGTTCAACGCGATCGGCAACGTGCCGGTGGTGACCACCGACTTCTTCACCACCGGGGTCGATGCGAGCTACGAGATCGACCTGTTCGGCGGGGTGAGCCGCGCGGTGCGCGCCGCCATCGCCGACGAGCAGGCGGCCCGCGCGCAGGTCGATGCCGCGCGGGTCGCGGTCGCCGCCGAGGTCGCACGGACCTACACGCAAGGCTGCGCGCTCGCGGTGCGGGTCAAGACCGCCGAGGAGGCCGTCGCCCTCACCCGCCGCTCGCTCGCGCTGGTCGAGAGCACCACGCGCGCCGGCTACACCGACGCACGCGACCTTGCCGCCGCGCGCACCGCGCTCGCCCAGGCCGAGGCCGCGCTGCCACAGCTCATCGCCGAGCGGCGCGCCTCGCTCTATGCGCTCGCCTTCCTGACGGGCGATCCGCCCGAGGATGTCTCGGACAGCGCCGCCGCCTGCGCCGCCGTGCCGGGCCTTGCCGCGCCGCTTCCGGTGGGCGACGGGCAGGCGCTGCTCGCCCGCCGCCCCGATGTCCGCGCGGCCGAACGCACGCTCGCCGCCGACACCGAGCGGGTCGGAGTCGCCATCGCCGCGCTTTATCCGCAGATCCGCCTGCTCGGCACGCCCTCGCTGGGCTCGACGCGGATCGGCGACCTCGGCAACGCGGCGAGCTTCGGCTTCTCGATCGGGCCGGCAATCAGCTGGAACTTCCCCTTCAACGGCGCCGCGCGCGCGCGCGTGCGGGCCGCGCGGGCGGGCACCGACGCATCGCTCGCGCGCTTCGATGCTGCGGTGCTCGGCGCGCTTCAGGAGGTCGAGCAGGCGCTCGCCCGCCTGTCGGGTGCCCTGGCCGCGGAGGCGAAGCTCCTCGAGGCGGCCGATGCCGCGAAGGAGACCGCGCGGCTGACCGAATTGCGCTTCAAGGCAGGCAGCGACGATGCGCTGCGTCTCATCGAGGTCCAGCGCCAGTGGCGCGCGGCCGAAGCGTCATACGCCGAAGCTGCCGGCGCCCGCGCCGAGGCGCAGGTCACCGTCTTCCGCGCGCTCGGGGGCGGATGGGAGGGTGTGGAGAGCGCAGCACCCGATGCGGCAAGCTAGAGGCGCTTGCAGCCTCGCGGGAACCGCCGGGGCTGAAGGTCGATCACTTGCATCAGGGGCGGGTGTCATGCGCTGAAGCGCCGCGCGCTGGCTGAAGCGGCACGTCGGGCGGGAGCCGCTCGCGCCCATAATCTTTGAACGGGATGCAGCGATGCCACGCGCCGGTCAGCGCCCGCGCGCCATCCCGGGAACGCCCGGCGCCTGCCGACCGAGGCGGGCGAGCGCGCTCTCAACTTCCCGCGGTCCGATCGTCCCCCCACGGCACGGCGCCCAAACGGGCGCCCGCGTGCGATTGCGAAGTGCCTCTTAAGCGCGGCAAGCTTGGGCCGTTCTGCTCCCCGCAAGGCCGCTTGGCCTGTCGGCGCAGGGCAGGTCTGGTCATGCCGTTCCCCAGGGAGGCCGAGCGATGCCGCAGCCGTACCGTTCCGGGCACAGCCCTTTCCGGCAGGGTCGCACCGTGCTGCGGGCGGGCGCCTTGGCCGGCCCTCTGGGCGTGCTCGCAGCCTCCGGAGCGCTTGCGGCGGACGGGCTGCGCTGGAACCTCGAGGCGACCGTGCCGGTGATCTGCGCAATCCTCGAAGTCCAGACCCGCGCCGACCAGCCGGCCGGCCTTGCGGTGGCGACCAGCTGCAATGCCGAGCGCTACCAGCTCACGGTCACCCGCGCCGCCGGCCCTGCGGGCCTGCGCGCGGCGCGCAGTTCGGCAGGCCCCGTGCAGATCAGCGGCAGCGCCGTCACCATCACCAGCACCCGTCCGGGCTATGCCCTCACCACGATCGAGCTCGCCGAACCGGTCGGCACAGAGCGGTTCGCCGTGACCGTCCAGCCGCTCTAGTAGGCGGTGTAGAGCAAGGTCAGCACGTCGCGGTAATCGCCCGCGAAGCGGTTGGTGCCAGGCGCAACCTCGAGCACCATTTCCTCGCGCTGCGCGATGAGGCCGCGGAACGGGCGGTTGATCTGCGCCCCGGCGGCGAGGTTCACCGGCGCCCCGTCATAGGTCAGCCGGTAAGCAATCGCAGTCCGCGCACCCTGCACGGTGTGGACCAGTTGGCCCCGGTTTTGCGACTGGATGGTGATGTTGACCGCCGCGTTGCTCTGGTAGAACACCGCCGTGCGGATCACCGAGCCTGCGGTCACCTCGCCGAAACTGAGATCGCGGCTCATCGCGCCCTGTTCGGCGAGGAACTTGATCGCCGGGCGCACCGTGATCGTGAACAGCACGGCCTGCGGCAGGCCGTTGCCGACCTGCACCAGCACCGTGCCGCGATATTCGCCCGCGGCAGGAAACTGCCCCGCGCTCAGTTCGAACAGGTCGATCGTCACCGCCTCGCCGCGCACCAGCCGGCTGCGGGCATTGCCGGCGAGTTCGAAGCGGGTGACGTTGGCCTGCGAGACCTGTGCGGAATTGAGCTGGACGAAGCCCAGCTGGTAGCTGCCATTGGCGAAGACGAACGCGGTCCCCGATTGCGGGGTGATCGTAACGGCTGCGCTGGTGCAGCCGCGCGGCACGTCCTCGCCCGCAGCCTGAAGCGTGATCTGGAGCACGGTGCGGTTGGCCTGGTTGGGATCATAGCTCTGCCCGCTCGCCTGCCGGCCGGTGATGCGGTAGCCCTCGGAACAGGCGCCGCCGCCGTTCTGCGCGAGCGCGGCGGTGCCTGCCGCAAGGGTCGCCAACACCAGCAGCACTGCCGCCGCGGCGCGCATCGCCAGCCCGATCCGAAGCCCGTTCATGGTGCCACCTCGACTGTCTGCGTCCCCAACCGGATGATCGCGGGCGCATCCTCGCCGACCGCGAAGGTGAACACCAGATCCCCGCCGACGAATTCCACCCGGTAACGTCCCGCGCTCAGCTTCGAGAGCACCGCGCGCCCGGCGGCATTGGTGAACACCCCGCTCGTCTCGCCCGTGGCGAGGTTGCGCAGCAACCCGTCGGCGAGCTTCACCGGGGCGCCATCGGGCATGACGAAGGTCACCAGCGCCGAGCGATAGGCGTCGCTGCCGATCGTCAGCCGCACGCCGCTCGCCGCGCCGGGCTGGGTGAGGTATTCGCCCGCGCCGATATCGTAGCCCGGCGGCGCGCCCAGCACGCTGACGCGGATATTGTCGGGCCGGTAGCCCGAAAGCTGGCTGATCACCGCCGGGCCCAGTTTGTTGCTCTGCCCCGCGCGCCGCCCGATCCCGCTGGTCTCAACCTCGACGCGCGCCTCCTTGAGCGAGGCGTGGCGGTCCACCATCACGAAGCCGCGCCCCGGATTGCGGCCGATGCCGAACTCGCCGTCGGCAAAGGCCAGCCCCGATTGCAGGCGGAAATTGACGATGCTGGAATCGCGCATCCCGCTCGCCGCCTCTGCCCGGGTCCCCACCATCTCGACATCGAGATTGAAGCGCGAATTGGCATAGCGCGCCTGGCCCGTCAGGCGGCCGAACAGCGGGGTGCGCTCGGCAATCAGCCCGTAATCGAATTCAGGGACGGTGATGTCGCGCACCCGCCGCGCCTCGAAGCGCGCCTGCCGGGTGACGCTGTCATAGCTGGCGGTCGAGAAATGGCTGCGCCCGAGCGGGATGGTCAGTGTCGCGAGAATACCCCGGTCCGCGCGCCCGCCGATATCGGCATAGCGCGCGGTCGCCGAGGCGAGCACGCGGCCGAAGGAGGCCTGCACCCCGGCGAACACGGCGCGGGTTGCGGGCCCGCCATCATGGTTCTCGAGGAAATTGCCCCCCACCGACAAGGCGACGCGTTCCGACAGGCTCACCCGGTAATCGAGCGCCATGTCGAGCTTGACCGGATCGCGCTCGAGCGACTGCGAGAGCCGCCGGTAATCGGCCGAGCGGTAATCGACCCGGAGATTGAGCTGGCTGCCGAGGTCCGACAGGCGGAAGGGATCGCCGCGATAGGCGAGACTGACGGCATAGCCCACATCATCGCTGGGACGATGGTGGCTCGCGCTCGCGCCCAGGATCAAGGTGCCGCCCGGCACCACGCCAGCGAGCGTCACGCCGAGGTTCTGGTAATCGGCCATCAGCGCGAAATGCGCACCCGCGGTCAGCACGTCGCTGAAGCCGCGGGCGTATTGGCCGGTCAACAGGGGCGTGGCGGAATAGGCGAAGCCGCGCGCGGCAGGCTTGCGCATGAAGCCCGCCGTCACGTTGAACTCGCTGAGGCCCTTGCCGAGTAATTCGATGTCGTTGGCCAGCGTGAAGCTGTCGATCTCGCGCCGCCCGGTCGCATCCTCGACAATGATGCGGATGTTGGTCGACAGCGAGAGCGCCGGGATGCGGTTCAAATCGACCGGCCCCGCATTGACGTCGAGCGCCTGCACCAGCGCGCCGTTGGCATAGATCTCGATCCGCGCCGGACGGTCGAGCGTGAACTGGCGGCGGCCGGTCGGGCGGATGTTGCGCAGGGGCTGGAGCGCGTCGTAGCGCCGCTCGAGCGATAGCCCCGCAACGTCGACCTCGCCTGCGATCAGCGGCAGGCCCGCATTGAGATCGCCTGCCGCCATGCGCAGCGCCGGGCCCTCGAAATCCTTGAAGGCGATCAGGCGGTCGCGCTCGAAGGTGCGCTGGCCTTGCCCGGCCAGATTGACGAGGCCGCCGAACAGCAGATAGCCGCCGCGATCCCGCCCGCCGATGTTGAGGAACCCGGCGAAGTTGTAGGCAAGGCGCGTGCTGCGCTGCGGATCGCTGAAATCGTGGCTGCCCACAAGGTTGCCGGTCACGCCGAAGGCGAGGTCCGCCGGCGCGACGCGCTCGGCTGCGCCCAGCTTGACGTCGCCCATGAAGTCGAAGGTCTGCGCCCCCACCGCATCGGGCGACAGCGCGAGACCGATGGTGAGGCTGGAAGGATCATAGGTGGCGGTGATGCCGAGCGTCGCCAGCCGTTCGAGGGAGAGGAAGCTGCCCGCCTCGCGCTTCAGGTCATCGCGCCGCGCGGCGGCGAGCTTGTCGCTGAGGGCGCGTTCGAGCGAGCCTGCCTCGATGCCGCGCAGTTCGGTGGGGGTCAGCTCGGCGGTGATCGGCGCCAGCCGGTTTCCCGCCAGCATCGGGGGCATGGAGATCCGGCTGACCCGCGGCGGCCGAGGGGGGGGAGCGTTGCTGGCGGCGGTCAGCGCGGCACTTGTCGCAGGCGGTGGCGGCGGCGGCGGCTCCGGCTCTGGCTCCGGCGCGGCGGGCGCAGGTGTCTCTGCCTTGTCGACCGGAACCACGCTGCCATCGGCCGTGACCGCAACCAGTCGGCCGCTCTCGACCTTGCGCAGGGACTGCGCGGCGAGATCGACGAGGTTGCCGAACAGGAAGGGGGCGGCCCGATCGGGCAGGTCGATCGGGGCGACCGGTGCGATGAGACGCGCGCCGCCCGCCTCGCCCGCCGTCCCGGGGGGAAGAACCTGCGTGCCCGCGACCTCGGGTACCAGCGCGAAGCTCAGCGTGAGGTTCGCCGGGTTGTAGGCGGCCACGATGCCCAGCTCCTGAAGCCGCGCCACCGGCAGGAAGCGGCCCGCCTCGCGCCGCAGTTGCTCGCGGTGGACCGCGGTCAGGCGGTTGCCGAGCGCCAGCGCCAGCGAACCCGCCTCGATCCCGCGCAGCTCGATCGCGTTGAACTCGGCCGTGACCTGCGGCAGGCGGTGCCCTTCGAGCACCGGATGCATGATGAACAGGCTCGCTTGCGGCGCGGGCGAGCTCCACACCGCAGCCGCGGCAGCGAGAGCGGTCGCCAGATCGGACGACGGCGGGGGAGGCGGGATCGCCGCCGCGCCGTCGGCCACGGTGAGCCCGCCGGGAGCAGCCCACGCCGCGCTGCCCGTCGCGGTCAGCAGCGGGACCAGCATTAGCCGCCCGTGCCGCGTCACCCCCAGGTTACGGCCCCCGCGCCCCACGGATCAGGCCATCACCACCGGCAGGCCCCCGTCGCTCGGCTGGGCCGCAGCCGTGCCGCCTGTCTCAGCTTTCACCGCGCAGCAGCCGGACTTCGGTCGGCCCGCCCGCCCCGGCGGCGATGCTCCTGTCGAGCGGGAGCGCGAATTCGCGGGTCGCACCGGGCGGCACGATCGGATTGGCGACGAGGGTCGCGACGTCGTCCGGGGTCAGGGTGACGCGCGTGCCGCCTACATTGTATTCGAGTGCCTGCCCGGTCAGGAAGCCATAGTCGTTGCCGCTGTTGGCGACCTTGAAGCGCAGGATGCCGTCCGCGACCGCCGTGTCGCTCACCGCCAGCCGGGCGCGCGCCCGGGGGGGCTGGACATAGACCGCGACGCCGAAATTGTAGGTAAACTGGATGCCAGTGCCCTCCAGCTTGTTCACCGGAACCTCGGTCACCTGCACCACGAAAGCCTGCGCCGTCTCGCCCAGATCGCCGACATACTGGATGCGGATCGCCTGCGATTGGCCCGCCGGGATCTGCACCTGCGGGGGGAAGGTGATGAATTCCTCCTCGGCCGGTTCGAACACCTGTTCGCCGTCGGGCTTGACCACCCGCCGCAGCACCTGGATCTCGACCGGGAGCGGTTCGGTGCGGATGTTGTTGATTGTGATCGTGGCGCTGTTCTGGCCTCCGCCGGGCTGGAGAAAGACGCGCATCGGCGTGACTTCATAGGCCTGCAGTGCGCCCGAAAGGACCAGCGCAAGCCCGGCCGCGAAGGCCGTCGCAAGGCGCCGCAGGGCACGCAGGTTGCGCTCGGCAAGGACCGATAGCCTCGTGCTGATGTTCATGATGATGGGAGCCAATCTTGCCGAAGGTTAATCTGGTTTGTTGATATGGACTAACCTTGCCTGCGGGCAAGCCGCTCACGAAAAAAGTGGTGGAACCCCGGGGGCTCCACCACTTCGCGTGTGTCATGCGGCGGGGGACAGGGCCCCCGGGCGACGGATCAGAGCGCGGTGACGGTGATGGTCACGGTGTCGCGGTAGTTGCCCGCATAGACGGTAGTGCCCGGCGCGCCGTTGCCGCCGGCGGCACCCTGCACGCCGAAGGCCTGGAAGCTCACCGCGCCGGTCTCGCCCGCGAGGAACGCGGTGCTGCCGCCGAAGGTGGTCGCCACCGGCGAGGTCAGCTGCTGGGCGGCGAACGAAAGGCCGGCATCGCCGGTGTGCGCCATGTTGAAGCGGATGCGGCGCGCGTTATCGGTCGTCGGCTGGCCGCCGAGGGTGAGGTAGCCGTTGTTCTGCGAGGTGATGGTGCGGGTGAAGCCGTTGACGCTGTTGCAGCGATAGGTCGCCTCGCCGGCGGCGACATCGACAGTGCTGCTAGTCGCGACAGTGGCGAGCTGGCCGAAATCGACCGCCACGGTAGCGCCGCCCGAGTTATAGACGCCGCACGACGGCGCGACCTGGGCGTTGAGGTTGTAGGTCAGGCTCTGGGCCGAGGCGGGGACGGCTGCGAAAGCGGCAAACCCGGCGGCGATGAGGGCAATCTTGGTCTTCATGGTTGTGGTCCTTTGGTCAGGTGGTGAACAGATTGGTTGGTCAATTGGCGGTAAGCGTGATCGTCACGGTGTCGCGGTAGTTGCCCGAAAGCACGGTCGTGCCCGGCACGCCGTTGGCCGCCGGAGCACCGCGCACCCCGGACGCCTGGAACGAGATCCCGCCGGTCTGGCCGCCAAGCCAGGTGCCGTTGCCGGGAAAGCTGCCCGTGACCGGCGCGGTCAGCTGGCGCGCGGCAAAGCCGAGCCCGCTGCCGCCGCCATGGGTCAGGGTGAAGCGGATGCGGCGGCTGGCCTGCGTCGTGGGCGCACCGTCGAGCGTCAGCCAGCCGCTGTTCTGCGAGGCGATGGTGCGGGTGAAGCCGGCCACCGAATTGCAGCGATAGGTTGCGCTGCCCGCGGGCGCGTTGACGGTAGCGGCAGTGTCGACGGTGGCGAGCGAGCCGAAGTTGACATCGATCACCGTGCCGGTCGAGCTGTAGACACCGCACACCGGCGCAACCTGCGCGCTCATGTCGTAGGTGAGGTTCTGCGCCGCCAGCGGCGCTGCGGCGAGCGCGGCGAGACCGGCGGCGAGGATGGTGGACGTGCGCAAGATCTTCTCCATGTCAGGCCTGTCAGTTGGCGGTGATGGTGAGCGTGACGGTATCGCGGTAATTGCCCGCGAAGACGGTGGTGGCGGTCGGCCCGGCGGTTGTGGCGGGGCCGCGAACGCCATAGGCGCGAAAGCGGATGATCGCGGTCTGGCCGTTGAGGTAGCGGCGGCTGTTCGGCGCATCGACGAGCGTGCGCACGCGCGGCGCGGTCAGCTGCGCATAGCCGAAACCGTCGGCGCCCTGATGCTGCATGGTGAAGCGGATGCGGCGATTGGCGCTGGTGGTGGCCTGGCCGCCGAGCGTCAGCCAGCCGCTGTTCTGGGAAGCGACGGTGCGGGTGAAGCCGGCCGGGACGTTGCAGCGATAGGTGATGTCGCCGGCGCTGCGCTGGACGAACTGGGCAGGCAGGATGTTCGCGAGCGCGCCGAAATCGACCGCGACGACCTGACCTTCGGTGTTGTAGGCGCCGCAAATCTGCCGGACCTGCGCATTGACGTCGTAGCGGACCGTCTGGGCAACGGCCGCGACCGGTGCGGCCAGCAGGCCAGCAGCCAGGATCAGCGGAACAAGCCTCATCGATTCACACCCCGTCTTGCGGCGCCGTGCGGCAGCGCGGCCGTGTCCGAGCGACACTTCAGACGGGGATTTATCGGCGATGTGTAAATTAACGGTTTACCGCAGCCATACCTCGTATTCCTGCCGAGTTGCCTCCCATTGTCGTCGAGTCGCCTGTCGGTTAGCCGGACCGCGTGACCGTGCCTTGCGGCGAGGTGCCGGGCGCTCGCTTCTCGCCCCGGCTGGTCGGCCTGCGCTGACGCCCGAGGCGGGGTCCCGCGAGCATCTTGCAATCGCGCCGCCTTCGGCGTAAGGCGCACTCGTCTTTCCGACATCGGCAGATCCTCCAGCCCCTCCGGCGACCTTGTCCCGGGCGGCGCGGAGCCCTACCTCACAGCCGGCCGGACGAGACGTGAAGGCATTGCGCGAAGGATAAGGCTTCCATGGCCGACAAGATGATCGCCCCCAAGGACGGGGCCGAAGTGAAGAAGCCCAGGACCTCGCCCGGCGAGTTCGTCAATCAGGTGCGCGCCGAGACGAACAAGATCGTCTGGCCGACCCGCGAGGAGACGGTCCGCACCGCGATCTTCGTGTTCATCTTCATGACCATCCTATCGCTGTTCTTCCTCGGCATCGACAGCCTGTTCGGCATGGTCGTGCGCGCGCTCATCGGGCTGCTCCAGTAAGCCTGCCGAGCTCCGCCGCCTCCCACCGACAGACCCATTTCCAAGGACAACCCATGGCCCGCTGGTACATCATCCACGCTTACTCCGGTTTCGAGAACAAGGTGCGCGACGCGATCATCGCCGAGGCCGAGCGCCTCGGCCTGTCGGAAGGCGTCGAGGAAGTGCAGGTTCCCACCGAGACCGTCACCGAAGTGAAGCGCGGCAAGAAGGTGCAGGTCGAACGCAAGTTCATGCCCGGTTACGTGCTCGCCAAGCTGAACATGACCGACGATATCTACCATCTCGTCAAGAACACCCCCAAGGTGACCGGCTTCCTCGGCTCGGGCAACAAGCCGCAGGCGATTTCCGAGAAGGAAGCCTCGCGCTATTTCGGCGGAGTGGAAGAAGCCAAGGCCGCGCCCAAGCGCGACATCAGCGTCGATTACGAGATCGGCGATTCGGTCAAGGTCAACGCGGGGCCCTTCGCGAGCTTCAACGGGATCGTCGAAGAGCTCGATTTCGACAAGCAGCGGGTCAAGGTCAGCGTCTCGATCTTCGGCCGCGCCACTCCGGTGGAACTGGGCTTTGAGGAAGTCGAACTGGTGAAGTAAGGCGCCTCCGGCCCACGTCGATCCCTCCACTCGTGTCGAGCGTAGTCGAGACACCGACACGCACTGGCCTCTCGACTTCGCTCGAGGCGAACGGACCTGGGATGGACAAGGGGCGGAAGTGAAAACCCGCCCCGGCATCTGTCGGAAGAAGCGCCGCTTCGCCACGCGCGAGGCGGCAGAGGCGGTCGCCCTCGCCGCCGACACCCCATTGCGCGCCTACAGATGTGGGCTGTGCCGCGGCTTCCACCTCACTAGCCGCACCAAGGGTTTGAGGGTGCCGCGCGCTTCCGCTTCCGGGCACGTGTAATGCTGGGGCGAATGACCGGAAGTGGGTGGAAACAGGACAGTCTTGAGTCTTATTTCTTGAGCCAATCTCTGACGATCAGCGCGGCACCGTGAAGAGGCGCGCGGACAATAGTGAGGACGGCCAATACGACGAATAATAGAGCGAATCATGCGAAGGGGCCTCGAGCTCCCATTGGTGTCGCTCTCTCTCTGCATAGGCCCAAGATGATTGAATGCGTAAGTGTCAACAAGTGAGCGCTAGCTGAAGGGCAGCTTTCGGCGGCAGGGCCGCGATCGCGGACATTCCCTACGCCTCCGCCGGCCTCCAGGATGTGCCCGGCTCTGTCCCATCGTTCTGCCCGGGCTTTTAGGCCGTTTGCCTCCCAGATGCGTTTTTGCGCCACGCTCCCGTGCCCGTCGTTCAAGAAACTCGGGCCTAGCTTATTGAAGTGGATACTGAAGTTGACCGTCTGCAAATCGGACAGCGTGTCCACTTTGTCCGCTGGCTCGCGGCGCGGCCACAGCCGGGTTGCTTTTTGCCCAACTTGCGCCTACGCGCGCGCCTTCGCTCGGGCTTCGGGTCCGGGTGATTCCGTGCGGGAGCCGCTGGCGTGCACAGGCCACGGCGTTCGACCGCTCACCATGAGCCGGGCTGGAAACAGCGCGGCAACAGTGCGACAGGAGTAAGGATTCATGGCCAAGAAGATTGAAGGCTATATCAAGCTGCAGGTGCCCGCGGGCTCTGCCACCCCCTCGCCGCCGATCGGCCCGGCGCTGGGTCAGCGCGGCGTGAACATCATGGAATTCTGCAAGGCGTTCAACGCCGCCACGCAGGAAATGGAAAAGGGGATGCCGATCCCGACCGTGATCACGGTCTATGGCGACCGCTCCTTCACCTTCGTCACCAAGACCCCGCCCGCGTCGTTCTTCCTCAAGAAGGCGGCCAACCTCAAGTCGGGCTCCAAGGAGCCGGGCAAGGTGTCGGCCGGGACCATCAAGGAATCGCAGATCCGCGAGATCGCCGAAGCCAAGATGGCCGACCTCAATGCGAACGACGTGGACCAGGCGATGAAGATCATCGCCGGCTCGGCCCGCTCGATGGGCCTGCAAGTGGTGGAGGGCTAAGCACATGGGCAAGATGACCAAGAAGGCGAAGGTCCTCAGCGCGCTGGACCGCGAGAAGCTCTACACCGTTGAAGAGGCTCTCGCGACGCTGCGCCAGTACAAGAGCAAGTTCGACGAGACCGTCGAAGTCGCGATGAACCTCGGCGTCGATCCGCGCCATGCCGACCAGATGGTTCGCGGCATGGTGTCGCTGCCCTCGGGCACCGGCAAGGACGTGAAGGTGGCTGTGTTCGCGCGCGGCGACAATGCCGAGAAGGCGCTCGCCGCCGGCGCGGACAAGGTGGGCGCGGAAGACCTCATGGAAGACATGATCGCCGGCAACCTCGACTATGACCGCGTGATCGCCTCGCCCGACATGATGGGCGTGGTGGGGCGTCTGGGCAAGATCCTCGGCCCCAAGGGCCTGATGCCGAACCCCAAGCTCGGCACGGTCACGCCGAACGTGGCGCAGGCGGTGAAGGACGCCAAGGCCGGCCAGGTCGAGTTCCGCGTGGAAAAGCAGGGCATCATCCACTCCGGCATCGGCAAGCTCAGCTTCTCGGACGACGCGCTGAAGGCGAACTTCAAGGCGCTGACCGATGCGGTCGTGAAGTCGAAGCCCTCGGGCGCCAAGGGCAAGTACGTCCGCAAGGTCACCGTGACCTCGTCGATGGGCCCGGGCCTCAAGGTCGACCTGTCGGAAGTCGAGGGCGCGTAAGCCGCCCGATCCGGTTCAACCGATCCGCAAGGGGCCGGAAGCATCGCGCTTTCGGCCCCTTTTGCATCGGACGGCTTCAGGGGCACGACCGGGGCACCCCGGTAGCGGATCGCCGCTGCGGCGCGGGGGTAGGGTCCTTGCGAAGGAGCCCGCCAGGTTACGCGCCGCCATCATCGCCATCATCCTTGCAACCCTGGTCGCCACCTTCATCACCCGGTCCTTCATTGCACCGGGCGTGGGGGCAGCAGCGCTGTTCGCGGTGATGCTCGCCACCTGGCTATGGAATCGCGGCTCACGCCCCGAGGAGGTGCGCCGGACCGAGGCCGCCACCCGCCGCCAGCGCGAGGAGGGGCCGGCAAGGATCTCTAGCGCCGGCGCGCCCGACCCCTTGCTTTTGCGCTGCGGTTCGCCACATCGTTGGGCGAGGCGCGCACCCTCCTCCCCGACGCGCGCCGTTCAGGAGAGGTCTGTCTGCAAATGCCGAGGGATTCGGAGAGCCTGACCGGTTGGCTGGCGACGAAGTGGCTGATTGCCGCGGTGGCGCTTGCCGAGCTCGGGCTGCTGGCCAGTTTCGACGTGCGGCTCGGGATCGCGGCCGGCGCGTTGTTCGGCGGCGTCGCCATCGTGTGGCTCTATCTGGCGCTGCGCTACGGCAGCCTGTCGGGTGCCCGCTCTGCGCGCAGGGCGATGGTCGAGAGCGCCGAGGCCCATGCCCGCAACCGGCGGAGCGCCGACGAGAAGACCCGGCTAGGCGCGCAGCAGCGCCCGGATGCGGCCGAGCGCCCCTGACCTGTCGGCGATGGCCCTCGCCCCCGCGACCGCACCGTCGAACCCCGCCCGCGCGCCCAGCAGGGTGCGGTTGGCGAGGGTGGGCGCGAGCAGCATCAGGCTCGAACATTCGGCAAAGTGGGTGCCGAACATCGCCTTGTGCGCACCTTCGCCCTCGGTGAAGTCGAACCAGCGGTAGCGCTGTTCGGCAAACAGCCGCTCCAACGCTTCCATCTGCAGCACCGTGCCGGGCGAGAGCCGCGCCCAGTCGGGATCGTAGCCGAGGTGCGCATAGACGAGCGTCGCGCCGGTGACCGGCAGCGAGAGGTAGGCGATCGCCTGCCCGCCCGCGCGCAGCAGGAAGCAGCGCATCCGGTCGCCCTCGGCCGCTTCCAGCATCGCCTGCCGCGCCGCGGGCGTGCCGGGCAGGCCCGCATCGAGCAGCCGTGCCTGGTAGGTGCGTGCCGAGAGCGGTAGGGCGGCGGCAAGGAAGGCTTCGACCTCGGCCGGGGTCCGATGTTCGGTCACGGCATAGCCGCCCGCCTCCTCGGCAAGCTTCTTCGCCTTGCGGCGCAGGGTCGAGCGCGTCTTGCCCGAAAAGCGCGCCATGTAAGCTTCGAAGCTGCCGTCCATCGCGATGTAGTGGCGCCGATAGTCCTGCCGGGCGCCTGCGACGAAACCCGGATAGCGCGTCACCGCCTCGGCAAGGCGCGCCGTCGGGGCGGACAGGACGCGCACCCCGTCCCGCCCGCCCGGCGGCGCGTCGGGTAGCGCGCCGGCCAGCACGTCCTCGAGCGTGAACGCCCAGGTCGACACGCGGCGCGGCACGCTTGCCAGGCGGCGCGAGCCGAGGGTGAAATCGATGGCGCTCATGCCGTGCGCGGGCCCGCGTGCCGCCTCAGGTCGCGCCGTAAAGCGCGTTGGAGACGAATTGCTCGGCGATGCGGATGCCGGTCCGCAGCGTGCTCGGCGGCAGCGCGGTGTTGCGCCCGGTCAGGTGCAGGCGCGGCGGGATCTCGGCATAGGTACCGGTCGTCACCCCGCGCATTCCTGCCAGCGCCTTGACCAGCCCCGCGAAGCGGCGCCGCACCACGTAATTCACCGCCTGCCGGCGGCGGTTGATGAGCTCGAAGGAGTGGCTGACCAGCGTGAAGCTGTCGCGATCGGTGTCGCGGGCGTGACGGATCGCGGCGAGCATCTCGGCGAGGGTCAGCGCGGTGATCTGGGCATGGCGCAGGCCGCCGCCGAGGGTGGCGATCGCCCCCACCGGCACCTCGACCACGCCCATGTGGCCGAGCGGGTCGCGATCATCGGCGCCCAGGCTGATGCGGGCCCCGCTCGTGGGGAGCGCCGGGCAGTGACTCGAATCGTAATGGAGCCCGATCGCCGCGAGCGCGCGCAGCGTGTCGTCATTCGCCCCGTAATTGCCCGCCCGGAAGGCGACCGGCGCCGGGGCACCGGCTGCGATCAGCGTCGCGCGCGCATAGTCGAGGATCGCGCATTGCTCCTCGAAGGGGAAGTCGTAGAGGAACTTGCCGGTCGCTTTCGAAGGCAGCGGATTGCCCGCGCCGGCGAGCGCCAGCCATTCGGTGTGGCAGTGAAGCTGCACGTCCTGCCCGGCCTCCATGATCGGGCCGACCACGTCCTCGATCGCGGCCACGCCCCACACCAGCGCCGGCATCGGATCGACGAAGAACACCGCCTTCTGCCCGTGTTCGGCGAGGAGCTGGAGCTTGTGGGTGATCCCCGAGGGGCCATCGCGGGTGACGCAGGCGATCGACCGCGCAAAGTTCTCCGCACGGTCCCCTGGCCCGTTGTACAGGCCCGAGGAGTACTCCGTGTCGATGGTTATGAACACGCGTGTGGTCATGCTCCCCCTGTACAAGCAGAGGGTTAAGATGAGGTGATGATGTCTCCCCGGGCCTCAGATGCCGCCGGCGGTGACGGCGAGGCCCTGCGCGTCCAGCCCTTCGGCAAGCGCCGCGCTGCACCGCGCGAGGTCCTCGGCGCTGACCGAGCGGATGACGAAGTTGGCACCCACGCGGCCTTCGCGGAAGAAAGGGTAGGAGCCGATCTGGCAGGCCGGATGGGCCGCTTCCACCTCGCGCAGCAGGGTAGCAACCTCGCTTTCGGCGACCCAGCAGCCGAGCGTCTCCGACAGCAGCGGCGCGCCGCCCTCGAGCGTGCCGGTCAGCGCGTCGAGCATTCCGGCGGTGATGTGCGGGACGCCGGCCATCAGGAACAGGTTGCCGATGCGGATGCCCGGCGCGCCGGACATCCGGTTGGGGATGAGCTCGGCACCCTCGGGCACGCGGGCCATCCTGAGGCGCCCCTCGTTGAGGCCGCCGCGGGTCGCATAGTAGCGCTCGAGCATCGCGCGCGCCTCGGGATGGATCACCACCGGCACGCCGAGCGCCGTCGCCACCGCGTCGACGGTGATGTCGTCATGCGTCGGGCCGATCCCGCCGGTGGTGAAACAATAGTCATGCTCGGCCCGCAGCGCTTCGACCGCCGCGACGATGCGTGCCTCGATATCGGGCACCACCCGGACTTCTACGAGGCGGATGCCCTGCACCTGCAGCCAGCTTGCCACCTGCGCGATGTTCTTGTCGTGGGTGCGGCCGGAGAGGATTTCGTCGCCGATGACGATGAGGCCGGCGGTCCAGATCTTGTCGGGAGAGGTCATGGGGGCAAGGTTAGGGGAGATTGGCAGGGAGCGGAAGGATTTCATCACCCCCCCGTTCGCCTCGAGCGAAGTCGAGAGGCCGCCGCACAGGTGTCTCGACTTCGCTCGACACGAACACGGCGAATAACCCCTACTCCGCCGCCTCGAGCTGTTGGTCGGCCGCGCGGGCATTGGCGCCGGGCTTCGTGAAGGTCAGGATCCCGTCGGTCAGCGGGTCGTCCTTCATGCGTTTTCTGTCGACCACATATTCCTGGTTGAGCCGCCAGGGGTAGCTGATCGAGTTGCGCGGCATGATATGCTTGCCGCGCTGGATGTAGCCGCTCGAGAAATCGAACACGTCGTCCTCGACGATCGCGGCCTCTGCCTCTTTCGTGAGCACCGGGGTGGCGATGACCGTGCCGGTCGCGCGCATATGCTGCAGGACGCGGCACACGTAGTCCGAATTGATGTCGGCGCGCAGGGTCCAGCTGGCGTTGAGGTAGCCGAACACCACCGCAAGGTTCGGCAGGTTCGAGAACATGCAGCCCTTGTAGTAGAACCGCTCGTTGAACGCGACCGGCGCGCCGTCCACGCGCACGTCGATCTTGCCCGCCACCGCGAGCTTCAAGCCGGTGGCGGTGACCACGATGTCGGCCGGCAGAAAGCGCCCGTCGGCAAGGCGCACGCCGCCCTTCTCGAACTTCGCGATGTGCCCGGTGACGACATCGGCCCGGCCCTCCTTCATGGCGCGGAACAGGTCTTCGTCGGGCACGAGGCACAGGCGCTGCTCCCACGGGTTGTAGGGCGGGGTGAAGGCAGCCTTGTCGTAGTCCGGCCCCAGTGCCTTCTCGATCTTCTTGTAAAGCGCGTCGATCACCTTCTGCGGGTTGTCGCGGGCCAGCTTGAAGGAGAAGTCCTGCATCTTGATGTTCTTGAAGCGGGTCACCCGGTAGGCGAGTTTTTCGGGTAGGATCCTGCGCAGAAAGTTGGCGAAGCCGTCCTTGGCGGGGCGGGTGAACATCCATGTCGGGGTGCGCTGGAGCATCGTCACGTGATTGGCCTGCTGCGCCATCGCGGGCACGATCGTCACCGCCGTCGCGCCCGAGCCGATCACAACCACGTTCTTGCCCGCGTAATCGAGGTCCTGCGGCCAGAACTGCGGGTGCAGCACCTGCCCTTCGAACTCGCCGAAGTCGAAGCCGGGGTCGTAGGGCTCGTCGTAGTCGTAGTAGCCGGCGCCCAAGTAGAGGAAGTTGGCGGTGAGGTGTGTGCGGCTGCCGTCGGCCTTTTCCATCTCCACGTGCCAGCGCGCCTCGTCGTGGCGGAAATCGGCGGAGAGCACCTTGTGGCCGAAGCGGATGTGCTGGCGAATGCCGCGCTCGTCGACGATCCGATCGAGATATTCGAGGATCGCGGGCGCATCGGCGATCGACTTCTCGTGGGTCCAGGGCTCGAAGTCGAAGCCCAGGGTGTGCATATCGCTGTCCGAGCGGATGCCGGGATAGCGGAACAGGTCCCAGGTGCCGCCGAGATTGTCGCGCCGCTCGACGATGCAGTAGGAGTGGCCGGGCGCCTTCATCCCCATGTGCGCGGCCATGCCGATGCCGGATATCCCGGCGCCGACGATCAGCACGTCGAAATCTGGCGGCGATGCGGGCATGGCGGGCCTCTCTCTCCCTGTTTCGTCGCCGATGTAATCACACCGTTCGGGCAAAAGCGAGTCTCGAATGGCAAATTGCAACCGAGTTTGGTGTGCGACTTTGGTCCGAGGTGACACCTCGCGCGCCGCTCCGTAGAGGTAAGATCATGACATTCCGTGCCCGACTGCTCGCCTGTGCCCTGCCGCTGCTGATCGCCGCCCCGCTCGCCGCGCAGGAGCTGCAAGCCGATCCGCAGGACGAGCCGCCGGACGAGGAGGTGCCGAAGGGCGAGATCATCGTCACCGGGCGCGGGCTCGACCCGGCGCTGTCGAGCGGGATCTACGCGACCACCACGCTGGAGCGCGAGACGATTATCGCCGCGCCTTCGGGGCGGATCGAGGACGTGCTGCGGAATGTCGCCGGCTTCCAGCAGTTCCGCCGCTCCGACAGCCGCTCCTCGAACCCCAGTGCGCAAGGGGTGACACTGCGCGCGCTCGGCGGCAACGCCACGAGCCGCGCGCTGGTGCTGCTGGACGGGGTGCCGGTCGCCGATCCCTTCTTCGGCTACATCCCCTTGTCCGCGATCCCGCCCGAAACGCTGGGTGCGATCCGCGTGACGCGCGGCGGCGGTTCGGGTCCGTTCGGGGCGGGGGCGCTGGCCGGCACCATCGAGCTCGAGAGCGCCGAGCCGGGCGGTCTCAATCCGCTGCTCGCCAGCGCGGCGATCAACGACCGTGCCGAGACCGAGGCGAGCGCGGTGCTGACCCAGCGACTGGGCGCGGGCTTCGCCACCGCGAGCGGTCGTTGGGACCGCGGGCAGGGCTTCTTGACCACGCCGCCCGCCGAGCGCGTCCCGGCGACCGCCCGGGCGCGGTTCGACAGCTGGAATGTCGCCCTGCGCGCCGCCGCGCCGCTGACGCCCGACATCGAGCTCCAGGCCCGCGTCGCCGCTTTCCGTGACGCGCGAACCCTGCGCTTCGCAGGCGCGCTGTCGACCAGCGAGGGCCAGGAGGCCTCGATCCGCCTCGTCGGGCGCGGCGCCTTGCCGTTCGACGTGCTGGCCTATGTCCAGGCGCGCGACTTCACCAACATCGTCATCTCCGCGACCCGCTTCACCCCGACCCTGAACCAGCGCGCCACCCCCTCCACCGGGGTCGGCGGCAAGTTCGAACTGCGCCCGCCGCTGCTCGAAGGGCACGACATCCGCATCGGGGCCGACTGGCGCCGGGCCACCGGCGAGACCGACGAGGATGCGATCAACGCCGTCACGGGCCGCATCACCGAGAGCCGCCGCGCCGGGGGGACAATCGACAATCTCGGTGTCTTCATCGAGGACGACTGGCAGATCGGCCCGCTCACCCTGAACGGCGGCCTGCGCGCGGATCGCAGCAGCATCACCGGCGGCTTCTACCGCGCGGTCAGCCCCACCGGGGTGCCGGTCGCGACGATCCTCCCCGCCGACCGTTCGGAGTGGACGGCCAGCTGGCGTGCCGGTGCGCTGCTCTACGCCACCCGCCGCCTCGAACTGCGCGCCGCCGCCTACACCGGGCTGCGCCTGCCGACCCTCAATGAGCTCTACCGCCCCTTCGTGGTGGTGCCGGTGACGACCCAGGCCAATGCCGATCTCGAAAGCGAGCGGCTGCGCGGGTTCGAGGCAGGCTTCGACTGGCAGCCGGTCAGCGCCGTGGTGCTCTCGGTCACCGCCTTCGAGAACCGGGTGAAGAACGCCATTGCCAATGTCACGGTCGGCCCCAACCTGCGCCGCCGTGCCAACCTGCCCGAAATCCGCGCGCGCGGAGTGGAGGCCAGCCTCGGCGTCAAGCTCGGCGCGGTGAGCCTCGATGGCTCGCTGGCCTTCACCGATGCCGAGGTGCGCGGCGGGACCGGCCCTTCCGCCGAACTGGACGGCAAGCGCCCCGCGCAGACCCCGCGGCTGGCGGCCAGCATGACGCTCGGCTGGCAGCCCGCGCCTGGCTGGCGGGTGGCGGGCACGCTGCGCTACACGTCCTCGCAGTTCGAGGACGACCGCGAGACCGACCGCCTGCCGCCGGCGACCACGCTCGACGCCTTCCTCGCCGCCCCGCTTACCGGCAAGCTCGCGCTGATCGTGCGGGCCGAGAACCTGACGGGCGAGACGATCGTCACCCGCAACCAGGGCGGATCGCGCGATTTCGGCATTCCGCGCACGGGCTGGATCGGCATCCGCTACGGATTCTGAAATCCCGGCTTTCGGCAGATACTTGCTTACCCCAAGCAATGTGCGCAGCAATCCTGCGCGAGAGCGGCAATTGTGGCATTTTTGCTACTGTCGGACGAGAACCGTTGCGCCGCTCTTGTGAGGGCCCGCGGCGCTGATAGGTTTCATCCCGCTCACCAAGCCGGCTCAAGACCGGCTGGTTTGTGGAGAGAGAGGAAACCATCATGCGCAAGTTCGCAAGCTATGCCTGCGGCCTCATGGCCTGCAGCGCATTGACCACCCCTGCCTTCGCCCAGGACACCGCCCCGGAAGCCGCGCCGCGGAACGACGACAGCGTCATCATCGTCACCGCCACCCGCCGCGCGCAGGACGTGCAGGACATCCCGCTCGCGGTGACCGCGATCTCCCCGCAACAGCTCGAGACGCAGCGCGTCGTCAACATCCAGCAGATCTCGGCCCTTGCGCCGTCCTTCACCGCCAGCCAGGCGCAGCTCGCATCGGGCTCGGTGGTGCTGCGCGTGCGCGGCATCGGGACGACCTCGAACAACATCGGCTTCGAGAGCGCGGTCGGTATCTTCATCGACGGTGCCTACGCCTCGCGCCCCGGCGTCGCTTTGAGCGAATTCGTCGATGTCGAGCGGGTCGAGGTGCTGCGCGGGCCGCAGGGCACGCTGTTCGGCCGCAACACCTCCGCGGGCGCGCTCAACATCACCAACGTGCGCCCCGACGTGACCGGCTTCGGCGGTTTCGTGAACGCGGAATACGGCAATTTCAACGAGCGCAGCCTCCAGGGGGCGATCAACGTGCCGGTCGTCAAGGACACGCTCGCGGTGCGCCTCACCGGCGCGTGGCGGCAGCGCGACGGCTTCCTCGACGTGGTGGACCGCACCGGCCGCAAAATCGGCGAGACCAACAATGCCGACCAGTGGCTGGTGCGCGGCCAGATCGGATGGGACACCGAAAGCGGCATTCGCGGCCGGATCATCGCCGATTACTCACGCAGCAAGTCGAGCTGCTGCGGTGCGATCGAGCTCTACCAGTCGCCGCTGGTGACCGCCGGGCTCTACCAGGCGGTCGGGCTCGGTGCCAATGGCGGCAACGGCCAGCCCTTCACCGCCACCGGCAATCGCGACCAGGGCGGCTTCGAGCGGGCGATGGACAACCGCGTGGTGTCCGCCAACCGCCTGCCGGCGGCCGACATCGACAACTACGGCGTCACCGGCGAACTCGAATTCCCGGTCTCTGACAACGCCAACCTCATCTTCATCGGCTCGTGGCGCAAGTACAAGGCCTTCGAGGCCTACGATTCCGACTTCACCGCGGCTGACCTCTTCAACGTCAACCGGATCGCCCTCGACCTCGAAACCTGGACCGCGGAACTGCGCCTCCAAGGCGAGACGCTGGGCGGCAAGCTCAACTACATGGTGGGCGGCTTCTACTCGAACGAGCAGATCGACCAGTCGATCGACTTCGCGCTCGGCACCGAATACGACCTGAACGTCGGTGCGCTGCTCGCCGGGGGCACCAGCGGCGCCTCGCTCAACCCGCTCTCGCCGCTGTTCTTCGGACCGCGGCCGCTCGAGCGCCTGACCGGCATCGCCCCGTCGACCGTCAACAACACCAACCGTTTCCAGCAGGACGCGACCAGCTACGCGATCTTCACCCACAACACGCTCGAGCTCACCGACGGTCTCGAGCTGACCGTGGGCGCGCGCTATTCGTGGGAAGACAAGTCGGGCGGGTTCACCCAGACCGCGGTCAACAATCGCCTCTGCCCGGCCGTGCTCAGCAGGGTCGGGGCCCTGGGAGCCCTTGCGCCGACGTTTGTCACGCTGGGCTGCTTCGGCTTCACCGCACCGGTGAACCTGCCGCAGGCGACGAACCCTGCCTTCCCCCTGAACATTCTCCTGCCGCGCACCTTCCAGTCGAACTTCAAGGACGAGGAGCTGATCTACACCGGCAAGCTCGCCTACGAGTTCTCGCCGGGCGTCAACGCGTACGCGAGCTTCACCCATGGCTACAAGGCGGGCGGCCTCAACCTCGATACCACCGCAGCCAACGGCGGCGCTGATCCGCGCTTCCTGTCGGAAGAGGTCGATTCCTTCGAAATCGGGATCAAGGCGCAGACCGCCAACCGCGCGCTGACCGTCAACGTCGCGGCCTTCTACGAAGACTTCTCGAACTTCCAGGTACTCGAGTTCACCGGCACCGCGTTCCAGACCTTCAACGTGCCCAAGGCGCGGACCAAGGGCGTCGAGATCGAGAGCCTAATCCGCCCGGCGACCGGCCTGACCTTCAACCTCGCGGCGACGATCCTCGAGGCGCGCTACCCCAACGATTGCGCGGGCAACCTTGCCTCGGTCACGGTCGTCTCGCTGTGCGGCAACGAGCTCACCAACGCCCCGCAAGTGGTCGCGCTGGCGGGCGTGAACTGGGACAGGCCGATCAGCGACACGGTCGAATTCTTCGTGGCCGGGCAGGTGCGTCTGGAGAGCGACCAGCGGACCTCGACGCAGGCGATCGTGCCGCCGACGGTGCCGGCCGGGGCGAGCCAAGCGCAGATTCAAGCCGCTGCCGCCGCCGCGCCGCTGATCGTCGCCGACATCCAGGACGGCAAGGCCTTCGTCAACCTGCGCGCCGGGCTCAGGTTCATGGACGGCAAGTATGCGCTTGAGGGCTGGGTGAACAACCTCACCGACGAGGTGGTGCGCGGGGTGACCTTCAACACCACGCTGCGCGGCTCGGGCTTCGCCAACTCGCGCTCGGCCTTCACCCTGCCGCCGCGCCAATACGGCGTGACGCTGCGCGCAAAGTTCTAAGCGCCTGAAGCGGAAGCAAAGAACAGGGGCGGCTCGGGTATCCGAGCCGCCCCTTTCTTGTTGGCGCTTGCTGCCAGATCGGTCGCTTCAGCGACCGCAAGGCCACGCGGCCGCCCCGCAGGCGATCAGGCCAACAAGGGCCTGAGATTCGGCGAGGACGCAGCCGCGCAAGGCGGCTGCGTTTACATCGACCTCGCGATCAGCATCTTCATGATCTCGTTCGACCCGCCATAGATCCGCGCGATGCGGGTGTCGCGGTACATCCGGGCGATGGCGTAATCGTTGATGTAGCCCGCCCCGCCGTGGAATTGCAGGCACTTGTCGACCACCTCCGACTGGAGTTCGGTCACCCAGTACTTCGCCATGCTCGCGGTCGCCACGTCGAGCTTGCCTTCGAGCAGCTTGGCGATGCAGTCGTTGACGAACACCCGCGCCGCCGTGCCGCGCGCCTTGAGGTCGGCGAGGGTGAACTGGGTGTTCTGGAAGTCCCAGATCGTCTTGCCGAAGGCCTTGCGATTTTTGACATATTCGACCGTCACGTCGAGCGCCTTCTCGATTCCGGTGATGGCGTTCATGGCGATCACCAGGCGCTCCTGTGGCAGCTCGCCCATCAGCTGGTAGAACCCGCGCCCCTCGATCCCGCCGAGGAGATTGTCGGCCGGAATGAACACGTTGTCGAAGAACAACTCGCTCGTGTCCTGCGCGTCCAGCCCGATCTTGTCGAGCTTCTTGCCGCGCTGGAAGCCTTCTGCCCCCTCGGTCTCGAGCAGCAGTAGCGAGATGCCCTTGGCGCCCTCGCTGGGATCGGTCTTGGCGACGACGATGATGAAGTCGGCCAATTGCCCGTTCGAGATCCAGGTTTTCGAGCCATTCAGCCGGTAGCCGTTGCCGTCCTTCAACGCCGTGGTCTTGATCGACTGGAGGTCGCTCCCCGCATCGGGCTCGCTCATCGCGATGGCGCTGACGAGGTCGCCGGTCACGAGGCGCGGCAGGTATTTTTTCTTTTGTTCCTCAGTGCCATGGCGCACCAGATAGGGCAGGATAATGGTGTTGTGGAGCGAGGCGCCGAAGCCCTCGACCCCGTATTTCGCCTGCTGGTCGATCACCACCATGTCGTGCCGGAAGTCCCCGCCGTGGCCGCCATATTCGGTGGGCACCGACACGCCGAGCAGACCCGCCGCCCCGGCCTCGCGCCAGAACTCGCGTTCGACCTGGCCGTCCTCGCGCCACTTGAGGACGCGCTTTTCCGGGGCGTGCTGCTGGTAGAACTTGCCGACCGCGTCGGCGAAAATGGCGATTTCCTCGTCTTCCATGAAGGCGGGCTGGGGCACTTCGATGACAGGCATCGGTCTCTCCTGATGTTTCACGTGAAACAATGGGTCAAAGGGGTGGCTGGCGGGGGGCAAGCACGCACTTTGCGCGGGCAAGCCCCCTGCAAGAACGGACTTAGCGGCCGGTCCAGTTGGGCTTGCGCTTCTCGGCGAAGGCGGCGGCGCCCTCGCGCGCGTCGTGGCTGACGAACACCGGGCCGATCAGCGCGCCCTGCTTGGCGTAACGCTCCTCCATCGCCCAGCCGCGCGATTCCTTGACGATCTGCTTGGACACCCGCACCGCAAGCGGGCCGTTCGCCGCGATCCGCGCCGCGAGCGCCTTCGCCGCGTCGAGCGCCGGGCCTTCGGTCACCTCGTTGATGAGGCCGAGGCTGTAGGCGCGCGCGGCGTCGATGAAGTCGCCGGTCAGCGCCAGCTCCATCGCGATCCGTTCGGGGATCTGGTCGGGCAGCATCATCACGCCCCCCGCCGCCGCCACCAGGCCGCGCTTCACTTCGGGGATGCCGAACTTCGCGCCCGCATTCGCCACCACCAGATCGCAGGCGATCATCAGCTCGAGGCCTCCGGCGAGTGCATAGCCCTCGACCGCGGCGATCAGCGGCTTCTTGGGCGGGGCCTGCACCACGCCGCCGAAACCCCGGCCTTCCACGGTGGGCGATTCGCCGCGCAGGAAGCCCTTCAGATCCATCCCCGAACAGAAGGTCCCGCCCGCGCCGGTGAGGATGCCGACCCTGAGGTCGTCCTCGGCGTCGAGCCGGTCCATCGCCGCCGCGATCCCCTCGGCCGCGGCCTTGCTCATGGCGTTCTTGGCATCGGGGCGGTTGATGGTGACGATGAGGACGCCGTCCTCGACGTCTGTCAGCACTTCGGGGGCGGCGGTCTCGCTCACGGCTCTCTCTCCTGCTCGAAAATGTGATTGCATTTTGAAACGCAATTCTTGTGCGATTGGTGCAGTGGGTTTACGCAGGCGTCAACCGCAATTTCGCGCAAAGACGAGAGAGGATCATTCCATGGCCGAAGCCTACATCATCGACGCCGTCCGCACCCCGCGCGGGATCGGCAAGCAGGGCAAGGGCGCATTGGCCGCGTGCCACCCGCAGCACCTCGCCGCCACGGTCCTGAAGGCGATCAAGGACAGGAACAACCTCGATACCAAGACCGTCGACGACGTGATCTGGTCGGTCAGCACGCAGGACGGGATGCAGGCGGGCGACATGGGCCGGATGGCCGCGCTCGATGCGGGCTATGACATCACCTCGTCCGGCACCACGCTCGACCGGTTCTGCGGCGGCGGCATCACCAGCGTCGCGCTCGCCGCCGCGCAGGTGATGAGCGGCATGGAGGACTGCGTCGTCGCCGGGGGCACCGAGATGATGAGCCTCACCGCCGCGATGAGCCAGGAGAAGATGCGCGCAGGGATCAAGCCGCCGATGATGGGCAGCTACAACGAGCGGCTCCAGGCGGTCCACCCGCAGTCGCACCAGGGCATCTGCGGCGATGCCATCGCTTCGCTGGAAGGCTTCACCCGCGAGGAACTCGACGAGGTCGGCTACCGCTCGCAACAGCGCGCTGCCGAGGCGATCAGCGAGGGCCGCTTCGCGAAGTCGGTGGTGCCGGTGGTGGCGGACGACGGCACGGTGATTCTCGACCGCGAGGAATATCCGCGCCCGCAGACCACCCGCGAGGATCTGGCGAAGCTCGAGCCCGCCTTCCCCAAGATCGCCGATATGCCGCTCGATGCCGAGGGCACGACCTTCCGCAAGCTGGTCAACCGCAAGTATCCCGATCTGGAGATCAAGCACTTCCACCACGCGGGCAATTCCTCGGGCGTGGTCGATGGTGCGGCCGCCGTGCTGATCACGAGCAAAGCCTATGCCGAGAAGCACGGTTTGAAGCCCCGCGCCCGCATTGTCGCGACCGCCAACATGGGCGATGATCCGACGCTGATGCTCAACGCGCCGGTGCCGGCGGCGAAGAAGGTGCTGGCCAAGGCGGGGCTGACGACCGACGATATCGACCTGTTCGAGATCAACGAGGCCTTCGCGGTGGTTGCCGCCAAGTTCGTGCGCGATCTCGGGCTCGACTGGGACAAGGTCAACGTCAACGGCGGCTCGATCGCCTTGGGCCACCCCATCGGCGCAACCGGCTCGATCCTGATCGGCACGATCGTCGACGAGTTGGAGCGCCGCGGCGGGCGCTACGGCCTCGTCACCATGTGCGCGGCGGGCGGCATGGCTCCGGCGATCATCGTCGAGCGGGTCGACGGCTTTGTCGACTGAGCCGGGGGGCTACGTTGCCGACAACACCCCGGTGATCATCGGGGTGGGCCAATACTCGGAGCGGGTCGGCGAGCCCGGCTATGCCGCCCTTTCCTACATGGACCTTGCGGGACGAGCGCTCGGGGCGGCGATTGCCGACAGCGGGGCGAGCGGGTCGGTGGCAGGCGCCATCGACACCCTCGCCGGGATCCGCGCCTTCGAGATGTCGCGGCCCGACAGGAAGCCGCCCTTCGGGGCGGCGAACAATGTGCCGCGCGCGATTGCGGGGCGGGTGGGCGCTCATCCCAAGCGCGCGATCCTCACCACCACCGGCGGGCAGACCAACCAGCAGCTGGTGGGCGAGTTTGCGAGCGCCATCGCCGCAGGGGAGAGCCGCTGCGCTGTGATCGTCGGGAGCGAGGCGATCTCGACCGTGCTGGCGCTCACCGCGAAGGGGGAAATCCCCGACTGGTCGGAGGACGTGCCGGGCGACTGCGAGGATCAGGGCTTCGGCGTCGAGGACCTGCTCGAGCCTGCGCTGATGCTGCACGGCGCGACCGGGGCGATCCCGCTCTATGCGCTAGCCGAGAACGCGCGGCGGCACCGGCTCGGCATGGGGCTCGAGGACTACCGGCTGGCCATCGGCAGGCTGTTCGCGCCGTTCACGAAGGTGGCAGCGGCGATCCCGCATTCGGCGGCTCCGGTCGAACGGACGGCCGAGGAACTCGCCACCGTCACCGACCGGAACCGCGTCGTCGCGGAGCCCTACACCCGCATGACCGTGGCGCGCGATCAGGTGAACCAGGCGGCAGCGGTGATCGTCGCCAGCGCCGGGCTGGCGCGCGAGCTGGGCGTGCCGGAGGAGCGGTGGGTCCACATCCACGCCGTCACTGGCGCTACCGAGCTCAAGCTGTCCGAGCGGCCCGACCTGTCGGCGTGCCCGGCCTCGATCGCCAGCGTCGAGGCGGCGCTGGCGCGGGCGGGGAAGGGGATGGACGAGATGGCCTATCTCGACTTCTACTCGTGCTTCGCGATCCCCGTGTTCAACCAGTGCGACCACTTCGGCCTTTCCGCCGACGATCCGAGGGGGCTGACGCTCACCGGGGGCCTGCCGTTCTTCGGCGGGGCGGGGAACAATTACTCGGCCCACGCCATCGCCGAAGCGGTGCAGCGGGTGCGCGCGGCTCGCGGCAGCTTCGCGCTGGTCGGCGCGAACGGCGGGTGGATGAGCAAATATGCGACCGGCATCTACTCCACCGACCCCGCCGACTGGAGC
Source organism: Erythrobacter sp. WG (assembly GCF_026586795.1). Taxonomy (GTDB): domain Bacteria; phylum Pseudomonadota; class Alphaproteobacteria; order Sphingomonadales; family Sphingomonadaceae; genus Erythrobacter. Next base: position 41,585 of record NZ_JAPFGY010000002.1, read on the forward strand.
GGCAATGACCGCTTCGCCGTGCTCCCCAAGGCGACCGAGAAGGTGCCTGTGGCGACGGGGCCGGTGGCGAGCGCGGTGGTCGAGACCTACACCATCAACCGCAGCCCCAAGGGCGATCAGGCGATCTTCATCGGCCGGAGCGACGCGGGCGAGCGGGTGGTGGGCAATGCCGATCTCGGTGACCCCGCGACCGCCGCGGCCTTCGCGGGCGGCGAGCCCTTCGGGGCGCGGCTCGCCCTGTCGCACGACGCGCGCGGGAGGACGATGGGGCGGGTGACCTGATCGCGCGCCGCGCCTTGCGGCCCATCACCGCAAGTCATGCCCGCAGCCCTGCCGCAATCTTGCGCGACTCGGTCGCTTGCGGTAGATGGTTTCAATTGAAACTATCTCCACCAACAGGGAGCGCGACGCGATGAACGCCCAGAGCAAAGACCTCTTCGACAACCCCGTCGGCCTCGACGGCTTCGAATTCGTCGAGTTCTGCGCCCCCGAGAAGGGCGTGCTCGAGCCGGTGTTCGAAGCGATGGGCTTCACCCGTGTTGCCCAGCACCGCTCGAAGGACGTGCACCTCTGGCGGCAGGGCGGCATCAACCTCATCGCCAATTACGAGCCGCGCTCGGCCGCATGGTATTTTGCCCGCGAGCATGGCCCCTCGGCCTGCGGCATGGCTTTCCGCGTGCGCGATGCGGCCAAGGCCTATGAACACCTGATCAGCAAGGGCGCGGAGCCCGTCGCCGTCCAGACCGGCCCGATGGAGCTGCGCATCCCCGCGATCCGCGGCATCGGCGGGGCGATCCTTTACATCGTCGACCGCTATGAGGGCGCGGAAGGGGGCAACGGCCTCACCATCTACGACATCGACTTCGAGTACCTCCCCGGTGTCGAGCGCCGCCCCGAAGGCGCGGGCTTCCACACCATCGATCACCTCACCCACAACGTCTATGGCGGGCGGATGAAGTACTGGGCGGACTATTACGAGACGCTCTTCAACTTCCGCGAGATCCGCTTCTTCGACATCAAGGGCGAATACACCGGCCTCACCAGCAAGGCCCTGACCGCGCCCGACGGCAAGATCCGCATTCCGCTCAATGAGGAAGGCGAGGGCGGCAAGGGCCAGATCGAGGAGTTCCTGCGCGCCTTCAACGGCGAGGGCATCCAGCACATCGCGCTGATCTGCGACGACCTGCCCGCCTGCTGGGACCGCCTGCAGAAGCTCGGCGTGCCCTTCATGACCGCGCCGCCCGCGACCTATTACGACATGCTCGCCGAACGCCTTCCCGGCCACGGCGAGGATGTTGACGCATTGAAGATGCGCGGCATCCTGCTGGACGGCACCACGGAAGGCGGCCAGCCCCGCCTCCTCCTGCAAATCTTCGCGCAGGCGCAGGTCGGGCCGGTGTTCTTCGAGTTCATCCAGCGCAAGGGCGACGAGGGCTTCGGCGAGGGCAACTTCAAGGCCCTGTTCGAAAGCCTCGAACGCGACCAGATCGAGCGCGGCGTGCTCAATGTCGAGGAACCGGCGGAGTAACTCTCCCCACTCCCGTTCGCCCTGAGCTTGTCGAAGGGCCGTCCTTCTCTTGGACTGGCGGGACTGATGAAAGTGCGGGGCTTCGACAAGCTCAGCCCGAACGGAGTTTGATATGACCACCCACCCCGTCAACCTCGCCGGCATCCACCACGCGGCCTATCGCTGCAAGGACGCCAAGGAGACCGTGGAGTGGTACGCCCGCGTGCTCGGCATGACCTACACCACCGCTTTTGCCGAGGATCACGTGCCCTCCACGGGCGAATATGATCCTTACATGCACATCTTCCTCGATGCGGGGGGTGGCAACATTCTCGCCTTCTTCGAGCTGCCCAACCAGCCCGAGATGGGCAAGGACCCGAACACGCCCCAATGGGTGCAGCACCTCGCGCTCAAGGTGCCATCCGAGGACGCGCTGCTCGCGGCCAAGGCGCATATCGAGGCGCAAGGGATCGACGTGCTCGGGCCGACGCATCACGGCATCTTCAAGTCGATCTACTTCTTCGATCCCAACGGCCACCGCGTGGAACTCGCCGCCGATATCGGCACGCCGGAGCAATATGCGGAACTCGCCCGCGTCGCGCCGGTGATGCTCGAGGAGTGGAGCCGAACCAAGCAGGCCCCGCGCCACGCCGACTGGCTCCACGAGCTTGCCCGCGCGGAGCACGCGGCGGCGAAGGGCTGATTCTCCCCTCCCCTAGGGGAGGGGCTGGGGGTGGGGGCTCTGCCCTATCGGACGTCGAACCCCCATCCCCAACCCCTTCCCCATGGGGAAGGGGCGAAAGACGTTTTGATCCAGCGCAAAGCCCCCGCGCGCCGTCTCCCCCACCCTGGCAGCATCCAAGAGGGGGAGTTGAGTCCATGCGCATCCTGTTCGTCCATCCCAACTATCGCTCGGGGGGCGCGGAGATCGCCGGGACGTGGCCGCCCGCCTGGGTCGCCTACCTGACCGGCCCGCTGAAGCGCGCCGGGTTCGACGACATCACCTTCATCGACGCGATGACCGAGGGGCTCTCGGACGACGAGCTGCGCCAGCGCATGACCGCGCTCCAGCCCGATGTGGTAGGCACCACCGCGATCACCCCCTCGATCTACGCTGCCGAGCGCGTGCTGGAGATCGCCGCGCTCCACGTGCCGCAGGCGGTGCGGGTGCTGGGCGGCATCCATGCGACCTTCATGTACCAGCAGGTGCTCGCCGAAGCCCCGCATATCGACGTGATCGTGCGCGGCGAGGGGGAGGAAATCGCGGTCGCGCTGTTCACCGCAATCGAGCAGGGCCGCTGGCCCAAGGACGCGCGTGCCATCAAGGGCCTTGCCTTCCGCGAGGGTGAGCAAGTGGTCGCCACCGAGGCCGCCGACACGATCAAGGACATGGCCTCGATCAAGCCCGACTGGGATATCCTCGACTGGAACCAGTACACCTACATCCCGCTCGGCACCCGCGTCGCCATCCCCAATCTGGCGCGCGGCTGCCCCTTCACTTGCTCGTTCTGCTCGCAGTGGAAGTTCTGGCGCGATTACCGCGTGCGCGATCCCAAGGACGTCGTCGACGAAATCCAGGAGCTGCACGAAAAGCACGGCGTCGGCTTCTTCATCCTTGCGGACGAGGAACCGACGATCAACCGCAAGACCTTCATCAAATTCTGTCAGGAGCTGATCGACCGCGGCCTGCCCGACAAGGTCAAGTGGGGGATCAACACCCGCGTCACCGACATTTATCGAGATAAGGAACTGCTCCCCTTCTACCGTCGTGCCGGGTTGGTGCACGTCAGCCTGGGCACGGAAGCCGCCGCACAGATGAAGCTCGACCGCTTCAACAAGGAAACCAGGGTCGAGGAGAACAAGGAGGCGATCCGCCTGCTGCGCGAGGCCGACATCTTCGTCGAGGCGCAGTTCATCGTCGGGCTCGACAACGAAACCCCCGAGACGCTGGAGGAGACCTTCCAGATGGCGTGGGACTGGCAGCCCGATCTCGCCAATTGGGCGATGTATACGCCCTGGCCCTACACGCCCCTGTTCGAGACGCTGAAGGACCAGGTCGAGGTCCACGATTTCAGCAAGTACAATTTCGTCACCCCGATCATGAAGCCCGCGGCGATGGAGCGGGGCGAGCTGCTCGACGGGGTGATGAAGAACTACCGCAGGTTCTACAGCCGCAAGGCGCTGTTCCACTACCCGTGGCGCGGCACCGGCTTCCGGCGGCGGTATCTCTTGGGATGCCTGTGGGCCTTCCTGCGCGCCGGGTTCAAGCGGACCTTCTACGATCTGGGCAAGGCGGGATATTGGGGGCCGCAGACCAAGAAGAGCGTCGCATTCCACTTCGACGAAAGCCGCGCCGCCGCGATCGACGCGGCCGCCGACTGGGAGACCGCCGCCGACCGTGCCGCTCAGGCGCAGGAGCGCCGCGAGGCTGTCCGCGCGCAGATGAAACAGCGGGGTGAGACACGCCGGCGGGATCGGATCGATGTCGATTGAGGCGAGGCTTCATCCACGCCGGAAATCCGGCGCGCTGATCGGGCCCAATGCGGTGCTTCAGGCGGTGGCGGTGATGGAGGAGCGGCTCGGGGCTGCCGAAACCGCCGCGATCCTCAGCGACGCACAGATCGACCGCCTCCCCTCGGGCGAGCACATGATCCCCGAGATCGAGGCGCTGCGCCTCCACCGCTGGCTGACGCTGCATGATCCGATGGGCGCCTTCGTCATCGCCGAGGAGGCAGGCGCGCGGACGGCTGATTACATCATCGCCCACCGCATCCCGCGCGCGGCCGTCTGGCTGCTGCGCCACGTGCCAGCGATGGTCGCCGCGCCGCTGCTGATGGCCGCGATCCGCAAGCACGCCTGGACCTTCGTCGGCGCGGGAGCCTTCGCGCCGACCGGCGCGTGGGCCTTCACCATCGATCGCAGCGCAGCGCCCGACAGCCTGCCGCCGCCCGACAGCCTGTTCGCCTGGTACGCGGCCGTCTTCACCCGCCTTTACGGGTCGCTCGTCGCGGCGGATTGCACCTGCCGGATGCTGGAGCCGGACCGCGACCATATCCCCGCCCGTGCCTACGCCATCGCGCGAAGGGGACGGCTCACCCGGAGGGCAGGGCCCCGCAGCTGAGGCGGATCTCCTTCAGTATCGCGACACGCTCCGGGTTGGCATCAAGCGACTGAAGGCGGGCCTGGAACGTGCCGTGCGTCAAGCGCTTCCGGTGCCTGCACGGGCGTGATCAGAGCGGCGCGGGACGGCAGCTCAAGCGGATCTCGCCGCCCGCCAGATCGTAGGTGAGGCGGGAGCAATGCGCGATCTGGTCGCCGCCGATCCGGGTCAGCAGATCGGGCCGCCCGCGTCCCTTGCGGGCGGAGACGAGGATGTTGTCGGGATCGAAGCGCGGGTCGTCCGCCGCGATCTCGCCCACCCGGTTGGGCTGGCCGTAGTCCTCGATCCGCACCGCGAAGCGATCGACGATGAGGCTGCCGAGTGCGACGGGCACGGCGATGCGCATCGTGCGGGTGGGACGCTCGACGCCGAAGTCCATGACCGCGATGCCCTGCGAATCCGGTTCGAACCCGCCCTCCTGGTGGGTGGCGATGAAGTTCGCGGTGGGCGCGGTGACGAGATTTTCCCGGCGCTCCGGGGCGAAGATCATCATCAGCCGCTTCTTGCCGACGCCGACCTCGGTGCCGAGCCGGGTGTTGGCCCGCCCGCCGCTGCGCTTGAGCGCGAAGCGCTGCACCACTTCGTCATCGTGCGGCAGGCGGTAGGCGAAGGTGACGCGGGCGTAGGGCAGGGCGTGGACGCCGATCACCCCGTCCGCGCCCGCGATCACGGGGCGGTCGGCCCAGGACACCGTCAGCGGCGTCGGCCCCGCGCCGAAATCGGCGCTCGCTTCGGCCGAACTGCCGGTGACCACCACCGGGCCATAACGCCAGCCGCGCTCTCCTGTGGCGGCAAGGGCGAGCCGCGCGGCGACATCGGGATTGACGATCGGCGCGCCGAAGGCCTCGGCCCGGACGGCGAGGCGCAGCGGCACGCCGTCCAGAAGCACGGTGACGATGGCGTCGCCCTCCAGCACCAGCTCCTCCGGCAGCGGCGCGGGCGCGGGCGCGGATGCTGGGGCGGGCTCGGCGACCGTCTGTCCGGCGGCGACGGGGATGGCCGGGCAGATGGCACAGGCGAGTGCGGCAAGGTGGCGGGGCGACATGGCGCCCTCATGCCAGCAAGCGCCGCGTGTTCCTAGTCGTGGCGGGCGGCGTCCTGCCGGGCGGTGTCCTGCTGGCGGCGCCGTGCCCGTTCGCGCTCCCACCGCTCGTATTGCCGGCTGCGGCGCACCTCGACCATCTCGATCACCTCGGCCCGCGCGAGCATCCACCACAGCCCGCCGATCAGCCAGACGATGACGCCGAACACGAAGAGCATGACGCCCGCGAGGTAATCGGGCCCGTCGGGATGGGTGCGGACATGATCGCCCAGCCATACGAAGAGGGGAACGCAAAGGCCGAGCCACAGGGCGAACTGACCCCAGCCCCTGATCCCGCGCGGGACGATAAGGAGGCTCACCAACCCGCCCCTGTAGAGGACGAAGGGCTTGTCCCTTTCGCGCATCACCTACTCCCGAGGCGGGGGGCGGCGTGCGATGCCTCCTCCCGCGTGATATCAGGGCATTGCAGCCCCCCGGACAGGCGCGCAAGACGATTCTTCGACCGATCGGAAACAAGTGTCCGCCTGTCACATTTCGGTCGGACCGGCACCCTGATCGGCCGGCGGGCGGCCGCGCCGCGCGGGCTGGCTGCGTTCGACCTTGACCCCCCGCTTCGCCAGCGCCTCGCGCAGCAGCACCTCGATTTCGGCGTTCACGCTGCGCAGCTCGGCATCGGCGAGCCGTTGCACCGCATCGTGAAGCGCCGGATCGAGGCGCAGGGGGAAGGCCTTCTTCGCTGTCATCTGTCGATCTCTCTCCGTTCGCATCGAGCGAAGTCGAGATGTCTTGCAACCGCCGTGCCGGAGCGAAGTGTCTCGACTTCGCTCGACACGAACGGAACAGGGGTCAATAGAGGCTCCCCGCATTGACCACCGGGGTCGTGTCGCGTTCCGAGCACAGCACCACCATCAGGTTCGAGACCATCGCCGCGCGGCGCTCGTCGTCGAGATGGACCACGTCCTTCTCGGAAAGCTGGGTGAGCGCGAGTTCGACCATCGAGACCGCGCCCTCGACCAGCTTGGCGCGCGCGGCGATCACCGCTTCGGCCTGCTGGCGGCGCAGCATCGCGCCGGCGATCTCGGGAGCATAGGCAAGGTGGGTGAGGCCGCATTCGTCGACGGTGATCCCGGCGACCTGCAAGCGCTCGATCAGGGCGAGGCGCAGCTCCGCGCCGACCTCCTCGTGGTTGCCGCGCAGCGTCACCTCGAGGTGCTCGATGTCGTCATAGGGATAGCGCGAGCCGATCGAGCGCACCGCCGCCTCGATCTGGGCGGTCACGAACTCGCGGTAGTCGTCGACGTCGAACAGCGCCTGCGCGGTGTCGGTGACGCGCCACACGACCTGCGCGGCCATCTCGATCGGGTTGCCGCGCGCGTCGTTGACCTTGATCTTCTCGGAGATCACGTTGTTGGCGCGCACCGCGATCTTCTTGCGGGCAAGCCAGGGGAGCACCCAGCGCAGCCCCTCGTTGCGGTCGGTGCCCTTGTAGGCGCCGAACAGCTGGATCGCGGCGGCCTCGTTGGGGTTGATCATGTAGAAGCCGGTGAGGATGAACAGGCCGATGAAGCCGCTCACCAGCGCGGCAATCAGCGGCAGGCCGGCGGGCGGGCCCTCGCCCTCGACGGCGCCGATGAACAGCCACGCCCCGAGAGCGACCAGCGCAAGGCTGACCAGCAGCATGACATAGCCGCTTTGCGTGGTGGCCGCATATTCGCGGCTGCGGTTGAGCGCGGGGGTTTCGTGGGGAGGCATGACGAATCTCCATTCCGATATAAAAGTGATATCACATTTATATCAGCCTCGATGGCCGTCAAGCGGTTTCGTATGCGGGGCAGACCGAGCCCCTGCCGCTGCCTCAGTAGCCGCTCGCCTGCCCGTCCTTGCGCATCTCGGTGGCCCCCGTGTAGACGCCCGTGACGGAATCGCGGGCGATGATCTGATAGCCGCCGAAAGGAATGCCGGTGGTCTCGACCTCGACCTTGTGGCCCATCGCCCTGAGCGCCTCGACCGTCGCTGCCGGAATGCCGGGTTCCACCTGAAGCACGCCCAGCGTGTCGATGGGTACGGTGTCGGCGGGGCTCCCCGCCAGCGCGTCGGTCGGCTGGCGCCCGCCATCGTGGTGGAGCCGCGCGGCGTCCCCCGCTTCCTGCAGGTTCATGCCGTAGTCGACGATGTTGACGAGCACCTGCACGTGCCCCTGCGGCTGCATTCCGCCACCCATCAGCCCGAAGCTGGCCCAAGGCTTGCCGTCCTTGCGGATGAAGGCCGGGATGATCGTCTGGAATGGGCGCTTGGCGGGCGCATAGGCATTGGGGTGCGCGGGATCGAGGCTGTAGAGCTCGCCGCGATCCTGGAACATGAAGCCGAGGCCGTCCGCCACCAGCCCTGAGCCCATGCCGCGATAGTTCGACTGGATGAGGCTGACCATCATCCCGTCCTTGTCGGCGACGGTCATGTAGGTGGTGTCGCCCTCGCCCTCCAGCTTGGGGGCGACCAGCGCACCGGGGGTAAAGGCAGGGGTCGCTTTTGCGGGATCGATCAGGGCGAAGCGCTGCTTGCCATATTCCTCGCTGAGCAGTTCCGCCGGCGTCCGCGCAAAGGCCGGATCGGCGTAGAAGCGCGCAGCATCCTCGAAGGCGAGGCGCTTGGCTTCGGTGATGTAGTGGATCACCTCGGGGCTGCCCCGCTCCCACTGGCTGAGCTCCACGTTCCTGAGGATGTTGACCATCTGGAGCGCCGCGAAGCCCTGGCTGTTGGGCGGCAGTTCGCACAGCTCGTAGCCCTTGCGATAGGGGACGCAGGCGACCTCGACCCACTCGCTCTGGTGTGCGGCGAAATCGGCGAGGGTAAAGGCACTGCCCTGCCTTTGCAGGTAGTCGACCATCACCTTGGCGAGGGGCCCGGCATAGAAGGCATCGCGCCCGCCCCGGGCGATCGCTTCCAGCGTGCTTGCCAGATCGGGATTGCGGAACATCTCGCCGGGCCGGGGCGCGCGGCCGCGAGCAAACCATGTCCGCTTTGCGTTCTCGAACTCGAACGGGGTGCGCTTTTGCTGCGCCTCGTAGTTCTTCAGCCCGCGCTCCAGATACATCGCGATCACCGGCGCGACGGGGTGCCCCTCGCGGGCATAGCGGATCGTGGGGGCGAGCACCTGTTCCATCGGCAGCTTGCCGTAGCGCCGATGCATCGCGAACCACGCGTCGACCGTGCCGGGGACGGTTACCGGAAGCGCGCCGACCGGCGGCAGGCTGGTCGCACCTTTCGGCAGCTTGGCCTTGAGCTGTGCCAGCGTCTGCCCCTTGGGCGAGCGACCGGAGCCGTTGAGACCCACCAGCGCGCCGGTCGCGGGGTCGAGCACGATCGCGAACAGATCCCCGCCGATCCCGTTGCCGGTCGGCTCCATCAATCCGAGCGCCGCGTTGGCGGCGATCGCCGCGTCGACCGCGCTGCCGCCCGCCTTGAGGATGTCGAGCGCGATCTGCGTCGCGAGCGGGTGGGCGGTGGCGGCCATGCCGTGCGGGGCGACCACCGGGCTGCGGCTCCACGCGGCACCCACCGGCCGCGCGCCGGGGCCGATGCCCTTGGTGGCCTCGGGGCGGGTGTCGGCGGGATTGGGGATGTCCTCGGCAAGGAGCGGCGGGGCGAGGAAAGCGGCGGCTCCGGCAAGGAGCAGGGCGGTGCGGATCGTCATGGCGCGGCACACTAGAGGGTGCGCCGCGCCGTTCAAGATGACGCGAAGGCAAGGACGTGCATCAGCTGGCTTGGGACGAGGAAGGCGGCGATGCCGAAGATCATCGGCGCGGTGAGGCAGGTGCGCAGCGGGCGGTCCCTGCGCATTCCCCCTACCCTTCATGGAGGGTGCGGGGATGGAGCGAGGCCGAGCGGCCTCGTGCGCGGCCGCTGGCGGGGGAGCCCCCACCCCCCGACCCCCTCCCCGAGGGGAGGGGGAGATGAAGAAAGGGCCCCCGGTGTCGCCACCGGAGGCCCCTTTTTGTGTCACCGCTTGATCGCTCAGGCGTGGTACTTGGCCCAGGTCACGTCGAAGCGGTCGGCGTTCATCACCTTGGTCCAGGCCGAGATGAAGTCGCACACGAACTTGCCCTCGTTCCCGCTCTCGGCATAGACTTCGGCCTGCGCGCGCAGGATCGAGTTCGAGCCGAAGACGAGATCGGTGCGGGTGGCGCGCCACTTTTCCTCGCCGGTCGCGCGGTCGACACCGACATATTCCTCGTCCCCGCTGTCGTCGACCGGCGACCACTTGGTCCCCATGTCGAGCAGGTTGCGGAAGAAGTCGGGCGTGAGCTTGCCCGGGGTCTCGGTCAGCACCCCGATGCGGTGGCCGTGATGGGCGTGATCGCTCACCGCACCCAGCGCGCGCATCCCGCCGACCAGCACGGTCATCTCTGGGACCGACAGGCCGAGCAGGTGTGCCCGGTCGATCAGCATCTCCTCGGTGCGGACCTGCGCCTTGGTCTTGAGGTAGTTGCGGAAGCCGTCAGCGAAGGGCTCGAGCGGTTCGAAGCTCGCCGCGTCGGTGTGCTCTTCGGTTGCATCGCCGCGCCCGCCGAGGAAGGGCACGGTGACGTCGAACCCGGCATCCTTCGCCGCCTTCTCGACCGCTGCTGACCCCGCCAGCACGATGGCATCAGCCATGCTGAGGCTGCCCCGGTGGGCTTCGATGGTATCGAGCACCTTGCCGAGCTCCGCCGGGTCATTGACCGCCCACGAACGCTGCGGCTCCAGCCGGATGCGCGCGCCGTTGGCGCCGCCGCGGTGGTCGGAGTTGCGATAGGTCGAGGCCGAGGCCCAGGCCGCCTTGACCAGCTCACGGACCGACAGGCCGCTGGCAAGGATCGCGTCCTTGAACCGGGCGACTTCGGCATCCGAAGGCGTGGTGCCAGCCGGAACCGGATCCTGCCAGATCAGCGTTTCTTCGGGCACTTCCGGGCCGAGGTAGCGGATCTTGGGCCCCATATCGCGGTGGCACAGCTTGAACCACGCGCGGGCGAAGGCATCGTCGAGCGCCGCCTGATCGTTCAGGAACTTCTCGGAAATCTTGCGATATTCCGGGTCGTTCTTCAATGCCATGTCGGCGGTGGTCATCATCGTCGGCACCTTCTTCGACGGGTCGCGGGCGTCGGGGGCCATGTCTTCGGGATCGGGATTGATCGGCTGCCACTGCCAAGCCCCGGCGGGGGACTTCACCAGTTCGAAGTCATACTTGAACAGCAGGCGGAAGTAGTCGTTGCCCCACTGGGTCGGGTTCGGCGTCCAGGCGCCCTCGATCCCCGAGGTGGTGATGTTGCCCGCGGCGATCTCGTCGGCATCGTTGAGCCAGCCGAAGCCCATCAGGTGCAGGTCTTCGCTCTCGGGAGCGCCGCCGAAGGTGTCGGCGGGGTGCGCGCCGTGGGCCTTGCCGAAGGCGTGGCCGCCCGCGGTGAGGGCGACGGTTTCCTCGTCGTTCATCGCCATGCGGGCGAAGGTCTCGCGCATGTCGCGCGCCATGCCCTCGGGGTCATGCGGGTTGCCCTGCGGCCCTTCGGGGTTGACGTAGATGAGGCCCATCTGGATCGCGGCGAGCGGGTTTTCGAGCGCGCGGCCTTCCTTGGGCTGGATGCGGGTGGCGACGCCTTCGTTGACCCACTGCTCCTCGGTGCCCCAGTAGACGCTCTCGGGCTCGAACACGTCGGCACGGCCGCCGCCGAAGCCGAACACCGGGCCGCCCATGCTCTCGATCGCGACATTGCCGGCGAGGATGAAGAGGTCGGCCCAGCTGATGTTCTTGCCGTATTTCTGCTTGATCGGCCACAGCAGGCGCCGCGCCTTGTCGAGGTTGCCGTTGTCGGGCCAGGAATTGAGCGGGGCAAAGCGCTGCTGGCCGGAATTGCCGCCGCCGCGCCCGTCACCGGTGCGGTAGGTGCCCGCGGCGTGCCAGGCCATGCGGATGAAGAAGGGGCCGTAGTGGCCGTAGTCCGCGGGCCACCAGGGCTGGCTGTCGGTCATCAGCGCGGTGAGGTCGGCCTTGAGCGCAGCGTAATCGAGCGCGTTGAACGCCTCGGCATAGTCGAAGTCCTCGCCATAGGGATTGGCGCTCTTGCCCTGCTCGGTGAGGATGTCGACCTGCAATGCCTGCGGCCACCAGTCGCGGTTGGTGCGGCCCAGCAGGCCCCGCATATCCACGCTGCCGTGGAACGGGCAGCCCCCGCTCATCTCTCCGGTTTTTGCGTCCATGATAGTCTCTCCTCTGACATGGCGAAATGCAGACTCGCGTCGCTGCCGCGTAGCCTATGGGGAGAGAATGACGCTTTCAGGAACTTGCGTCCAATCGATTAATGCGGAAGGTTTGATTGAGCGGGGCGATTAGTGGGGGCGGCGCGCATATGAAAAAGGGCGGGCCGCTTCGGGCCCACCCCCAGCCCCTCCCGCAGGCGGGAGGGGGACTGTTTCGCGCTGTTTCTCCCCTCCCGCCTGCGGGAGGGGCCGGGGGTGGGAATGTGCCTTACGCTGCTTGCGCCACTTCTTCCACCGGCTCGTTGCGAATGAGGAAGTCGAACGCCCCCAGACCCGCCTTCGCGCCTTCGCCCATCGCGACGACGATCTGCTTGTGCGGCACGGTGGTGCAGTCGCCCGCGGCGTAGATGCCGGGGATGTTGGTCGCGCCGTGGTCGTCGATCACGATCTCGCCAAACTTGCTGAGTTCGAGGCCGGTCTCGCGCAGCCATTCGGTGTTGGGGACGAGGCCGATCTGGACGAACACGCCTTCCAGCGCGATCCGGCGTTCCTCGCCATTGGCGCGGTTCTTGACCACGAGGCCGCTCACCTTGCCATCGGCCCCGAGGATTTCGGTGGTCTGGCCGTTGGTGATGATCTCGACATTGGCGAGCGAGCGCAGCTTGCACTGGAGCACCTCGTCAGCGCGCAGCTTGGTGTCGAATTCGATCAGGGTCACATGGCCGACGATCATCGCGAGGTCGATCGCCGCCTCGACGCCCGAATTGCCGCCGCCGATCACCGCGATGCGCTTGCCCTTGAACAGCGGGCCGTCGCAGTGCGGGCAATAGGCCACGCCCTTGTTGCGATACTCCGCCTCGCCCGGCACGCCGAGGTTGCGCCAGCGCGCGCCGGTGGAGAGGATCAGCGAGCGGGCGCGAAGGGTCGCGCCGTTGGCCATCACGATTTCATGATCGCCGCCCACGTCCTTCGCCGCGCGAAGCTCGACCGCACGGGCGAGGTCCATCAGGTCGATCTCGTATTCGCCGACGTGCTTCTTCAGGCTGTCGGTCAGCTTCGGGCCTTCGGTGTAGGGGGTGCCGGGGAGGTTCTCGATCCCCAATGTGTCCATCAGCTGCCCCCCGAAACGCTCAGCAGCGATGCCCGTCCGAAAACCCTTGCGCGCGGTATAGACCGCCGCCGCCGCGCCCGCCGGACCGCCGCCGACCACCAGCACTTCGAAGGGTGCCTTGGCGGCGAGCTTCTCGGCCTGCTTGGCGCCCGCATTCTTGTCGAGCTTGGCGAGGATCTCGGCCAGCTCCATCTTGCCATTGTAGAAGGGCTCGCCGTTTAGGAAGGTCGCAGGGACCGCCATGATGTCGCGGCGTTCGACCTCGTCCTGGAAGGTGCCGCCTTCGATCAGGGTCGCGGTGATGCGCGGGTTCTCGAGCGCCATCAGGGTCAGCGCCTGCACCACGTCGGGGCAGTTGTGGCAGGTCAGCGAGAAGAACATCTCGAAGTGGTAGTCGCCCTCGAGCGCACGGACCTGTTCGATCAGGTCGGCATCCACCTTGGGCGGGTGGCCGCCGGCCCACAGCAGCGCGAGTACCAGCGAGGTGAATTCGTGGCCCATCGGCAGGCCGGCAAAGCGCACCCACTTCTCCGCATCGCTCGCGCGGCGGATGACGAAGCTGGGCTTCCTCGCATCGGTGCCGTCAAAGCGCGCGGTGACGAGATCGTGCAGCGAGGCGATCTGCTCGATCAGCGCGCGTGTCTGGCGCGACTTCTCGCTGTCGTCGAGGCTGGCAATCAGTTCGACGCCCTCGCGAAGATTGCCGAGATAGGTCTTGAGCTGGGCCTGCATGGCAGCATCGAGCATGGGTGTCCTCCGGGCGCGGGGCGATCCGCGCGAGAATGGTGTGATCCGTGTGTCAGGGTAACGCGGGACCGGATAGCCTGCCCTAAAGGGGGGAGGGGCGGACATCCGGTCCCGGCTACGACCCGAGGGCTCCTTGAATGGCCTTCGGGATTTTACGACCGGCGCGGGGCCGAGGGGGAGGGGAGAAGCCCCGCGCGGCCGGTCTGGTGTGGCCTTGCGGCCTTAGATCTTGCCGACCCCCTTAGATCTTTCCAACCAGGTCGAGCGAGGGGGCCAGCGTGTCGCTGCCTTCTTCCCACGCCGCCGGGCAGACCTGACCGGGGTTGGCGCGCACATACTGCGCGGCCTTGATCTTGCGGGTCAGTTCGTTGGCGTTGCGGCCGACGCCCTCGCAGGTGATTTCCATGATCTGGATCACGCCATCGGGATCGACCACGAAGGTCGCGCGGTCGGCCAGGCCGGCGCCTTCACGCAGCACGCCGAAGTTGTTCGACAGCACGTGGTTCTGGTCGCCCAGGAACGGGAAGGTCAGCTTGCCGATCTTGTCCGAGGTGTCGCTCCACGCCTTGTGGCTGAAGTGCGTGTCGGTCGAGACGGCATAGACTTCGACGCCCATCGCCTGGAGGGTGGCATACTTTTCGCCCATGTCTTCGAGCTCGGTCGGGCACACGAAGGTGAAGTCGGCCGGGTAGAAGAAGAACACCGACCACTTGCCGGCGAGGTCCGCGTCGGTGACGGTGAAGAAGTCCTTGCCCTTCTGGAAGGCGGTGGCGGTGAACGGCTTGAGAGTCGAACCGATGATACCCATGGGAGTTTGTCCTTGTGTTGGGTCGTGAGGAAAGGGGGTCGTTGCCGACGTTGCCCAGATAGGCATTTGCGCGCTGCACAAAAGTAGATTTGTGCGATTGCGAAAATCGGATTTTTCAATGAGTGCCGCGGGAACCAATCGGAAAAGCCTCTGAGGCCAACGGTATTCCCGCAGGGCGGGTCAGCGCGTCGCCATCTGTGCCATCAGTGACCAATCTGCCCCCGATGCAGCAGCTTGTGGTCCGCCAGCACCAGCGCCATCATCGCCTCCACCACCGGGGTGCCGCGGATGCCCACACACGGGTCGTGGCGGCCCTTGGTGACGACTTCCACCGCCTCGCCCGCAGAGTTGATCGATTCCACCGGCGTCAGGATCGAGGAGGTCGGCTTGAACGCCACCCGGCACACCACCGGCTGCCCGGTCGAGATGCCGCCTGCCGTGCCGCCCGCGTGGTTGGCGAGGTAGACCGGCTTGCCGTCTGGGCCGGGCCGCATCCGGTCGGCATTCTCTTCGCCGGTGAGGCGCGCGGCTTCGAAGCCGTCGCCGATCTCCACGCCCTTGACCGCGTTGATGCTCATCATCGCGGCGGCGAGGTCGCTGTCGAGCTTGGCATAGATCGGCGCGCCCCATCCGGCGGGGACGCCGGTGGCGACACATTCGACAATTGCGCCGAGGGACGATCCGGCCTTGCGCGCGGCGTCGACCTTCTCCTCCCAGCGCTTCGCCGCTGCCGGGTCGGGGCAGAAAAAGGGGTTGTTGGCGATCTCGGCCGCGTCGAAGTTCGCCACGTCGATCCGGTCGCCGCCGAGTTCGCAGACATAGGCGGTGATGGTGACTTCGGGGATCACCAGCCGCGCCACCGCGCCTGCCGCCACCCGCGCGGCCGTCTCGCGCGCGCTGGAACGCCCGCCGCCGCGGTAGTCGCGGATGCCGTATTTGGCGTCATAGGCGTAGTCGGCATGGCCCGGGCGGTAGCGCTGGGCGATCTCGGAGTAGTCCTTGGAGCGCTGATCGGTGTTCTCGATCATCAGGCTGATCGGCGTGCCGGTGGTCCTGCCCTCGAACACCCCTGAGAGGATGCGCACCAGATCATCCTCGCGCCGCTGGGTGGTGAAGCGACTGGTCCCGGGCTTGCGGGCGTCGAGGTAGGGCTGGATGACCTCCTCCGAGATCGCGAGCCCCGGCGGGCACCCGTCGACCACCGCGCCGAGTGCCGGCCCGTGGCTCTCGCCCCAGGTGGTGAAGCGCAAGACGCGCCCGAAGGTGTTCCAGCTCATGCGCGCGGTTCTTTACCCAAACTCCCGTTCGTGTCGAGCGCCGAGGCCCTGCCCGAACACCGTTCGTGTCGAGCGAAGTCGAGCCACCTTGCGCAGGAGCCTCTCGACTTCGCTCGAGGCGAACGGACGAAGAGCGGGCGCGCGAGGCGGACGGGGATTGTAGGAGGGTTGGCTCTAGCCAAGTTGCGGCGATACGGTAAGGAACAAACCATGATTGCGAAGCTCTCAGGCAGGCTCGATGCGACCGGTGAGGACTGGGCGATCGTCGACGTCGGCGGGGTCGGCTACCTCGTCCACTGTTCCAGCCGCACGCTGGCCGCATTGGGCGAAATGGGGGAGGCCTGCACCGTCCACACCGAATTGCAGGTGAGCGAGAACGACATGCGCCTCCTCGGGTTTGCCGACAGGGGAGAGCGCGACTGGTTCCGGCTGCTGACTGGCGTGCAGGGGGTGGGGAGCAAGGTGGGGCTGGCGATCCTGTCCGCGCTCTCGCCCGGCGAACTGCGCGAGGCCTGCGGGAAGGGCGACGCGGCGATGGTGGCACGGGCGCAGGGCGTGGGGCCGAAGCTGGCGGGCCGGATCGTCAACGAGCTCAAGGAGAAAGCCGGAGCCATGCCCGGCCCGGCCGGCCATGGCAGCCTAGCCGGTGGCGGGAGCGCGCCTCGGCCGCAAGGCGGCCTCGGCGCGGACGCGGCGAGCGCGCTCGAGAACCTCGGCTTCAAGCCGGCGGTGGCGGCGCAGGCGGTGGCGCGGGCGCTGGAAGAACTGGGCGAGGGTGCGAGCGAGGGTGACCTCATCCGGGTCGCGCTCAAGAAGGCGGCGGGGTGATGAATAATCAGGTCTCCAAAATGATGGAGTTCGTCGCCCGCTGTGCCGAGCCAGACAAGCTGAGGCAAATTGCCAAGAACGCAGAGGCAGGTGGGGAGCCTGCTCTGGCCACGGCCGCGCGTCTGCGGCTCTACGAGGTACTTCCCGCGGAGAAACCCGGGACCTTTGAACACGCAGTTTGGCAATCTATCTACGCGCTTGAGGACGTTTTGAAGCAGGAGCGCGGGAAAACCATTCTTCTCGCGCGAACACGCCAGAAAATCGCACGGCATGGGGAAGTCCGGTGTGTTGCGGACCTTGTAGCTGGACCGCCGTCGGAAGGCTTCCGGATGCTGCTCGACCGAGAAATGCTTTACCTCTCCTTTGAGGCTGTCGCTTTAAAGTTTCCCGACAAGTTTGAGACGATTATACTCGACGCAGCGCGGTCACGGTTGGATGCGGTAGGGTATAGCGCATGACGGACCCCCTCCACTCCCCCACCCGCCAGCCCGGCGACCCGGACGCGGCGCTGCGCCCGCGCAGGCTCAGCGAGTTCGTCGGGCAGGAAGCAGCCAAGGGGAACCTTGCCGTCTTCATCGCCGCCGCGCGCGCGCGGGGGGAGGCGATGGACCATACCTTGTTCTTCGGCCCCCCCGGCCTCGGCAAGACCACGCTCGCGCAGATCATCGCGGGCGAGCTGGGCGTCGGCTTCCGCGCCACCTCCGGCCCGGTGATCGCCAAGGCGGGGGACCTCGCGGCACTCCTCACCAACCTCGAGCCCAACGACGTCCTGTTCATCGACGAGATCCACCGCCTTTCGCCGATGGTCGAGGAGGTGCTCTACCCGGCGATGGAGGACCGCGCGCTCGATCTCATCATCGGCGAGGGGCCCTCGGCGCGTTCGGTGCGGATCGACCTGCCGCCCTTCACTCTGATCGGGGCGACCACGCGGCAGGGCCTGCTGACCACGCCGCTGCGGGACCGCTTCGGCATTCCCGTCAGGCTCAACTTCTACACCCATGACGAACTCGACCGCGTCATCACCCGCGCTGCAGGCCTCCTCGGCCTTGCCATCGAGCCCGAGGGCGCGCGCGAGATCGCGCGGCGCAGTCGCGGAACCCCGCGCGTCGCGGGGCGGCTGCTCCGGCGCGTGCGCGACTTTGCCCATGTCGCCGGGGCGGCCAGCGTCACGCGCCACGTCGCTGACGAGGCGCTCACCCGGCTCGAGATCGACCGGCTCGGGCTCGACACCATGGACCGCCGCTACCTCGCGATGATCGCCACCACCTACAAGGGCGGCCCCGTGGGGATCGAGACGCTCGCGGCGGGCCTCGCCGAGCCGCGCGATACCATCGAGGAGGTGGTCGAACCCTACCTCATCCAGCTCGGCCTTGTCGCCCGCACCGCGCGGGGCCGCGTTCTCAACGATGCGGGCTGGGCGCACCTCGAACTGACCCCGCCCAGAGAATCACCCCCCGCGCAGTCCGGGCTGTTCGAGGACTGACTCCCGAACCCGCATTAACGCTTAGGCTAACCTGACCCGGCCTTTCGGTGCCAGTTCGGGACAGCGACCCTGAAATCGGCGTTCCGGTGGCGGATTCAGGCGGCTCCGAGTGCGCGGAGATGGTTAATCCGCATTGCCCCTGCCGGCCTTATGACATCACAAGAAGGCTGGAATTGTAAGGACGGCCTGGCCCCGGCCCCGTCGTCCGCAGGCAAACAGGGTACACGACCATGTCGCTCAAGATGGCCATCGCGAAACTGTCCGCCGCTGCGGCGGGTGTGGCGCTGCTCCAAGGTGGTGCGGTCCGTATGGCCGAGCCGATGAACACCGATCAGCCGGACTTCTCGACCAACATCGACGGCAAGCTCATTAAGGTCGATCCGGTGAGCGGCGCACGCTACATCAAGACGCGCGAGCGGATCATCCCGACCCCGCCCGAAGTTCGCCAGCGCCGCATCGTCGAACGCACCATCGAATGCCAGCCGGTCGGTCCGGCGGGTGCCGCCGGTGCGGCCAGCCGTCCGGCGGGTGCGGTACAGGCCTATTACGACGCGGCCGAGTGCCCGCCGCTCCAGCAGGTCGCCTATATGCCTGCACCGCTGCCCGCGCTGCCGCCGATCACCGGCGGCGGCGGGCCGGGCGGCGGCTGGGGTGGCGGCTTCGGCGGCGGTTTCGGCGGTGGCGGTTTCGGCGGCGGGTTCTTCGGCGGGTTCTTCGGCGGCGGCGGATCGTCCTCGGGCGACGTGTCGGTGTCGACCACCACCTCGACCTCGGGCGGCAGCACCAGCGGTTCGACCAGCAACGGCGGCACCAGCAACGGCGGCACCACAGGCGGCAGCAGCAGCAGCGGCGGCGTGACCGTGATCGTCGACAATTCGACGACCACGACATCGTCTTCGGGCACGATCAGCTCCTCGACCGGCCAAGTCTCGAGCAGCACCGGTGCGGTGTCGAGCTCGGGGAACGTGTCGAGCTCGACGGGGGCGGTGTCTTCGTCCGGCAACGTCTCGAGCTCTTCCGGCAACGTGTCGAGTTCTTCGGGCAACGTTTCGAGTTCCTCGGGCAACGTTTCGAGTTCCTCGGGCAACGTCTCGAGTTCCTCGGGCAACGTCAGTTCGTCGACCGGGGCGGTGACCAGCTCGGGTTCGTCGTCGTCCTCGTCCTCGTCCTCATCCTCCAGCTCGTCTTCGTCGTCCTCCTCGTCCTCGTCCTCCGGCGGCGGGAGCAGCGGCAAGCCCGGCAAGCCGGGGACCAGCTCGGGCGGATCGGGCTCGGGTTCCTCGTCCTCGGGCTCCTCGTCGTCCGGCTCGTCCAGCTCGGGCTCATCGGGCGGCAGCAGCGGGTCGTCCTCCAGCAGCAGTTCGTCGAGCAGCAGCAGTTCGTCGAGCAGCAGCGGTTCCTCGGGCGGCAGCAGCGGTTCTTCGGGCAGCAGCGGCAGTTCGTCGTCCTCGTCCTCGTCGAGCAGCTCGGGCTCCTCCTCGTCCTCGGGCGACATGACCAGCAGCACCAGCAGCAGCTCGTCGTCCTCGTCGAGTTCGTCCTCGAGCAGCAGCTCGAGCGGCTCTTCCGGTTCCTCCGGCTCCTCGGGCAGCAGCGGTTCTTCGGGTTCGAGCTCCTCGTCGAGCAGCAGCAGCTCTTCGTCCTCGTCTTCGTCCTCGTCGAGCAGCGGCTCGAGCGGCTCGACCGGCGGTCACGACGTGCCCGCCCCGCCGATGACGGTGCTGTTCGGCCTTGCCGCCGCAGCGATCCTCGGGCGGCGCAAATTCGTCGGCTGACGCGCGGCGACCATGCTGAAAAAAAAAGGGGCGGCCCATCGCGGGCCGCCCCTTTTCGTTCGCGCTGCCGGGTCCGCTAGTCCGCGAGCTGTTCGGGCTTGTCGATCGGCAGGCCCGCCGCTTCCCACGAGAGCATTCCGCCCGCCAGGTGCTCCACCGGCTGGCCGGTGAAGGCGGCGAGCTTTTCCGCTGCGATCTCGGATCGCCGCCCCGAGCGGCAGTAGAGCACCACCTTGCGCCCGTCGGAGAGATCGAGCTTGGCCGGATCGAAGCGGTCGAGCGGGATGTGCTCGGCCTCGGGGATCACGCCCGCGACCGCTTCCTCGCGGGTGCGCACGTCGATGACGCGCACCTTGCCGGCCTCGATCTGTGCCCAGAGCGCTTCGGGGCTGACCTCGACCACCGAAGCGGCGACCGGCGCGGCCTTGTCCGCCGTGCTCGCCGCTGCCAGTTCGAAGCCCATCGGCGCCGAAGGGGCGTGGCGCCTGTCCGCATCGCTCTCGCCCCCGCACGCCGCCAGCGCCAGCAGCGGCGGCAGGGCGGCAGCGAGGCGCAAGGCGGAACGGAGGCGCATGGCGGCCTTCCTTATGCCGCGAGCTTGCGCAGAACGTAATGGAGAATCCCGCCGTGGCGGTAATATTCCATCTCGTTTGCGGTATCGATGCGGCACAGCGCGGTGAAGCTGAACTGGGTGCCGTCCTCGCGGGTGACTTCGACTGTGACGTCCTGGCCGGGGGTGAGGTCGGCAAGGCCGCGGATCGAGAAGCTGTCGGTGGCGGTGAGGCCGAGGCTCTGGCGGGTGTCGCCTTCCTTGAACTGGAGCGGTAGCACGCCCATCCCGACGAGGTTGGAGCGGTGGATACGCTCAAAGCTCTCGACGATCACCATCCGAACGCCCAAGAGGATCGTGCCCTTGGCCGCCCAGTCGCGGCTGGAGCCGGTGCCGTATTCCTTGCCGCCGATGACCACCAGCGGCGTGCCGTCTTCCTTGTGCTTCATCGCTGCATCGTAAATCGGCATGGTCTCGCCGCCATAGGTCGAGAAGCCGCCTTCGACGCCCGGGACCATCTCGTTCTTGATGCGGATGTTGGCGAAGGTGCCGCGCATCATGACTTCGTGGTGGCCGCGGCGCGAGCCGTAGGAGTTGAAGTCGCGCTTGGTGACTTGGTTCGACATCAGGAACTTGCCCGCGGGGCTGTCCTCCTTGATCGAGCCGGCGGGCGAAATGTGGTCGGTGGTGACCGAATCCCCGAGGATCGCCAGCGGCTTGGCATCGACGATGTCGGTGACCGGCGCCGGGGTCATGGTCATGCCCTCGAAATACGGGGGGTTCGCGACATAGGTCGAACCGGCGCGCCACTGGTAGGTGTCCGAGGGCTCGACGGTGATCGCCTGCCAGTGCTCGTCGCCGTCATAGACGTTGGCGTAGCGCGATTCGAACATCGAGCGGTCGATGTTGGCGGCGCGGTGCGCGGCGACTTCGGCGTTAGTCGGCCAGAGGTCGGCGAGCATCACGTCATTGCCGTTCTGGTCCTGCCCGATCGGGGTGGTGGTGATGTCCTCGGTGACAGTGCCCTTCAGCGCATAGGCGACCACCAGCGGCGGCGAGGCGAGGAAGTTGGCGCGCACATCAGGCGAGACGCGGCCTTCGAAGTTGCGGTTGCCCGAAAGGACCGAGGCAGCGACGATGTCGTTGCCGTTGATCGCGGCGCTGATCGGCGCGGCGAGCGGCCCGGAGTTGCCGATGCAGGTGGTGCAGCCATAGCCGACGAGGTCGAAGCCCACCGCGTCGAGATGCTCCTGCAGGCCCGACTTCACGAGATAGTCGGTGACGACCTGCGAGCCGGGGGCGAGCGAGGTCTTGACCCACGGCTTGGGCTTCAACCCCTTCTCGTTGGCCTTCTTAGCCACCAGCCCGGCGGCAATCAGCACGTCGGGGTTCGAGGTGTTGGTGCAGGAGGTGATCGCGGCGATCACCACGTCGCCGTCGCCGATGTCGTGGTCCTTGCCCTCGACCGCGACGCGCGCGGGCGCGGGTTTGCCATAGGCCTTGGTGAGGTCAGCGTTGAACAGGTCATCGACCTCCTGGAGGATCACCTTGTCCTGCGGGCGCTTGGGGCCGGCGAGGCTGGGGACGACGGCGGCCATGTCGAGCGACAGGGTCTTGGTGAAGACCGGCTCGTTGGCCGGATCGAACCACATCCCCTGCGCCTTGGCATAGGCTTCGACCAGCGCGATGGTGTCCTCGCTGCGGCCGGTCAAACGCAGGTAATCGAGGGTCTTGTCGTCGATCCCGAAGAAGCCGCAGGTCGCGCCATATTCGGGGGCCATGTTGGCGATGGTGGCGCGGTCGGCGAGGGTCAGGTTGGCGACGCCCGGGCCGTAGAACTCGACGAAGCGGCCGACGACGCCGACATTGCGGAGCATCTGCACGCAGGTCAGCACCAGGTCGGTCGCGGTGACGCCCTCGGCCATCGCGCCTTCGAGGTAGAAGCCGACGACTTCGGGGATCAGCATCGAAACCGGCTGGCCGAGCATCGCGGCCTCGGCCTCGATCCCGCCGACGCCCCAGCCCAGCACGCCGAGGCCGTTGATCATTGTGGTGTGGCTGTCGGTGCCGACGCAGGTGTCGGGATAGGCGACCATCACGCCGTCCGGCCCTTCCGAAGACCACACCGCGCGGGCGAGGTGTTCGAGGTTCACCTGGTGGCAGATCCCGGTGCCTGGGGGCACGGCGGTGAAGTTCTGGAAGCTCTTGGAGCCCCACTTGAGGAAGTCGTAGCGCTCGGCATTGCGCTCATATTCGAGCGCCATGTTGGCTTCCATCGCCTTGGGATGGCCGAATTCATCGACCATCACCGAGTGGTCGATCACGAGGTTGACCGGCACCAGCGGGTTGATTTTGGCGGTGTCGCCGCCGAGCTTCTTGATCGCATCGCGCATCGCGGCGAGGTCGACCACGCAGGGCACGCCGGTGAAGTCCTGCAGCAGCACGCGCGCCGGACGATACTGGATTTCCTCGCCCGTAGTGGGGTTCGCCTGCCAGTCGACCAGCGCTTGGATATGCTCACGCGCGACGGTGAAGCCGCCGTCCTCGAAGCGCAGCAGGTTTTCGAGCAGCACCTTCATCGAGATCGGCAGCTCGCTGATGTCGCCCAGCTGCTCGGCGGCCTTCGCCAGCGAGTAATAGGCGTACTGCTTGCCGTTCACGTCAAGCATCTGGCGGGTGCCGAGCGAATCCTGGCCGATTGCGGTCATGGGAGAGGTCCGTCCTTTCGAGGTTGTCCCGCCCCCGATCCACCAAGGGCGTAGGATTTGCGCCGCGTCCCTGCGCTGCCGCGCGCGCGAGGTCAAGGGGGGTGCCCTTGGGTAAAGGGCCTATGCGGTGGCGGCCGCGGCGGCGCGGGGCGCGCGGGCGGCGAGCCAGCAGCCGGTGACGATCAGCGCCGTGCCTGCCAGCGTCGGCCAGGTGACGGGCTCGCGGAAGAAGGCCCAGCCGAAGATCGCCGCCCAGACGAAGCCCGAATACTCGGTCGGCACCAGGGCGCTCGCCTCGGCGCGGGCGTAGGCCCAGGCGATCGACAGCGAGCCCGCGACCGTCAGCGCGCCCGCCACCATCAGCGGCACCAACGCCTCGGCGCGCGGCGTCTCCCACAGGACGGGAGCGAGGGTCAGCAGCACCACCCCGCCGATGCCGCTGTGGAAGGTCGCGATCTCCAGCGGCCCCGCGACCTGCGCCTGCCGCCGGATGACGATGAAATTGTAGGAATAGAGCAGCGCCGAGACGAACAACATCGCGGTGCCAAGCATCGCGTCCCGATCGAACTCTCCCTGCCCGATCCGTCCGCCAACGATCACCAGCGTGCCGGCGAAGCCCAGCACGCTAGCACCGATCGCAGCCCGGCTGATCGTCTCCCCCAGCAGCGCGCTCGCGAGATAGAGCGCGATCAGCGGGGCGATGAAGCTCAAGGCGATCGCTTCGGCCAGCGGCAGCTTGGTGATCGCATAGAAGAAGGTCAGCGCCATGAAGGCCGACACCACGCCGCGCACGAGGTGGAGCTTCCACACCGCGCGGGTGGGCATGGCCGGGCGCCGCGCCAGCCACAGCGGGGCGATCAGCCCCGCACCGATGAAGGCCCGCATCACCGTTGCCGTGTAGGCCCCGATGAGCAGCGCGGCCTCCTTCATGAAGGCGTCCATCGCCGACAGGAACCCCACCCCCATCAGCGCGGCGGCGAAGGGCAGAAGAGGGTGGCTGCGCGGCGACATGACGGGCTCCATAGGCGTGGCAAGTCGCAAGGTCACGCCTGTGAACATTAATGCAGGTGAAAGCGAACATGGTTGATAGGGACCGGGCGCAGCGGGTAAGGCTGCGCGCGCACTACAATGCTGCAATTGGCGCGGCAGGGGCGACGAAAGCGAAGAGTGATGATCAGGCTTCTGGGTAAATTCGCAGGCGGCAGCGCCGTGGCGGCGCTGGTGGCGACAGCGGCGCTCGCACAGGATGGCGATGCGGCGAAGCAGACGATGATCCCGGGCGGCCAGCAGACCGGCGGCCCGCTCGTGGTGCCCGCCCCGACCACGCCGACGCCTGCGCCCGCGCCTTCGCCCAAGCCTTCCTCCGACGCCTTCACCCAGGCTTTCCCGGCGACGACCGCGCAGCCGGTCGTTCAGGCGCTCCCGGCCGAGGCGCCGCTGGTGCAGGCGTGGACCGTGGCGCAGGCCCGGCAGCTTGCCGCGCTGATCGAGGGGATCGGTGCCGAGGGGCTCGACCCCAAGGACTATGATCTGCCTGCGCTGAGGACCGCGATCGCCTCGGGCCCGTCGGATGAGCTGAACCAGCTCGCCTCGCAGAGCTTCGCCTGGCTGGTCGAGGACCTGCGTGACGGGCGCACCCCGATGGACGCGCGCCAGCAGTGGTTCGTGGTCGATCCCGACCGCGATCTTTACCGCACCGGCGACGTGCTCGCCGAGGCGTTGAAGGGCGGCGACATCGCCGCTGCGCTCGCCAAGCTCAATCCGACCCACCCGGATTACGTTCGCCTCAAGGCCGAGCTCGCCGCGACGCCCGCGAGCAACGCCGCCAAGCGCAAGCTGATCCGCGCCAACATGGACCGCTGGCGCTGGCTGGCGCGCGACCTGGGCTCGCAATACCTCATCACCAACGTGCCCGAGTTCCAGCTGCGGCTGACCGTGCGCAACAAGATCATCAGCACCTACCGCACGATCGTCGGCAAGCCCGGGCGCACCGCCACCCCGCAGCTCGCCGAAACGGTCGAGGGCGTGGTGTTCAATCCGACCTGGACGGTGCCGCAGTCGATCGTGAAGGGCGAGGGGCTGGGCGCCAGGGTCCTCGGCAACCCCGGCTGGGCGCGGGCCAATGGCTATGTCGGAACGCGCTCGGCGAACGGGATGATCACCGTTGTCCAGCAGCCGGGTCCGGGCAATTCGCTGGGCCTCATGAAGCTCGAGATGCCCAATGAGCACGCGATCTTCTTCCACGACACGCCCTCGCGCCACCTTTTCGCCAACGATTTCCGCGCCCTCTCGCACGGCTGCGTGCGCACCGAGCGGGCGCTGGAGCTGGCAATGACGATGGCGATCCTCGGCAAGGGCGCGACCAAGGACGAGGCGGTCGCGATCTCCAATTCGCGCAAATACACCAAGGTGAAGCTGGAGAAGCCTTGGGCGGCCTACATCACCTATTTCACCATGGCCTCGGACATCAACGGCGAGATGGCGACCTTCAAGGACGTCTACGGCCGCGACGCGCCGGTGCTCGCCAGCCTCGACAAGCCGCGCGTGCGCAATCGCTCAGACAAGCCGACGAGCGAGGTTATCGTGATCGAGGATGACCTCAAGGACACCTGAGGACCAGGCCGACCCGCAGTTAGCCTTCAACTTCGCGGTCGGTCCGGCGGTCCGGCGCGTTCGATCCTGAGTTTCTTCGTCGCGTGTCGCTGCGTCAGACCCAGCAAGGATCGGGTGAGAGACGGACGCTCTAGTAGGCGCTGGCGACCGGCCCCGGACCGAAGTCGAGCGGCTGGCGGTCGTACATCGCCAGCGCGGGGATCGGCTGAATGCTGCCGTCCTCCTCGAGCCCAAGGCTGTCGGCGAACAGCAGCCGCCCGCCCGAGAGGTGCATCAGCGCCTCGTGGAACTGTTCGGTGCCCATCGCGAAGCACCCGTTGGAGCGACCGAGCTTGCCGTAGCGCGCCAGGTGCGCAGGCTCGGCATAGTCGGCGTGGTGCATGACGATGTAGCGTTGCAAGGCCGCGCTGTTGGTCTGGTCGAGGCCGCCCAAGCGCACCGAGGTGCCGTAGCGGCCCTTGTACCACTCCCAGGTCACATAGGCCCCGCGGCTGGTCGCGTTCGAACCTTCCATGTTCGAGAACTGCTTGAGCCAGCCGTCGTGCTGCCAGTCCGAGCCCATCCCGTGGCTGACATGGTGCGAGCGTACCTCGCCGCGTTCGAGATTGACGAAGTGGAAGCGGGGCTTGGCGGAGTGCAGGCCGAAATCGGCGATGCCGACGATGTCGTGCTTCCAGATCCCATCGCCCGCGCGCAGCAACTCGCGCTTGGCGATGTCGAACAGGACGCGATCGCGCGGCGAACCGGGCGCGACCGAGGCGAAGACGCGGGTGGGCAAGGCAAGCGCTGCCCCCGCTGCCAGAGTGCCTTTCAGAAGGTCGCGCCGCTTCATCACCACGTAACGTAAACGTCTGCCCCTGCGTTCCCAATAAGGCCTTACGCATTCTATCGTATGTTAGTCTCCGCTCATCGTCGGGGGAGGCGGAAACGCGGCATTTTGCTGCGCCATCGCGAGCATCGAGGCGGCGTGCCGGCCGGCCACCGCGCGCGGATCGTCGCCATAGCCTCCGCCCAGCGCACTGGCTATCGGCAGGCCCCGCCGGCGCGCCTCGCCGACCACGAAGCGGTCGCGCGCCGCAAGACCCTCGTGGGTCAGTGCGAGCCGCCCGAGCTTGTCCTCGCGATGCGGATCGACACCCGCCTGGTAGAGCACGAAATCAGGCGCGAAATCGGCAACGACCTCGGGAAGGTGCCGGGTGAGAGCGGCCATGTAGCCATCGTCGTCCGTGCCATCGGGAAGCGCGACATCGCGGCTGGAGCGGGCCTTCCTCACCGGGAAGTTCTTTTCGGCATGGAGCGAGAGGGTGAAGATGTCCTCGCGGCCCGCCGTGAGGCTTGCCGTGCCGTCCCCCTGGTGAACGTCGAGGTCGACGATCAGCACCCGGCGCGCGTCCCCTTCCGCAATCAGGCGGTTGGCTGTAACGGCAAGGTCGTTGAACACGCAGTAGCCCGCGCCCGTGTCGTGCAGCGCATGG
The DNA here is from genome assembly GCF_026586795.1 of Erythrobacter sp. WG. Taxonomy (GTDB): domain Bacteria; phylum Pseudomonadota; class Alphaproteobacteria; order Sphingomonadales; family Sphingomonadaceae; genus Erythrobacter. Next base: position 68,900 of record NZ_JAPFGY010000002.1, read on the forward strand.
TGGCTCCCGGCGGCGGAATTGGCGGCGTAGCCGTGGTGGCGGGCAAGCTGCGCTGCGAGCCAGGTGCCGCCGTTGGTGTGGCGCACGCGCGAGGCGATCGCGGGGGTCACGGGAAAGCCGATCCGCCGCTCCTTGTGGCGGGGGACATCGGCGCGGAAGACCTCGTCGACATAGTCCGGATCGTGGATCGCCTCGAGCCATTGGCGGGGCATCGGCTCGGGCGCGTGGATGGTGACGGGATAGCCGCTCGCGCGCAGCTCCTCCATGACAAGATAGTACTTGTCGAAGCGGAAGCTTCCGCGCTCCGGCCGGGGCGCCATGTAGTCGGCGTGGTGGACGACGTGGAGCATCGCTCCCGCCCTAGATCCAGCCCGAGTGTTCGGCGAGGATCTTGACGCCGAGGCCGATCAGGATGAGCCCGCCCGCACGCTCGGCCCATTCGCCCAGGTGTTCGCCCGCGCGGCGGCCGAGCAGCACCCCGGCGCCGCTCATCAGCGCGGTCACGCCGCCGATCAGCGCCACCGCCAGGAGCGGCGGGACGCCAAGGGCGGGCAAGGTGATCCCCGCCGCCAGCGCATCGATGCTCGTGGCAAGACCCGCGAGCAGCAGCGTGCGCCCGGTGAGCGCGCGCGAGGCTTCCTCGTCGCCGACATGGCCGCCCAGCATCCTTGCGCCGAGGAAGGTCAGAAGCCCGAAGGCAATCCAGTGATCGACCGCCTCGACATAGGCGAGCGCGACCATGCCGAAAGCCCATCCGGCGAGCGGCATCACCGCCTGGAAGATCCCGAACGTCAGCGCAATCGCGAGCCCGCCGCGCAGGCTCGGCCGGAACTTCGCGCCCTGGGTGAGCGCGACCGCAAAGGCGTCCATCGCGAGCGCGAGCGCGAGGAGAAGGGCTTCGATCATGGCGCCGGCGTGTCTGCGAGCCTCGCCAGCTCGGCGAAGATCGCGTCCTCGTCGCGGCTCGCGGCATTGCGCCAGCTGGCGGCGGTGTCGAGGTTCACCGGCGTGCCCTCGGGCGTGAGGACGAGGAGGGCAGGGGTACCCTTCATGTCGGCAAGGCCGAAGCGGCGCGGCACGTCGAGGTTCCGCCCCTCGCCCATCTGCGGCATCCCGACATCGACGAACACCACCTCGTAGCGCGCGGCGAGCAGCGCGGCGAAGCGCGGGGTTGCGAGCCACCCGGCGAGCGCGCGGCTGTCGTGGCACCAGTCGGCGCCGAGCACCAGCAGCACCCGCTTGCCGGATGCACCCACGCGGGCGAGCGCCGCCTCGACATCGGCCTTGGCGTCGGCGCCGACAGCATAGGCGCGCGCCTCGGGATGGGCCGCACCTGGCGGCGTGGTCGCGCAGGCAGCCAGCGCCAAGGCCGACAGGGCGGCGGCGATCCGCAAGGTCAATGCAGCGCCTTGAGGCCGATCACGCATCCCACCAGCCCTGCCAGCAGCAGCCCCCGCGCAAGGCTCAGGCTTTCCAACCCGAGCGCCACCCCGACCACAATCGTGCCCACCGCCCCGATCCCGACCCAGACCGCATAGGCGGTGCCCAGCGGGATGGTCTTCTGCGCTTCCTGAAGGAAGCCGAAGCTCAGCACCACGCAGACCACGAAGGCGAGATTGGGCCAGTCGAAGCGGACCGACTGCGTGTAGCGCATTGCCGTGGTGAAGCCGACCTCGAAGAGGCCGGCGAGCAGCAGGTAGGCCCAGCCCACGCCCTACTCGGCGGCGACGGCGGGCTGCGGCGCGGCGTGGGGATCGAAGGCGACCTGCTCGCCCCGCTCGATCTCGGCGGCTTTCTCTTCCACGAGGCGCACGATGTGATCGAGCATGTCCTCGTCCTGGATCGTGTGGTCGGTCACGCCGCGCAGATAGACCATGTGCTTGCCCGCGCCGCCACCGGTCAGGCCGACATCGGTCTCGCGCGCTTCGCCCGGGCCGTTGACGACGCAGCCGAGGATCGAGAGGCTCATCGGCGTCTTGATGTGCTCGAGCCGCTGCTCGAGCGCCTCCACGGTGCGGATCACGTCGAAGCCTTGGCGCGAGCACGAGGGACACGAGACGATCCGCACGCCGCGAGTGCGCAGGCCGAGAGCTTTCAGCATCTCGAAACCGACCTTGATCTCCTGCTCGGGCTCGGCGGAAAGGCTGACGCGGATGGTGTCGCCGATCCCAGCCCACAGCAAGCTGCCGATTCCGATGGAGGACTTCACCGTCCCGCCGATCAGGCCGCCCGCTTCGGTGATGCCGAGGTGCAGCGGGCAATCGACCGTTTCGGCAAGGCCGTGATAGGCGGCGACCGCGAGGAACACGTCGGAGGCCTTCACCGCCACCTTGTATTCGTGGAAATCGTGGTCCTGCAGCAGCTTGATGTGATCCAATGCACTTTCGATCAAGGCTTCGGGGCAGGGCTCGCCATATTTCTCGAGCAGGTCTTTTTCGAGGCTGCCCGCGTTCACGCCGATGCGGATCGCGCAGCCATTGGCCTTGGCGGCGCGCACCACTTCCGCCACGCGGTCGGCCGAGCCGATATTGCCCGGGTTGATCCGCAAGCACGCCGCGCCCGCATCGGCGGCCTCGAGGGCGCGCTTGTAGTGAAAGTGGATGTCGGCGACCACCGGGATGCGCGCAGCGCGGGTGATCTGCTTGAAGTTCCGGGTCGATTCCTCGGTCGGGCAGGAGACGCGGATGATGTCGGCGCCCACCTCCTCGCAGCGCCGGATCTGGTCGATCGTCGCCTTGATGTCCTCGGTGGGGGTGTTGGTCATGGTCTGCACGGTGATGGGAGCATCACCGCCAACGGGGACATTCCCCACCATGATCTGACGCGATTTGCGCCGCTCGATCGTGCGCCACGGACGGATGGAAGACATGGGCGGCCATATAGTCGGCAAAGCTGCGCGGAGCAATGAGAAGCACGCCGGGCGCTTGACACACGAGGCGCCGGCGGCAGGGTGGGCGGCGAAACGGGGGAAGACCATGCTGACCGACACCGCGATCGTCCTCAGAAGTGCGAGCCCGAGCCTGCTGATGCGCGCGGTGAAATGGCTGATCGGGCGCCGCCCGCCGGTTTTCCCCGCCGACGAGGCGGGCTTCCACGCGGTGATGGCAGGACGCAAGCTCCCGCTCGACGCACCGATGCCCGAGACCTTCCGCAAGAAGTTCCGCATCGAGGAGCGCGAGGTGCTGGGGCACAAGGTGGTGACGCTGCACCCGCTGCTGGGGCCGGGGGCGTGGCGCATGCTCTACTTCCACGGCGGCGGCTTCGTGCGGCCGATGTTCAAGGAGCACTGGCCGCTGGTCGCCGAAATGGTGAAGCAGTGCCGGATAAGCGTGACCGTGCCGCTCTACCCCGTGGTGCCTGAAGCGTCCGCGAGCGATCAGGACGCGCTCGCCGATGCGGTCTATGCCGAACTTGCCGCTTCGCACGATCCAGCGCGGATCATCCTCAATGGCGATAGCGCCGGGGGGCACATGGCGCTCGCGCTGGCGCTCAGGCTGGTCAAGGCCGGCGGCCCGCTGCCGGGCAAGCTCGCGCTGTTCGCGCCGTGGCTCGACCTCGGCCTCGCCGACCCGGCGATCGCCGCCATCGAGCCCTTCGACCTGATGCTGAAGATCGGCACACTGCGCGCCTGCGGCAAGCTGGTGGCGGCGGGCCGGGCTATCGACGATCCGGCGGTCAGCCCGCTCTACGCCCGCGCCGAAGACCTCGCCCAGCTTCCCCCGACCCGCATCTGGACCGGCCGGCACGACCTGTTCATCATCGATTCGCGCAGCTTCGTGCGGCGCCTCAGGGCGGCAGGCGTCGACGCCAAGTTCTACGAATACGAGGCCGCCCCGCACGTCTTCATGGCGATCACCCCCACCCGCGAGGCGAAGGACACGATCGGGCTGCTCAAGGAATTCCTGCGCGAGTGAGCCGGATCAGCTGGGGAACCTGGCGCCGGTCAATTCCTCGGACAGCTTCCACAGCCGCTCGGCGAAGCTTGGGTTGAGCGCATAGGAGCGCACCCCGCCGTCCCTGCGCTCGTCATCGACCTCGGCGACATGGCAGTCCTCGCAATAGACCCCGCCCCGGCCCTCGAGTTCCTCGGCGGTCGCCGCCCAGCAGCTCGTCGCCGCGCCTTGGGGAATGGTCTTGAAGCGGAAGCCGGGGTCACTTTTGGCGATGCGCTGCATCAGGCCCTCGCGCATCTCCTCGGTCATGTGGCGGTCCAGATTGGTGTCGATCCCGCCGGGATGCACCGCATAGGCATGGATGCCGAGCACCGCGAAACGCTGTTCGAGGCCGACGGTGAACAGCACGTTGGCGGTCTTCGACTGGCCGTAGCTCGCCCAGGGGTTGTAGGGGCGATGCACGAAGTTGGGATCGTCGAAATCGAAGGGCGCCATGTGGTGCCCGCGGCTCGAGAGGTTGACGATGCGCCTCAGGCTCCCGCGCTCGATCGCGGGCATAAGCTCGGCGGTCAGCGCGAAGTGGCCGAAGTGGTTGGTGCCCAGCTGCATCTCGAACCCGTCCTGCGTGTGCAGGAAGGGGGTCGCCATCACGCCGGCATTGTTGATGAGCAGATCGATCGCCGGGAACTGCTGGCGCGCGCGCGAGGTGGCGGCGCGGATGCTTTCAAGGGACGTGAGGTCGAGCGTGAGGGTGTCGAGCTGCGCGTCGGCCACCTCCGCACGGATCGCCGCGACCGCCGCATCGAGTTTCGCCTGGTCCCGCCCCGCCATAACCACGTGCGCGCCGCGCGCGGCGAAGGCCCGCGCGGTCTCCTGCCCGAGTCCCGAATTGGCCCCTGTGATGAACACCGTGCGCCCCGACAGGTCCTTGCCTGCCAGCACCTCGTCGGTGGTGCTCGCCCAGCCGAAATCGCTCATGTTCCTCTCCCTCTCGTCATAGCTTCAATGCGTAGAGATACTCCGGATCGAGGTGATCTCCCACCTTGAAGGTGATGTCCGCGATCTTGGCGAAGCCGTAGCGCCGATAGAAGCGCTGTGCGCCGAAGTTGTCGGCATAGACGCTGAGCAGAACCGCATCGTGCCCGCCCGCCCGCGCGTGGGCCAGCGCCCAGTCCATCAGTTGTGCGCCGACGCCGCGTCCCGTGTAGCCCGGCAAGGCGTAGAGCTGGGCGAGCTCGATGGGATCGCGCGCGTCCGAATGGGCCATGAACTTGGTCGGATGGCGCAGCTTGCAGAAGGCGACGAGTCCGCCGTCCACCTCGACGAGGCGGTGGGTGCATTCCTCACCTGCGATTTCGGCGGCGACGGCCGCTTCGTCATGCACCTCGGCGAGAAAGGCGGCGAGGTCGTCCGGCCGGTAGAGGTGCCCGAAGGCGGCGACGAAGGTCTCCGCACCGAGCGCGGCGAGGGGCGCGGCATCGGCGGGGGTGGCAGGGCGCAGGATCATGGCTGTGCCCTAGCCCCGCGCGGGCGCGCTGTTAAGCTGGCGAAAGCCGCAGGGGCACGTTACACCGCCAGCCCATGAAGAAACTCGCCGCGCTGATTGCCCTCGCCCTCATGACCCAGCCCGCCCGCGCCCAGGACCCTGCCGCGAAATGGTCGCTTGCCATTCACGGCGGTGCCGGCACGCTCGATCCGGCGCAGATGACGCCGGAAAAGCGGGTCGCCTACGAGGCGGCGCTGCAAGCCGCGCTCGATGCGGGCGCGAAGGTGCTCGCGGGCGGCGGCGAGGCGCTGGACGCGGTCAAGGCGGCGATCATCATCATGGAGGATTCGCCGCTGTTCAACGCCGGCAAGGGCGCGGTGTTCACCTGGGACGGCACCAACGAGCTCGACGCCTCGATCATGGACGGGCGTGACCGCAGCGCGGGCGCGGTCGCCGGGGTGAAGACGGTGAAGAACCCGATCCTGCTTGCCGACACGGTGCGCACCGGCAGCGAGCACGTCTTCCTGATCGGCAAGGGGGCCGAGGACTTTGCGGCCACGAAGGGCTTCGCCGTCACGCCGCCCGCATATTTCGCCACCCCCGAACGCCGCGAGGCGCTCGAGCGGCTGAAGGCGGAGAAGCTCTCCGCGCTCGATGTCGACCACAAGTTCGGCACGGTGGGCGCGGTGGCGCTGGACCAGAAGGGCAACCTTGCGGCCGGCACCTCCACCGGCGGGATGACGGGCAAGCGCTGGGGCCGGGTGGGCGATGCCCCGCTGATCGGCGCCGGCACCTATGCCGACAACCGGAGCTGCGCGGTGTCGGCGACCGGCTGGGGCGAGTTCTTCATCCGCGTCGGCGTCGCGCACGAGATCTGCGCGCGGCTCAGGGCGACCCGCGAGGCGAAGGTCGCGCTTGCGGGCGAAGACGCCGAGGACGGCGGCGTGAAGGCTGCGGAGGCGCAATACATTGCCGACGCGGTGATGGCGGATGTCGCGCAGCTGGGCGGCGACGGCGGGGTGATCCTCGTCACGCCCGAGGGCGATCCGGTCTACAGCTTCAACACCACCGGGATGTACCGCGGCCGGGCGACCAGCGCGGGGATGCGGGAGGTGGCGATCTTCGGCGGCGAGGCGCGCGTGTCGAAGGCGCCCAACCACTGAGCCAGCTTCTCCCCTCCCGCTTGCGGGAGGGGTTGGGGGGGTGGGGATGCCTCACATCCCCCATGTGCCCACCCCCCGGCCCCCTCCCGCAAGCGGGAGGGCGAGAAGGTCAATACAGCTTGCCCACCAGCGGCAGGCCCTTCTCGGGCTCGGCGAACTCCTTGATCACCCGGCCGACCTCGGCGAGCGTGGCCAGCGCGCCTTCGTCCATGTCGTCGTGCGCCTCGCGGGCGATGAAGTAGGTTGCGAAGGTGATCGGCGGCGCGTCCTTCGGTCCTTCCGCAAAGCCGATATCGACATAGATCGCATTGCCGCCCGCGCCGTCCAATGAGGTGCCGGTCTTGTCACCCGCCACCCAGCCCTTGGGCAGGCCGGCGCGCACCCGTTTGAGCCCGGTTTCGGTCGCGATCATCCAGCCCTTCAGCTCCTCGCGCGCTGCCTCCGGCAGCACGTTGCCGTAGACCAGCTTCGCGACGGTCAGGGCCATGGCCTCGGGCGTGGTGGTGTCGCGGAACTCGGTCACCGGCACGTTGTTGAGCGCAGGCTCCGTCCGATCGAGGCGGCTCACATTGTCGCCGATGTCGCGCCAGAACTGCGTGAGCGCAGCGGGGCCCCCGAAATCGCGCAGCAGCACGTTGGCGGCGGCGTTGTCCGAGGTGATCTGCGTCGCCCGGGCGAGCTCGCGCAACGAGGCCCCGTCCGCGAGCCGCTCGCGGGTGAAGGGGGAGACCGGCATGAGGTCCGCCTCGCTCCAAGCCACCATTCGGCTGGCATCGGCCCGGCCGCTCGCGTCATAGGCGAGCACCATCGCCGCCAGCGACAGCTTGAACGACGAACAATGCCCGAAGCGGCGGTTGCGGTTGATGCCGACGGTCATCCCGCTCGCCGTGTTATAGAGCGCGGCGCCCAGCGTGCCGCCCGACTTGCCTTCGATCAGGCGCAGCTCGGTCTCGAGCCTGCCGATCGGGCTCTGGTCGGGCGGGATGCAGGCCGCCGCGCCCAGTGCCAGCGTTCCGCCGATGAAGTGCCTCCGGTCCATGCTCATGCGTATTTGTCCGCCTTGCGCTTGCCGAACCTCATGTCGGCTTCGAGCCGGCTGCGCAATTGCGCATAAAAGGCCTCGAGGAAAGCCCGCTCGTCGCCTGCACCCGGATCCCAGCCGATCTTGCGGCAGATCGTCGCATGAACCGCCTGCAGGGCCTCCGGGCTCGCCTCGCGCAGCATCCGCTCGAGCGTCTGGAGCTCCTTTTCGCCGTAGACCGAAAGCTCCGCCTCACCGAAGTCGTAGCGCACCCCCGTCACCGCGCTTTCCCCGGCGCGCGCGGCGGCGCCCTGTGCGGACAGCACGGCGGCGAGCCGCGCACGCGGGCGTTCGACGACCCAGGTGCCCGCGATGATGTCGCCGGCGCGCAAGGCATCGCGGTTGAAGAACGGGAAGAGCGCGAAAAGCGCGAACCAGCCGGTCGCCGCCCAGCCGAGAACGCCAATTTCCTCGCCGCTCTGGCCGAGCGCAGCGAGCTGGGACAGGAACACCAGCGGATAGAAGATCTCGATGTCGCGCAGCAGGTTGCGGGCGATGACCGCCTCGGGCGTGAGCCGCCTGCCGCCGCGCGCGGCGATGCGGATGCCGACGATGCGCTTGCCGAAGGTCGCGCCGCGCGGGCCCAACTCCTGCACCAGAAAGTAGCCGTACCAGAAGCCGAAGACGAACAGAGTCAGCACCACGCCGATGAACTCTCCCGCGCCGCGCGAGAGCTGATCGGGATCGAGGCCGGTCCCGTCGAGCGCCCCGGTGAGCGCCCAAGCGAGCGCGAGCGCCACCGCGATCAGGGTGAAGAGGATGATCGTCACGTCGATGACCAGCGCCCCCGCGCGGCTGCCGCGCGGCGCGAGGGTGAGCGACACGGCAAGTCCTTCGGGGGTGACGAGCGTGCGCGTGCGGCGATCGTCGCCCGGCGGGCGGGCGCGGTCGCGTGTGCGGGACGGGGCAGCGCGGCGGCTCATCCGGCCTCTGCCGCTTCACCCGTGGCCGGCGCGGGGCGATAGAGGATGAAGTAGGCCAGCCAGAAGGTCAGCATCGCTGCCCCGATCATGAACCGCCCGGCGGTATCCTCGACCAGCTGGCGCGGGAAGGCCTCTAGCACGGCGGCGACGACCATCATGATGACGACGCCCACCATCACCACCGCCGACCGCCGGCCCGCCGCCGCCGCGGCATCGAGCACCGGGAGCGTGCCCGGGAACGCCATCGCCCGTCCGATATGGAGCCCCGCCGCGCCCGACAGCATGATGCCGGTGAGCTCGGTCGTGCCGTGGACCGAAAGCCATGCGGCGAGCTCCACCGTCAGCCCCTGCCCGTGGAACAGCCACAGCAGCGCGCCGAGCAGCGCGAGATTGTGGACCAGCAGCAGCAGCGAGGGGATGCCGAAGGCGAAGCCCAGCGCAAAGGCGAGGATGCACACAGCCGAGTTGTTGCTGAACAGCTGCGCCGCGAACCCTGCAAGGCCGAAGGCGCCCTCGTCATGGCCGAGCGTCGCGAGCAATTGCTCGCGGCTCGCCCCCGGCACGCGCGGATCGCCGCTCCCGGCCGGATAGATGCGATAGTACCACGCCTCGTCGCGGGCGACGAGCAGCCAGCCGACGATCGTCCCCGCGACCATCACGAACAGGGCGATCGCGATATCGAGCCACAAGGCGCGGACCGCGCGGCTCCAGCCCCCCAACAGGAAGCCGCGCAGCCAGCGCGTGAAGCCCATGCGCGGCCCGTAGACCTGGAACCACGCCCGCTGCACCAGCCCTTCCAGATAGGCGAGGGTCGCCGCATCGAGGCTTGTCTCGCGCGCCACGGCAAGGCTCGAGGCGGCGGTGCGGTAGAGCGCTGGAAGAGCGATCAGGTCGGCGTCGTCGATACGCCTGAGGCCGCCCTTCTCCATGCGGGCGACGATCGCCTCGAGCCTGCGCCACTCGCCTTCGCGCTCCAGCCGGAAGCGGTCGGAGCGCAGCGTCGCGCCGGCGATGTCGGCGGGCGCCTCGACCGTGCCGCGGCCGAACCACGCAGAGAGGATCGGCGCCTTCATCCGATCGCCTCGCTGCCCCGGATCGCGAGATAGCGGTCGATGAGGCGCGGGCCGATGCTCTCCCACGGCGCCTCCAGCACGTCGATCCCCAGCCGTCGCAGCCGTTGGAGGACCAGCTTGCGCTGCTGTGCGAGACTGTCGGCGGTGACCGCACGCGCAAGGGTTGCGATGTCACCGGGTGAGGCGGTGACCAGCTCTTCGATCTCGCTGTCGGTCATGGTGACGAACAGCACGAGGTGCTTGCCGACCAGCCGCCCGAGGCTTTCGACCATCAGTTCGGCTGCGGTGGGATCGGTGAAGTCGGAGAACACCACCACCAGCGACCGCCGCTTGAGCTTCGCCGTAAGCGTTGCGAGGGCGAGGGTGAAGTTGGGCTCGGCGCTTTCGTAGTCGAGGCTCGCCGCCGCGCTTTGCAGACGGTGGAAGGCGCGCGCGTCGCCGATGAAAGGGGTGAACAGCAGCGGGCGGCGGGCAAAGCCGAACAGCGCGACCTTGTCCCCGCCCTTCAGCGCGACATAGCCGCAGGTCAAAGCCGCGCTCACCGCCCGGTCGATCCGCGGCAAGCCGTCGATCGGTTCGCACATCGCCTGCCCGCAATCGAAGGCGAAGACGATCTGGTTGTTGCGCTCGCTCTCGTTCTCGCGCGCGAACAGGCGGGTGTGCCGCGCGCTCGCCTTCCAGTCGATGCGGCGGCGGTCCATGCCCGCCTCGTATTCGGAGAGCGCCTCGAACTGCGTGCCCTCGCCGCGGATGCGCCGGGCGATGAGGCCGATCTCGGCGTTGCGCAGGAAGGTCTGGAGGTCGGGCGAGCGGACCGGCGACAAGTCGGGCCAGATCTGCACCCCGCGTTGCGGCGCCATGGCGACCTGCCGCGCGCCGAGCCCTAGCGGCCCCTCCCAGCGCAGCCACAGCCGCTCGATCGGTGCGGTGCCGCGCCGGTTGGGGGTACACACGGCCTCGCCCCTCCAGCCGGGCTCCAGAGCCTGCGGGACGAGAGCGAAGACCACCCGGCCTTCGGCGGCGAGCCGCGGGTCGCAGGCGATGGCCGCTTGCGCGCGTGCCGGCGCGCGGTCTGCGAAGTTGGCCGTCACGACGAGCCTCACAGGCTGGCCCACCTCGCCATCGGCAGGCGCCGTCAGCGCCCATGTGCCCAGCCGTCCGGCCAGCACCGCATCGAGCGCCACCAGCGCCAGCAGCGCCGCGCCGAGCACCGGGGCGATCACCCATGCGCCCGGCGCGGTCGCGGCGATCACCACCGCGACCGGCGCGAGGGCAGCCGCAACCCATGCCGCCCGCTCGGTGGGGGCGATCGCCAGCAGCGGCCGCAGCGGCGCGAACAGCGGGCCGAGGAAGGCGAAGCGGCGCGTCACCTCAGCGGGGCGCCTCGGTCGCCTCGACCAGCTCGGCGACTAGCGCCTCCATGTCGCGCCCCTCGATCTCGGCGGCGGGCGACAGCGTGAGGCGGTGGCGCAGCACCGGCACTGCGAGAGCCTTGACGTCGTCGGGGATGACATAGGAGCGCCCTTCCAGCGCGGCGCGGGCGCGGGCGGCGTTGGCCAGCAGCACGGCGGCACGCGGGGAGGCGCCGACGGTCAGTTCCGGATGCTCGCGGGTGGCACGCACCAGCCGCACGACGTAGCCCACGATGGCCTCGGCGAGTGTGACCTCATCCAGCGCCGCACTCGCCGCCGCGATCCCGGCAGCGTCTGTGACCGCCCGAACGCCCAGATCGGCGGGCCGCTGCGGGCCCGAGCGCTGCCCGTAGGTGGCGACGATCCGCGTTTCCTCGGCCTCGGCGGGGTAGGGCACCAGCAGCTTGAACAGGAAGCGGTCGAGCTGGGCTTCGGGCAGGGGATAGACGCCCTGGTTCTCGATCGGGTTCTGCGTCGCGATGACCATGAAGCGATCGGGCAAAAGGTGCGTCTCGCCGTCGAGGGTGACGCGCCGCTCCTGCATCGCTTCCAGCAGCGCGGCCTGGGTCTTGGGCGGGGTGCGGTTGATCTCGTCGGCGAGCAGCAGGTCGCGGAAGATCGGCCCGCGCGTCAGGGTGAACTGGCTGGTCTGGAAGTTGAACAGGTTGGAGCCGAGGATGTCGCCCGGCAGCAGGTCGGGCGTGAACTGGATGCGCCCGAAATCGAGGCCGAGTGCGCTCGCGAAGCTGTTGGCGAGGAAGGTCTTGGCGGTCCCCGGCGGTCCTTCGAGCAGCACGTGGCCTTCGGACAGCAGCGCGACCAGCAGCATATCGACCATCGCCTCCTGCCCGACGATCGCCTTGGCGGTTTCGGCGCGGATCGCGTCAGCGAGGCTGCGGACATCGTCGAGGGTCATGGTCATCGGGTGGTGGGTCCCTGTTGCAACTTGGCGGCAAGATCGTCGAGCGAGCGGGCGGCGGCGAGGATCGCGGCGGGCTTGTCCGCCGCCTCGAGCCGCGCGGCGCGGCGGGTGAAGGGTTCCTCGTCCGGCAGGCGCCGGGCGAGGGCGGCGTCGATCGCCTCGGGTTCGGCGCGGGGCACACCGAGCCGTTCGGCGATGCGCCGCGCCGCGATGGCGGCATAGGGCGCACCCAGCAGGCGGAAGCGGCGGGCGCGCAGGATCAGGCCCGCCCCGTTGACGATCAGCTGGCGCTTGCCGAAGGCGATGTCCGGCCCCGCGGCGGCAGCGGGCGGGCCAAAGCGCTGGAAGGCGCGCCAGCCGACGATAAGCAGCGCGACAAGCAGGCTCAGCGTCGCGGCGAGGAAAGGCGGGCGGAAGGCGAGGGTGAGGAGGTTCTCCGAGGCGCCGAAGCCGTTCAGCGTCATGTCGAAGGTGACGGCCCCGATCTCGCCATCATCCGTCAGCGCGTCGATGATCGCGATCGTCGCCGCGGCGCGGGCGGGATCGTCGAGGCCGTAATTGTTGGAAAGATCCGGCTCGGCGATTACCGCGACCGGGAAGGGCTCTTCGTCCGGGTTGCCGCCCTCGGCCGCGATCGCGAAGGCGAGCGTCCGTGCGCGCGCATCGGTGACGAGCGTGCGCTGGCCCGCGCCGATCTTCGCGTGGAGCACCGCCGCGGTCGGCAGGGCGCCGGTGCGGCCCATGCCGCTCCACCGTGTGGGCACCGCGCCCGCCTCGGTGCCGTCCAGTGCGAGCGTGAAGGCGTAGGGGGCAGGTAGTGCTTCGGGCCAGCCGCTCGGCTCGGCACCGGCGAGCCGCACCCAGCCGCGCTTGAACTTCGCGCGCTCGGTGGAGGGCAGATCGGGCGGGGGCGGCAGCGCCGTCCACTTCGGCACGATCAGCAGCGTCGGCCCGGTGAACCGGCGCTCGGCGAGCAGCTTGCCGATTGCCTCGGGATCGGCGGCGAGCGGCGGGGTGAGCACCAGAAGGCCGTCGGTCTTCAGCCCCGCGCCGCTGCGCGAGCGGGTCACCGTATAGCCCTGCGCCTCGGTCAACCGCACGAGGCCCGCATAGCCGTTGAGGCCGTTCGCCGCCGCATGGGCCTGCCCGCCGCCCCGCTCGCCGCCGCCGAATTCGGCGCCCGCGCTGATCAGGTAGAGCAGCGCCAGCAGCAGCGCCAGCCCGCCGCCCGCCAGCGCGAGCGCGCCGCCCCTCGAGAAGGCGGGGGACGCGGCCGCGCCCGTGGCGGTCATGTCGGGCGCCCTTCGGGCCCGAGCCGCGCCAGCGCAAATTCGGCATAGGCGGCGCGGGCGGCCTCCCAGTCGCCGCGATCGAGCGTGCCAAGCGCGAAGAGCGACCGCTCGACCCGCTCGGCGATCGTGCGGAACGCGGCGCGCGCCGCATCGGGCAGGGCGGGGAGCGCGGCCAGTTCGCGCGCGGTGCTGGACGGCTCCACCCAGTCGGGCCGCGCGGCGGCGATGTGGCCGACGCTGCGCTGGAGGAGGAGGTGGGTCGCATCCTCGTAGCGTCCTTCGGCGGCGAGCCGGTCGGCATCCTCGAGGAGGGCGAGGCTGGCGGCGGCATCGGGGTGCCACTCCTCCTGCTGCGGACCGCCGGACTTGCGCTTGTTCCTGGTGCCGAGGCCCGGGCCGAGCAGCCGCGCCAGCAGCACCAGCGCGAACAGGATCGCAAGCGCCAGCAACACCCATTGCAGCCACCCCCAGGCACCCGCGAAGACCCTGCCGAGCGGCGCGAAGAGCTCGGCGAGGATCCCGAACAGGCGGTTCAATGCCCGCAGCAGCCAGCCCGGCTCGGACGGCAGTGCGGGCTGGACGGCGACCGGCGCGAACTGGATCGCGCCGTCGGCGTGCAGCGCCTCCCATCCGGCAGGCGGCGATCCCGAGGGCACGGCGGGCGGGTCGGAGAGGTTTGCCGAGGCTGCGGTCATCCCGGCCAGCGTGGTGACACGCCCGCCGCGCCTGCGCAACGGCAAAGCGCCTCAGCCCCGCGGGCGCGCCTGTTCGTAGCTGCCGAGAATGCGCAATTCCTTGGAATGGAAGGCGCATTCTTCAAGCGCGCGGTCGACGGCGGCATCGCCCGGCGCGCCGATGATATCGGCGTAGAAGGTGGTCGCGGCAAAGCTCGTGCCCTGCTGGTAGCTTTCGAGCTTGGTCATGTTGACGCCGTTGGTGGCAAAGCCGCCAAGCGCCTTGTAGAGAGCGGCGGGGATGTTCTTCACCTCGAAGACGAAGGTGGTCATGACCGGCCTCCCCGCGAGCGCCGCAGGCGCGAGCGCCTCCTTCGCCAGGATCACGAAGCGGGTCATGTTGTCCGCGCTGTCCTCGACATTGTTCTCGATGATGGTGAGGCCATAGAGATCGGCGGCAAGCGCCGGGGCGATGGCGGCGACGGTCATGTCCCCGCGCTCGGCGACGTAGGCGGCGGCACCGGCGGTATCGGCGTGGCTCAGCGGCACGATCCCGCGCGCGCGCAGGTAATGGCGCGACTGGCCGAGCGCCTGCGGGTGCGAATAGGCCGCCTCGAAACGCCGGCCCGGCGCTGCCTCCCCCAGCGCCATCAGCGCGTGGTGGATCGGCATGAAGTATTCGCCGACGATGGCAAGGCCGCTTTCGGGCAGCAGGAAGTGGATGTCGGCGACGCGTCCGTGCTGCGAGTTCTCGATCGGGATGATCGCCGCGCCCGCGCGGGCGTCCTTCACCGCCTCGAGCGCGTCCTCGAAGCTGAAGCAGGGGAGCGGCGCCAGGTCGGGCCGAGCTTCGGTCGCGGCGCGGTGCGAATTGGCTCCGGGCGAGCCCTGGAAGGCGATCGCCCGCGCCGGATCGGCGGCGGCAGCGGCGCGCATCCGGTCGACGATGGCAAGGGCAGGGCCGGGGAAGGATCGCATGGTGCACGCGCCTAGAGGCTGCTTGCAAAAGGCGCAAGAAATTGAGGCACGATCGGTCTTGCGCGTGTGGGAGCGCGACATTAAGAGCCGCGCGGGATGACACAGGACAACTCTTCGCAAGCCAAGGCCGCAGCTCCGGATGCGGGCGGCACTCTGTTCAACACCGCCGCCGGCTGGGTGCTGTTCGCAGCCGGTCTCGGGCTGGGTCTCTCGATCCTGTCGGGCAAGTTCTTCCACGGCGACAAGCCGCAGCGTCCCGAAAAGCTCGGCTACGTGATCGAAGGCGCGGTCGAAGAGAGCGCGGGCTCGGGTGCAGCCGAAATGAGCATGGCCGAAGCGCTCAACAAGATGCCGGCGGCCGAGCTGGTTGCGGCGGGCGAGAAGGTCTTTGCCAAGTGCCAGTCCTGCCACACGGTGAACGCCGGCGGCGCCAACGGCATCGGGCCCAATCTCCATGGCGTCATGGGTCAGCCGATTGCCCAGGGTGGCGGCTTCGCTTTCTCCGATTCCCTCGTCTCCAAGGGCGGCAACTGGGACTGGGAGAACATGAACCAGTGGCTCAAGAACCCGAAGGCCTTCGCCGCCGGGACGAAGATGAGCTTCAACGGGCTCGCCAAGGTCGAGGACCGCGCGGCGGTGGCGATGTACCTCAACGCGCAGGGCTCGAACCTGCCGGTGCCGACCTTCGTCGCCGATGCGGCGGCTTCGGCCGCGCCTGCGGATGAAGCGGCCCCCGCGGGTGCCGAGACCCCGGCGGCGACCGAGACCCCGGCCGAATAAGGCGGTGGCGGCGGGCCGTGCGGCGCGCGGCCTAGCCCTTGAACCCCTGAGCGATGACGTACCACTCCGACGAGCCCTTGCGGCTCGCCGGGGGCTTGGCGTGCTTGACGGTCGTGAAATGCTTCTTGAGCAGCGCGAGCAGATCGGCATCGGTCCCGCCCGCCAGCACCTTGGCGACGAAGGCCCCGCCCGGGGCGAGGTTTTCCGCCGCGAACCACGCCGCCGCCTCGACGAGGCCCATGGTGCGCAGGTGATCGGTCTGCTTGTGGCCGACGGTGTTGGCGGCCATGTCCGACAGCACGAGATCGGGCTTGCCGCCGAGTGCCTCGGCAAGGCGGGCAGGGGCCTCGTCAGCCATGAAGTCCATTTCGAAGATCGTCACACCCTCGAGCGGTTCGACCGGCAGGAGGTCGATGCCCACCACCTCGGCCTTGGGCCGCTTGGCCCGCACCACCTGCGACCACCCGCCCGGGGCGATGCCGAGATCGACCACGCGGCTCGCGTTCTTGAGCAGGCCGAAGCGCTCGTCGAGTTCGATCAGCTTGTAGGCCGCGCGGCTGCGGTAGCCATCGGCCTTGGCCTGCTTGACGTAGGGATCGTTGAGCTGCCGCTCGAGCCAGCGCACCTGGCTCGCGGTGCGCCCGCGTGCGGTCTTGACCCGCTTGCCGGTGTCCTTCGCGCCGCGCGTCATCGCCTCGTCGGCCCCGCGCCCTGGCCGCCGCGCTGGCGGGCGAGCGCCTTGAGGCTGCGTTCGGAGTGCTGCTCGGCCGCCATCAGGCTGCGCAGGATGCCCTCGCGGATGCCGCGATCGGCCACCCCGAGCCGCCGCGCCGGCCACAGGTCGAGGATCGCCTCGAGGATCGCGCAGCCCGCCACCACCAGATCCGCCCGGTCCTGTCCGATGCAGGGCAGCGTCGCGCGCTCGAACGGGGTCATGACGGACAGCCGCGCGCTGATGTCGCGCATTGCGGGCGCAGGGACGATCAGCCCGTCGACAGCCTTGCGGTCGTAGCTGGGCAGTTCGAGATACAGGCTGGCGAGGGTCGTCACCGTTCCGCTGGTGCCGAGCAGGCGGATATCGGGATGCTGCGCCGCCGCCGCGACGCGATTCGCGAAAGGCGCGAAGCTGTCGGCGACCATCTGACGCATCGCCGCGAAGCGGGCGATCCGCGCCGCCTCGCTGTCCTCGCCGCGCCCGACGGTGTCGGTGAGCGAGACGACGCCCCACGGCACGCTCTGCCAGTCGAGGATGCAGGGCACCCGCGCGCCGCCCTCGCGGCCCGCCTCGACCAGCACGAGCTCGGTCGATCCGCCGCCGATGTCGAAGATCACCGCCGGGCCATCCCCGGATTCGAGCAGGATGTGGCAGCCGAGCACCGCGAGGCGCGCTTCTTCCTCGGCGCTGATGATGTCGAGCGCGATGCCGGTCTCGCGCCGCACCCGCTCGATGAAGGCGGGGCCGTTCTCGGCGCGGCGACAGGCCTCGGTCGCCACCGAGCGGGCGAGGCGCACGTTGCGGCGCTGGAGCTTGTCGGCGCAGATGGCGAGCGCCGCGAGCGTGCGGTCCATCGCCGCCTCCGACAGGCGCCCGCTGGTGGCGAGCCCCTCGCCGAGCTTCACCACCCGGCTGAAGGCGTCGATCACCGTGAAGTCGCGGCCCGAGGGCCGGGCGATCAGCAGGCGGCAATTGTTGGTGCCGAGGTCGAGCGCCGCATAGGCTTCGCCTTGCGCCCTGAGCGCGCCGATGTCGGCGAGATCGGGTCGAGGCCGGGGGCCGCCGCCGGTGGCGGGGCTCGACTGACGGCGCTGTTCCCGGGGTGAATCCTTGGGACGACCGTCGCGGCCGCCGCTTCTCGGGTCTTGCTGAGGGGGGCGCTTGTAGCGGAAATCGGCTACCTTGCCGGACTTGCCGCCCCGATTATTCCCAGCACTTCTCTCTGTGTCCGGCGGTAAATGCTCCGCCATGTTCGCAACGCTTTCATCTCACCATGCGCCCGAGGCCCTCCCCCATGCGAATGGCACTTGACGCCAAGCTACTCCAAGCCTCGAGCCTGCGCAAGCAGGCGGGGGCACGTCAGCGCTTGACCTATCCGATGCACGAAACTAGGGAGCGCGCTCGCTGACGCCTCGGGACAGATTCTCGCAGCCCGGCCAATGCCCCGTCCTCTAATGGTAAGAGAGCGGACTCTGACTCCGTCAATCAAGGTTCGAATCCTTGCGGGGCATCCAGCTTTTCATCAGAAAATCAGTAAGTTAGCTCCACGAAAGCCCCCCGCGGGGCTTTTCTATCGCATCCCGCGCAATCCTGCGGATTCCCGTCGATTCCGGTGCTGTCTCGGCGACTCCATGCAACACAGATGCAACACGCCGGTGGACGGGCAATTGCGCAGAACATTGCCTGGTTGCCTCTATCCGGGTGCGAGTGGGTGACCCGTTCTTGGACTTCCACCCTCACAGCCGCACGCGCATGGGCGCGAAGCTTAACCCTAAGCGTCGATGGTGCGATCGATCAGCGCGAAGTTGCGATCAGTCGGCATGCAGAACTGGCAGTGCCCGTTGCTTGCGTCAGCCCAAGCCTCACCGATGCGACGCTTGCAGGTGGCACACTCTGGGCCAACCACATCCGAGTGGGCGAAGTTCTTACCGCTTGGTGTTCAACATCGTTGCGCTACCAGACCCACCAGCCGTCGTGTTCCTCGTCGCAATCCGCGACCCCGGCCTGGCCCGCCGCGAGCACCTCGTCGAGGTTCTTGCGCTCCGGCTCGGGGAGGGTGTCGGTCACGTCGGTGATCTTGAACGTGTGGACGCGGCTGGTGTCCGGCAGCCGCGTGTTGACCATGATCGCGAGGGCGACCGTGACGCTGGGTGCAGCCGCATAGATCGGCTTGCCGCGGTGGTCGTGCGATGCGAACAGGCGCAGCTTGTGGACAGGTGCGCTGTGAATCACCCATCCGATGTCGGTGAAGCTTACCAGGCCCGCCGGCGCGTTTTCGAGGATGTTGTCGAGTTCATCGCCGCCACCCCACTCCTCAGGCAGGGTATGATCAACCCGTTCGAGCGTGTAGAGCACGCCCTTCACGTCGAGCGCCTGAATGTGATCATCGATGACCATTGCCGCGTGCTCGTCGGTTGCCGCGACGACGTGGCGGCTACTTGTGCGGGATGTGATCCCTCATGACCACGCGGACATCTCGACCCTCTGCCAGCCACTTCGATAGGTCGTCCCACTGTGGCATGGGGTTGCCGTTCGGTTGCTTGCGCTTGGGGAAGTGTGTGAGGATTCGGTTGTGTTTGTGGCCCGGCTTCCCGAGGTAGACACCCGAGGTAGACTGATAGAGGCTCGATCGGCTCCCGAAGATTGCCGTGCCACACCCTCCCCTTAAAGGCCGCAACCCTCAGAAAACGGTAGATCTCGCAGTCCCGTCGGAGGCGCTTGGCTTCCCGGCTGCGCTTCACCCTGATTCCACTATTTCGATTGCCCGTTCATGGCCGCTAGGGGTCTCGCGACGGTGGTGCGAGAGCCGACCGCTTGAAGCGTTTGCCTGCTCGGGCGAGTTGCGCGACCGCGGATGGCTGCGGCAGGTTGCAGTGGCACCGACTCCGGGCGCCGCACCCCTAATGAGGAGAGACTAGCGCCTACCGCCGCATGCGCCCTGCGAGACAACGGTGCGAGACAATCAGCCCTGCGACACAGCTAACCGATTGAATAAGTGCAGTTGGTGAGCCCCTCGGTGCCCGTAGGTTACAGAGTCCGCCGTGCTTCTTGTCTCGCACTGCGAGACAAAGGTGAGAGACAAAGGGCTTCCAGATGGCGGATCATGTGCGGTCTATCCGCCGCCGCGAGAACGGCGTATACCCGGCAATGCGACGGTGTGCGTATGTGGGTCTGGTCCTGCCGCCTGCCCCTTGATGCGTGGGTAAAGCGATCGGCAGCCGCACTGGAACTGACTGCTATGTGGCTTCAGAGAATAAAGGCCGCCGTTCAGCAACCGACCCCAATCCGGCCAACACCTTCCGGCAATTGCCCCTACCATGATGCTTTTCCGTGTCGGGTACTGATCGGTCGAGGCGCGGCCATTTGATCGCTTCGCAACAGCCCATGCATCGACCGTAACGTGACATAAGGTCACTGCAACGCTATGGGCACCTCGAATGGCCCGCCTACGCGCCCTGATCCGTGACCATGCCCGGCTGACGCTGGTGCTGCTGGCGCTTGCGCTGGCGGTGAAGGCCGTGGTGCCGGCGGGGTTCATGCTTGCGGCGGGCGGTGACCGGTTTCTGACGGTGAGGATCTGCTCGGATGCGAGCGGTAGCCCCAAGCAGATGCAGATCGCCATTCCGGGCAAGCGGGATATGGGCGGCGATCATTCCGATGCCGCCTCCAAGGCAACGCATTGCGCATTCTCCGGCCTCGGCCATTCCGCGCTCGGCGGGGCCGATCCGTTGCTGCTGGCGGGCGCGATCGCCTTTATCCTGCTGATCGGGCTTGCCCCGCTCCCTGCGCTGCCCCGGCGCGATCTGCCCTTCCTGCGACCGCAATTGCGCGGGCCGCCCCTCTCCGTCTGACACGCTGAACCCCTTCGTGTCGGTAAGCCCGGCTCTGCGCCCTTAGAGGGGCGCGGCGGGCTGTCGGAGCTTCTTTCGATGTATGCCATTCATAGCTGCCTTGCCGGGCAGCCGGACGGGGGAATCCCCGCGCAGCGCGCCAGGCAAGGCGGGCTGATCCTGCACTTGCAGGAAAACCGCTCGCACCTCTCGCGGGACGCGCGCGTCACCTTCACCGTGCTGATCGCCGTGTTCATGGCGATGGCGATCCTGCCGGCGCTGCGCGGGCAATGGCTGGTGCCCGGCTTCGCGATCGGTTCGATGGCGCTGCTCGTCGGCGTGCTCGACTGGCATCGCCGCACCAGGCCCGCTGCCGAGTGGCTGGCGCTGGATCAGGGCCGGTTGCTGTGGCGCAGCCTTGCGCACGAGACGGTCGAATGGCCGATCTTCGGCACGCGCTTCGTCATCGACGATGCGGTGCCTGCCCGCCTGCGGCTGTTCCTCGAACACCGCGCCCGCCGGATCGAGATCGCGACCTGCCTGGGCCTCGAGGAGCGCCGCGCGGTCGCCGATCTCATCACCCGTGAACTTGCCGCCGCCCGCCAGGGTGCGGCTCCCCAGTCCTTCTGATCTCTCGGAGACCAAACGATGACCCGTCACCTCCTCGCCGTTGCCCTGCTGGGCAGTGCTGCCCTCCTCGCCAGCTGCAACGCTGCCCCCGAGGGCGATGCCCCCGCCGCCGCCGAAACCGCCGCCAGCATCATCGCCGTGGCCGAACCCTGGTCACGCGCAACCGCCGAAGGCCAGAACGCGGGCGGCGCCTTCATGACCATCGCCAACACCGGCACCGCCGCCGACCGCCTGACCGGCGGCAGCACGCCGGTGGCCGGGCGGGTCGAGATCCACACCATGACGATGGAGGGCGACGTGATGAAGATGCGCCAGCTCGCTGACGGTCTGGAAGTGCCCGCAGGGGGCGAAGTGACGCTCAAGCCGGGCAGCTTCCACGTCATGCTGATGGACCTCAAGCAGCCGCTGAAGGCGGGCGACAAGGTGCCCCTCACCCTGACCTTCGCGGGCGCGGGCGCTTTGGAAACCGAGCTGGAGGTTCGCCCTGCCGGCACAATGCCCGCGATGGATCACAGCACGCACGGGAAGGACAAGCCCCATGGCTGATCCCTTCCCCGAACTGGAGGAGGACATGTCGCCGCAGCGGCAGGCCGAGGGGCTCAAGACCCTGCGGCTCGCCCTGTGGGGCGTGGTGGTGCTGGTGGTGGGCATCGGCCTTGTCGCCATGTTCGCCCCGAACCGCACCCCGCCCGCGAGCGATCGGGCGGCCTATGCCGACCTGATCGGTGGCCCCTTCGCGCTGACCGCGCCGGATGGCTCGCGGGTGACCGACCAGACGCTCAAGGGCACGCCCTTCGCGATCTTCTTCGGCTTCACCCGCTGCCCCGATGTCTGCCCCACCACGCTGTCGCGCATGGCGCAGCTGAGGAAGCAGCTTGGGCCGGACGGGGACAAGTTCCGGATCGTCTTCGTCTCGGTCGATCCGGGCTATGACAGCCCCGAGGATATCGGCCGCTATGTCGAACTGTTCGGCACCCCGATCCTCGGCCTGACCGGTACCGACAAGGAGGTCGACGCCGCAGTCAAGGCCTACCGCGCCTTCTACCAGAAGGTGCCGACCAAGGGCGGCGATTACACCATCGACCACACCGCCAGCGTCTACCTGATGGACGCATCGGGCAAGCTCCAGTCGATCATCGCCTACGATGAAACCAACCCCAGCGCGCTTGCCAAGCTCAAGCGGCTGGTGGGCTGAAACCTCTCCCCATCAAGGACACGACGACAATGAACCGCATTTCCCTTGCCGCCCTGCTGGCGGCCACCGCGCTCGCCACGCCCGCCTTCGCGCAGGAGCAGGCCCCCGCGCCCGAACCCGAGACCGGCGGCTGGACCCCGGGCAACATCACCGTCACCGGTTCCCGTGGCAGCTACACCGTCGACGAGGCCAGCGTCACCCGCACCCCCGTCCCGCTGATCGAGGTGCCGCAATCGATCCAGGTCATCACCGCCGAGCTCATCAAGGACCAGGAACTGGTCACGCTCGACGAGGCCCTGCGCAACGTCTCGGGCGTGGTGCCCTCGCTCCCGTCCGAGATCGTGCTGGTCAACCCGATCGTGCGCGGGTTCGAGGCGGAGATCTTCACCGATGGCCTGATCGGCTATGGCGACACCGCGGTGATCGATCCGGGCAGCCTGTGGAATGTCGAGCGCATCGAAGTCGCCAAGGGGCCGACCTCCACGCTGTTCGGCGGCGGGATCGGCTCGCCGGTGGGCGGGCTGATCAATCTTGTGTCGAAGACCGCCAATGGCGAGACCTTCCTCGACGGGCGGGTGCGCGCGGGGAGTTTCGAGACCTACTCGATCGCGGCGGATGCCGGGGCGGCACTGACCGACAGTCTCTCCGCCCGCGTGGTTGCCGAATACCAGTCCTCCGAGGACAATATCGACGTGGTCGAGATCGACCGCCTGCTGATCGCGCCTTCGGTGCGCTTCGCGCCTTCGGAGAACACCGAAATCGTGGGCCGCTTCACCTATACCCGCATCGCGCAGCTCGAATATGCGGGGCTTCCGGCGATCTTCATGGACGACCCGCGCGTCGATCCCGAGCGCTTTACCGGCGCGACCAACGCCCCCGATACCGAGGTCGAGAACCTCACCGCCCAGATCGAATGGACCCAACGCCTTTCCGACGGTCTCACCTTCAATCTGCGCGGTCGCCGCTACGAGAACGACTTCCGCGAATTCGCCACCTCGCCCTTCCTCGCCTTCTTCCCCTGCGGGGCGGCCTCGGGGCTGAACGCCACCTCCTGCCCGCAGATCCGCGCGCAGCTGCCCGCCTCGATTGACGAATGGACGGTCGACGGCTCGCTGACGGCGGAGTTCACCACCGGCACCATCGAGCACGTCGTGCTCGGCGGGGTGCAGTGGGACCGGGCGGATTACGATGCGGCGATCGGGTTTGACCTCTTCAATGTCGAGGCCTTCGACTATGCCGATCCGGCGGCCGATTTCGACTTCTTCCCGATCCCGGCGCTCTCACAGTTCAACACCAACCGCTACGAGACGCTCGCGGCCTACGTGCAGGACCAGCTGACCATCGGCGAGCGGCTCCACGTGCTCGCCTCGCTGCGCTATTCGCGGCTCGGCCTGACTGAGTTCGTCGGCGGGGCAGGCAATGACGAGGTCTATCACGAATGGGACCCGCGCGTGGGCGTCACCTTCGACGTCACCGAGGGCGTCAGCCTGTTCGCGGGCTATGCCACCGGATCGCGCCTGTCGATCTTCTTCAACGGCACCACCAGCCCCGTGCCCGAGCGGTCGGAAAGCTGGGAGGGCGGAGTCAAGTTCGCGCTTGGCGACACCGGCCTGTCGGGAACCATCGCCGCCTTCCGGCTCGATCGCACCAACGTGCCGACGCCCGATCCCACCACCTTCTTCACCTCGATCCAGACCGGCGCCCAGCGCAGCGAGGGGATCGAGGCGGATGTCATCTACGAACCGAACCCCGCTTTCTCGCTGCTGGCGAGCTACGGCTACAGCGATGCGCGCGTCACCGCCGATACGGTGATCCCGGTCGGTAGCCGCCTTCCGCGCGTGCCCGATCATCGCGGGCGGATCGCGGCGCGCTACCGCTTCCTCGACGGGGGCATGAAGGGGCTGGAACTGGGTGCGGGGCTGACCGCCGCCAGCGACAGCGTGATCGCGCTGCCCAACGGCGCCGAGGTCGATGGCTATGTCGTCGCCGACGCGCAGGCGAGCTATGAGATCGGCGGCATCCGCATCGGCCTCAGGGTCGATAACCTGTTCGGCGCGGACTACTTCGTGCCCTATCAATACTTCGCGCAGGACGTGGTGCGCCCCGGCAACCCGCGCTCGGCCTTCGTCACACTCGGCTTCGGCTTCTGAGAGGAGACAGACCCATGACACTCGACAGACGCGCCCTCTTGGGCGGCATGACGGGGGCGGCGCTGCTCGCTCCCTGGCTCGCGCTCGAAAAGGCGATGGCGCAGAGCGCCGCCGGCCATGCAGGCCACAGCCCCGCCGCCGGTTCGCCGAGCCTTGAGGAACAGCAGGCGATGGCCGCGCATCAGCAGTCGATGCAGGACCTGTTCGGCGAGTACCTGTTCCGCAACGAACAGATCGCGATGCTGCTCTACCCCGGCTTCACCGCGCTCGATCTTGTGGGCCCGCACTACTTCTTCGCCTGCCTGTTCGGGGCGAAGGTGCATCTGGTGACGACCGGAGCCGATCTGGCACCGGTCGCCTCGGACCTCGGCCTTGCGATCTCGCCCACGGTGACGCTGGAGGACACCCCCGCCGATCTCGACGTGCTGTTCTTCCCCGGCGGCACCACGGGAACGATGGACGTGATGAAGTCGCAGCGCACCATTGCCTGGGTGAAAGACCGCGCCTCGCGCGCCAAGCACATCACCAGCGTGTGCACCGGCTCGATGATCCTCGGCAAGGCCGGACTGCTTAAGGGCAAGCGCGCGACCTCGCACTGGGCAACCTTCCCGGTGCTGGAGGATTTCGGCGCGATTCCCGTCAATGAGCGCGTGGTCAGGGACGGCAACATCCTGACCGGCGCAGGCGTTTCGGCGGGGCTCGATTTCGCCATTGCGCTGACCGAACAGCTGCGCGGCCGTGACTATGCCGAGGCGCTGGTGCTCCAGGCCGAATACGCGCCCGAGCCGCCGATTGTGGCCGGTTCGATGACCACCGCTTCGGCCCCGGTCGGCAACATGATGAGCCAGATGTTCGCCCCTGTCGCTGAGCAATTCCGGGATCTGGCAAAGACCTGAGTGGTCGGTCGAGCGGGCTGGGCTGCACAAGGCTGCCCAGCCTAATCGACTAGGCGGGAAGCCGCCATTCGCCAGTCCACCCACGACCGTCCATGAGCGGGGCCGATGCCGCATCCCGAAACCCGCTTGGCGATCCGGTCTACGACCTCCATCCTCACGGCGTAACGCGATAGCTGCCGTATGCGAGGGCCGTCGGTAACCCACTCGCCACGATCAGTTCCTATTCTGCTGCGAGCGCCTCGCGGGGCATTTCTGGCGCGAGCTGCTGATGCCGTGCTGGAAGGAGGCGGTGCTCCAACTCCGCAAGAAGGGGCCGACGCAGCTGCCTCTGGACCCGTGCATCCGAGACGACAAATCGGTGCCGAACCGCCTCGAACGCGACCCCGCGCCGCGGTTCTACCCGACCCTTGCGGGCGCCGACGCCTTTGACGCGCGCCTGCTTGCGCTGCTGTAGGCTCACGGCGTCGGTAGCGGTGGCAAACCTTGCTGGATGGGGGAAGACCCCGGACCCCGCCTGATTGCCGGCACCCGGGTGCGATGGGTCGGAAAAACCTCGGACTTCCATCCTCCAGGCGACGTATGCAAACGCAGCCGTATGGTCAACAAGGTCTGGGGAGGTTCCGCCGCCGTTTGTCTCCCAGGGTTCACGGCAGGTGCCACAACCCCGTGTCGATGCACCCACCACACCTCATCAGAACCGCGCCGAAATCCCAACATAGACCTGCACATCGGGCGTCGCCTGGTTAAGGCCGAAATTGCCGCCGACATCGAGCTGTAGCTCGTCGGACAGAAGGTAGCTCAGCGCCGCGTCGGCCGAATACTGTCGCACCGTCCCGGCCGGGTCCCAGTTCTGCGAGGTCCACAGTTCCACCGCCATCGTGGTGCGCGCGGCGATAGGATAGGCGAGGTTGACCACGCCCTGGAGCTCCAGATGGCGGTCCTCGGGCGCAATGGCATCGGCAAGCAGGTTGAGCTGCGGCACCAGCGTCAGCGTGGCCTTGCCGACCGGCACCTGCACCGGAACGATCAGGCCGCCTTCCCACTCGCCATTGCCGATGCCTATCTCGGCAGTGGGGGCCTTGACGAAGGGCAGCAGGGCGACCTGCACGCGGCTCTCGGCGCCGGTGAGGCGTTGCTTGAAGCGCACCGTCAGGTCGCCCACGCCGGTCTGGCTGACGGTCTCGCCGCCCGCGTGGGTGCGCACCTCGACCAGCGGCGCGATGTTCAGCTGGATGTCGCTGTTGGTGCCGAGGCCGTATTTCACGGTCGGGTTGGTATAGAGCAGCACGTCAGCGCGGGCGGGGCCGGTTGCGATCCGGCTCCAGCTGAACAGATCAGCTTCGACCTGCACCATGCCTTCGGGAACAGTGCAGACCGCGTTGCTTTTGGTCGGCCGGTCGGTGCAGATCGGGCCGGGGTCCAGAGCGACCGTTTCCTCGGCGACCGGCGCATCCGTTTCCTGAGCGGCGAGCGGCGCGCCAAGGCTTGCAAGCAGCGCCGTTGCAGCGAGCGGCAGGTTCGACAGATTCATCACGCAATTCCTCTTGAAGCGCGGCAATCGTTGCGCCGCCGATGCCGCGCCAATGGCGCCAGCCAATGTGAAATCGCGATGCGGAAACACCGTGCATCGCGTGAAATCTGCGTGAAGGCGTGACATTCCGGCCTGGGTTCGCGGGCTGATTTCACGCAGATTTAATGCGCAAGGCCGGTTTCCAGCGGCGAGATTTCACGTTGGTTGGCGGCATGGGGCCTCATCGTGTTTGCGCATTGGGAGTCCCCATGACCTTCGATCTCCTGCTGGCCGCGCTGGTCGCGCTCGGCCTGCTCGCCTATCTCACTTTCGTCCTGCTGCGCCCGGAGCGGTTCTGATGGCAAACTCCGGCATGTTCGACCGGGCGCTGATCGGCCCGGCCGCGCGCGATGCTTTCGTCAAGCTCGATCCGCGCACGCTGGCGCGCAACCCCGTGATGTTCGCCACCGCAGTGGTTGCGGCGGCGGCGACGCTGATCCTGTTCTACCACCTGTCGATGGGCACGGGCGACATCCTGTTCGAGGGGCAGCTGGTGGTCTGGCTGTGGGTGACGGTGCTGTTCGGCAATTTCGCCGAGGCGCTGGCCGAGGGGCGCGGCAAGGCGCAGGCCGCTTCGCTTCGGGCCACCAAGGACCAGCTCGTCGCGCACCGGATCGACAAGCGCGGCATCACCGAGGAGATCCCGGCAACCCAGCTGAAGCGCGGCGATGTCGTGATCGTGGTCGCCGGGCAGCAGATCCCGGCAGACGGTGAGGTCGTCGCAGGGGTCGCCTCGGTCAACGAGGCTGCGATCACCGGCGAGAGCGCGCCCGTGATCCGCGAGGCGGGCGGCGACCGTTCGGCGGTGACGGCGGGGACGACCGTCATCTCCGACCAGCTTCAGATCAGGGTCACTGCCGAGCCAGGCAGCGGGTTCCTCGACCGGATGATCGCGCTCGTGGAAGGCGCGAGCCGGCAGAAGACGCCGAACGAGATCGCGCTGACGATCCTGCTCACCGGCCTGACGCTCGTGTTTCTTATCGCGGTCGGCACGCTACCCGCTTTCGCTGCCTATGCTGGCGGGAGCATCGCCATTCCGGTGCTGATCGCGCTGTTCGTGGCGTTGATCCCGACCACCATTTCCGGGCTGCTCTCCGCCATCGGTATCGCCGGGATGGACCGGCTGATCCGCTTTAACGTGCTCGCCAAGTCGGGCCGTGCGGTGGAAGCGGCGGGGGACATCGGCACGCTGCTGCTCGACAAGACCGGGACGATCACCATCGGCGACCGGCAGGCGAGCGAGTTCGTGGCGCTGACCGGGGTGGCCGAGGCCGATCTGGTGGGCGCCGCCCGGCTCGCGAGCCTTGCCGACGAGACGCCGGAGGGACGCTCCATCGTGGTTCTGGCGGGTGCGGGCGAACCCCTCTCGGCAGATGCCCAGGTGGTGGGCTTTACCGCCCAGACCCGGGTGAGCGGCATCGACCTTGAGGGTCGCAGCATCCGCAAGGGTGCGGTCGATGCCGTTCTTCGCCTTGGGGACTACCCCGAAGCCGCCGTTACCGAACTGCGCCGCGTCACTAACCGGATCGCGCAGGCCGGCGGCACGCCGCTGGCGGTGGTCGAGAACGGGCGGCTGCTCGGCGCGGTCCACCTCAAGGACATCGTCAAGGCGGGCATTCGCGAACGCTTCGTCGAACTCCGGCGCATGGGCATCCGCACGGTGATGATCACCGGCGACAATCCGCTCACCGCCGCCGCTATCGCCGCCGAGGCAGGGGTAGACGACTTCCTCGCCGAGGCGACGCCCGAGGACAAGCTTGCCTACATCCGCAAGGAACAGGCCGAGGGCAAGCTGGTTGCCATGTGCGGCGACGGCACCAATGACGCGCCTGCACTCGCCCAGTCGGATGTCGGCGTCGCCATGAACACCGGCACCCAGGCCGCGCGCGAGGCCGGGAACATGGTCGATCTCGACAGCGACCCGACCAAGCTGATCGAGGTGGTCGGCATCGGCAAGCAGTTGCTGATGACGCGCGGCGCGCTCACCACTTTCTCGATCGCCAACGACGTCGCCAAGTATTTTGCGATCCTGCCGGCGATCTTCGTGGTGCTCTATCCGGGGCTCGGCGCGCTCAACGTCATGGGGCTGGCGAGCCCCAACAGTGCGATCCTATCGGCGATCATCTTCAATGCGATCATCATCCCCCTGCTGGTGCCGCTGGCACTGAAGGGTGTCGCCTACCGCCCCATGCCCGCGGCGAGCCAGCTCCTGCGCAACCTTGCGATCTACGGCGGCGGCGGCGTGATCGCGCCGTTCGTCGGCATCAAGCTCATTGACCTCGCTGTCGCCGGCCTCGGCCTCGCCTGAGCCGCAAAGGAATCTGACATGCTTGCAAGCATCCTCACCATCATCCTCGTCGTCGGCGGCACGGCGCTCCTGTCGTGGCCGCTCGGCAAATACATGGCCGCGCTGTTCTCGGGCCGCTTCGCCGCTGCCGATCGGCTATTCACTGCCGCCACGGGAGGCGCGGGAGAGCAGGACTGGAAGACCTATTCGCTCAGCCTCATCGCCTTCAACGTGGTGATGTTCGGCTTCGTCTTCCTGCTGCTCGCCACCCAGCATCTCCTGCCCTTCAACCCCGACGGTCAGGGTGCGGCCAGCATCGACCTCGTGTTCAACACCGCTGCCTCCTTCACGACCAACACCAACCTCCAGCACTATTCGGGCGAGAGCACCTGGAGCTACCTCGCGCAGTTGGGCGGGCTGATGTGGCTGCAATTCGTCTCGGCCGCGACCGGCATCGCGGCGCTTGCTGCCCTGGCGCGGGGTATCGGGGGGCAGTCCAGCATGGGCAACTTCTTCCTCGACGTGCAGCGCGCCTCCTTCTGCGTGCTGTTGCCGCTGGCGATTGTCGTGGGCGTCTGGCTGGCGCTTGCGGGTGTGCCGATGACCCTCGACGGGGCGGCCAGCGTCACCACGCTGGAAGGCGCCACGCAAACCATCGCGCGCGGGCCGGTGGCGGCTTTCGTCGCCATAAAGCAGCTTGGCACCAACGGCGGGGGCTTCTTCGGGCCGAACTCGACCCACCCGCTCGAAAACCCGAGCTTCTGGTCGAACCTCGCCGAAATGGTCTCGCTCATCCTCATCCCCATGGCCTGCGTCTGGATGTTCGGGCGCATCATCGGCCGCCCCAAGCACGCAGCGGTCATCTTCGGCGTGATGGCCGCGCTGCTCGTGATCAAGCTCACCGCCGCCGCCACCTTCGAGAGCGCGCCGACGATGGCCTTCGCCGACCTTCCGGTGCAGCAGGACATCGGCAACCTGGAAGGCAAGGAACTGCGCCTCGGAGCGATTACCGGGCCGCTCTGGGCGGTCCTCACCACCGCGACGAGCAACGGCTCGGTCGGGGCGATGCACGACAGCCTCAACCCGCTCACCGGGCTCGTGCCGATGGCGGGGATGTGGCTCAACGAGACCTTCGGCGGGGTCGGCGTCGGCATGATCAACATGTTCCTCTACATCGCGCTCGCGGTGTTCGTGGCGGGCATGATGGTAGGGCACACGCCCGAATATCTCGGTCACCGCATCGAAGGCCGCGAGATGCGGCTGGTCGTGCTGGCCCTCATCAGCCATCCCTTGCTGATCCTCGGCGGCACCGCCCTGTTCGCCGCGACCCCCTGGGGCCTCGACACCCTCAACAACACCGGCGCGCACGGGTTTTCCGAGATCCTCTACGAACTCAGCTCGTCCGCGGCCAACAACGGCTCGGGTTTCGAGGGACTGGGGGACAACACCCCCGCGTGGAACATCGCCACCGGCCTTGTCATGCTGATCGCGCGCTTCCTGCCGATCATCGTGCCGCTCGCCATCGTCGGCTCGCTGATGGCCAAGCGCCGCAGCGCCGAGAGCGCGGGCACATTGAGTGTCGAAGGGCCGACCTTCGGAGTGATGCTCTTCGTCGTGATCGTGATCTTCGGCGCGCTCACCTTCTTCCCCGCTGCCGCGCTCGGCCCGATCGCCGAGCATGTCACCCTGATGCGCTGAGGAGCTAATCCCGATGCAATACATCTTTCCCGCGATCCGGCTGTGGCTGGTCACCTTCCTCGTCTGCGTGGTGCTCTACACCGGGCTGATCCTCGGCTTTGCGCAAGTCGCCGCCCCCTTTGGTGCCAATGGCTCGATCATCGCGGTCGGCGGCAAGGCGGTGGGCAGCGAGCTCGTCGCGCAGAAATTCACCAGCCCGCGCTATGTCTGGCCGCGTCCGTCGGCCGTCGATTACAACGCAATGGGTGCGGCGGGGAGCAACAAGTCTCCGACCAGCCCCGATCTGACCAAGCGCGCCGAGGAGACGATCACCGCCTATGGTGCAACGCGGGACAGGCCGCTTCCTGCGGATCTCGTGGCGGCCTCGGGTGGCGGGCTCGATCCGCACATCAGTCTCGCCGGTGCGCTCTACCAGGCCGAACGGGTTGCCCAGGCGCGGGGCCTGTCGCGCGGCGAGGTGGAGCGGCTGATCGAAGCCGAGGCGACCAGCGTCGGCGGGCCGCTTGCCCCCGAACGGATCGTCAACGTGCTCCAGCTCAATCTGGCGCTCGACCGGCAGGAGCGGTAGTCCAGCCCCATGAACACCAGCCGCCCTGCCAACGACGCCGAGCGCTTCCTCCGGCTCGCGCAACGCGGGGAGCGCGGGCGGCTGACAGTCTACCTCGGCATGGCGCCGGGGGTCGGCAAGACCTACCGGATGCTCCAGGAAGCGGCGCGCAAGCGGGCCGAAGGCAAAGACGTAGTGGTCGGCATCGCCGAGACCCATGGCCGCAGCGAAACCGCGACGCTGCTCGAACCCCTCGCGGTGCTGCCCCGCAAAAGCATCCGTTATGAGGGGCACACCCTCGAAGAGTTCGACATCGACGCCGCGCTCGAACGGCGCCCTGACCTCATCCTTGTTGACGAGCTCGCCCACTCCAATGCGCCGGGAAGTCGCCACCCCAAGAGATGGCAGGATGTCGCCGAACTGCTGGTCGCCGGGATCGACGTGGCCACCACGCTCAACATCCAGCACATCGAAAGCCTCAATGACGTCGTCGCTGGTTTCACCCATGTGCGGGTGCGCGAGACGGTGCCGGATTCGATCCTCGCCTCGGCCGAGATCATTCTGGTCGATCTTCCTCCCGAGGCGCTGATCGAGCGGCTGACGGCGGGCAAGGTCTACCTGCCCGAGACCGCGGGCCGCGCGCTCGCCAACTTCTTCACCCTGCCCAAGCTCGCCGCCCTGCGCGAACTGGCGCTGCGCTTCGCCGCCGGATCGGTCGACCGCCGACTGCTTGACGAACTCGCCCTCACCGGCGCCGAGGGCGATTTCACGGTGGGCGAGCGGCTGCTGGTGGCGATCAGCGCAGGGAAAGGCGGCGCGCAGGTGGTGCGCCATGCCAAGCGTCTCGCCGACCTCGCCCACGCGCCGTGGACCGCGGTGGTGGTCGAAAGCGGGGGTGCGCGCAGCATCGCCGGGCAGCAGCGCGAGCAGCTGGCCGAGAACCTTGCGCTTGCCTCTTCGCTCGGTGCCTCGCTGCTAACCGTGGCCGCAACCGATGTCGCGCAGGCGCTGGTGGATGAAGCACGGAACTTGCGGGCGAGCCAGATCGTGATCGGCAAGAGCCGCCGCAGCCGCTGGTTCGAATGGCGCCACGGTTCGGTCGCGCAGGACGTGATCCGCAAGGCGCGCGGCGTGGCGGTGCATGTCGTTCCGCTGGACGAGGCCGACGAGAAGCCTGCGCAGGACCGCGATGCCAATCCATGGCAGGCGCCCCTGCTGGCGCTGGTGCCGGTCGCCATCGCCGTCGCTGTGCTCTTCGCCGCCGAGGGTCTGGTGCCCCCGGCCGTTATCGACATGGCGCTACTGGTGCCGGTGATTGCTGCCGCTGTCCTGTTGCGGACGTCGGCGGGCCTCTGGGCGGCTCTTTGGGCGGCTCTCGCCTACAATTACTTCTTCACCACACCGCGTTTCACCCTTCTCATCAGCGATAGCGCTAACGTCGTCACCTTCGTCGTGCTGGCGCTCGTTGCAATGATTATTGGCGCGCTGGCCAGCCGGGTCAGGCGGCAAGCGGAAACCAGTGCCGGGGTGGCCCGCCTCAACGCCTCACTGGCCCGATATGCGGGGCTGCTCGGCGGTATCTCGGACCGGGACGAAACCGCCCGCGTCGCCTGCCGCGAGATCGGCGCACTGCTCGATGTCGAAGCGGTGATCGTCGCGCGGGAGGGTGAACGGCTGGTGTTGCGTGGCAACGAAGGCTACACCGCTCTCGATACGGTGGATGAAGCCGCTGCTCGCTGGACCTTGGAGCAAGCTGTTCCTACCGGACGCGACACTGGCACGCTCAATGCGTCCGACTGGCAATTCCATCCCTTGAAGACCTCCCTAGGCTTGATGGGCGCACTGGGTCTCGCCCGCCGCGAACAAGGCCGGGTGATCCGCGCCGACGATGCGACCCTCCTCGCCTCGCTGCTCGACCAGACGGCGCTCGCCCACGAGCGGCTGGTGCTCGAGGAGGAGGCGCGGCAGGTCGGCACGCTGCGCGAGCGCGACCGGCTGCGGGGGGCCTTGCTCGGCAGCATCGCGCACGATCTGAAGACCCCGCTCACCGCAGTCATCGCCGCCGCCGAGGCCATCCCCGACAAGGGTATCTACGCTGAGGAGGTCCGCATCGCCCGCAGCGAGGCGCGCCGCCTCCAGCGCTTCCTCGGCGACCTGCTCGAAGCCTCACGGATCGAGGATGGAGGGATCGAGCCGCGACCGGAAACTGTCGATCTCACCGACATCGTTGCTGCCGTTCTGCGTGACCTGCGCCAGAGCGAGAGCGGCGGGAGGGTTGTCACCCGCGTCGATCCCGCTTGTCCGCTGATCTCCACCGACCCAGTGTTGCTGCGCCATGCGCTGATTAATCTGCTCGACAATGCGCTCAAATTCTCGCCGGAGGAGCGCCCGATCGAAGTGGCTCTCGAATGCGACGATACGTCGGCGATTTGCCGCGTGCTTGATCGGGGGCCGGGTCTTCCCGCCGACCATGAGGCGCTGTTCGACCGCTTCGAGCGGCTCGAAGGCAGCGACCGCGTTGGCGGATCGGGTCTGGGGCTGTGGATCGCGAGGAACTTTGTCGAGGCGCTCGGCGGCACGATTGCAGCGAGCAACCGTGCGGGTGGCGGCGCGGAGTTCGCCATTGCCCTGCCGCTCGATCCCGGGGCAGAGAGCGAGGTTCATGCGTAAGGACGTCCTCATCGTCGATGACGAACCGGCCATCCGCCGCCTGCTGGTCGGCGCGCTCGACCGCGCGGCGATCACCCATACCGAAGCTGGGACCGCCGCCGAAGCCCTGCGTCTGGCGCAGGCAACACCGGCGCCGCTGGTCGCGCTGCTCGATCTCGGCCTGCCCGATCGCGACGGGCTGGAGGTGGTGCCCCAACTCGCCGCGCTCGGCCTCTCGGTGATCGTGCTCACGGCTCGCGATGCCACGCAAGAAAAGGTTGTCGCGCTCGACCTCGGTGCCGACGATTTCGTTACCAAGCCCTTCGACAGCGAGGAGCTTCTTGCCCGGATCCGCTCCGCGCTCCGGCGCAAGGCCGGGCCGCTCGCCAACAGCGCGCGCCGGGACTTCGCGGATGGGCACATCGACCGCGAGACCCACACCGTGACGGTGCGCGAGTGCGCCGTGGAGCTTACCCCCCGCGAGTTCGATCTGCTCTGGACGCTCGCCGACAAGCCAGGCCGCGTCGTGACCCACGAGCGGCTGCTGGAGACAGTCTGGGGACCAGCCCACCGCCACGACCTCAATTATCTGCGCGTTGCCGTGCGCGCGCTCAGGCGCAAGCTGGAGGTCGATCCTGGCAGACCCCGACTCATCGTCAACGAGCCGGGGGTAGGCTACCGCATCGCCGGGGCATGACCTACCAGACGAACCACCGCTCCAGTTCCTCGTCGAAATCGACGATGCCGATCTGCTCGCCCTCCAGCAGCCGCTTGATCTCCGGCGAGCGCTCGTCGGCCTGCTCCGTGCTCACCTCATCGATATACCACTGGTGGCTCGCTTGGAGCGCCGCGAACTGGGTGGTGTTGTAGATCGCCTTGGCGACGTCCTCGTTAGGAGCGGCCGCGAGGATCTCCATGCCGCGGTAGTCGAGCGAGCGGTAAAGCCGCAGGCGATGGACGGGGGCGACGTGGGCAAGCCAGCCTGCGATCGGGTGGTAGCTCGCCATGCAGGTCGGCGCGGACCCGAGCATCGCCGCGAGGCCATGGCGGAGTGGATCATGGCGCGTTCAGCGTCATCGCGATACAGCACTTCGAGCATCGCGTCTTTGCGCTCCAGGAGCACATTGCGCTGGCGTTTCTGGGCATTCCGCCGTGGCCTTCGTCGCCGTGGACCCTTGTGGTCACGAAGCCTGCTTGCGGAGATCTTACGCGCCGACATGGCGTTCTATTCGTGCATCTGGCGACGGGTTTTTGCGAGGCACCTGTCACGCCGCCTCCTGCGCGATGAATGCGCGATCCAGTTCGGATCTGCGGAAGTAGAGGCGGCGTCCCTTTCGGATGACCGGAAAGCGGCCCTGATCGACGAGCCGATATCCGACCGCATCCGCAATTCGTTCTCCCTGATCGCGCTCCGCTACAGTGTCACTCCGTCGCAGGTAGTGCAGATCGCGCCATTCCTCTTCATGTGGGCCGCGGAAACAAGTCTCCAGCAGAGGCGTGATCGGATGCGGGGGTTTCGCGACGCCGAGACAAAGATGCGTGACGCCCTTCCGTCTTACCTCGACGACGCGCAACGCATCGATGACGAACTCCTGCTTCTCGAAGAGCGCTCCATTCGGCGGTGCGACATCTTCGGCCTGGAGTTGGAAGGTGCGACCCGCGAATTTCTCGATCCCGACTACGGATGGCGGGTGCCTCTTTCAGACGCGCTGGCCAGCCTCATCCCTCAGATGCCCGACGACGTGACTTTCGAGACTTGGTGGCTGGACTTCGAGCCCCACTACGAGATTTGCCGGTCCGACGCGATCGAGTGGCTCGACGGTGACGCTGAGGCAGCCGAGCACATCCTCTCAGGCCGTCTTCCGTTCCGCGACATCCCCGCCAACCTGCTCAAGGGGACCGGCTCCGAACGGGCCGGGTGGATCAGGGAGGAGGGCAATCGTCGCAAAGGGGAAAGTGACGCATTCTTCGACGAGCTTAGTCGCGAGATCGAGGACACGCTGGCGGCGACCGAAGACGAGGGGGCAGGTGCATGAGCTTGGCAGTCACCAAACATGCGGTCGAGCGGTTCGCGCAGCGTGGTTTCAAGCTCGACGACACCGAGATCATCATGCAGCTCGGGACGGAGGTCGAAGATGGCTACCTTGTCTGCGACCAAGAGTGCCGAAGGGTGGAGGAACAGCTGCGCACGATGCTGCGGCGCCTTGATCGTCTGCGGGGGGCGCGGCTTGTCGTGGAAGGCTCGACTGTCGTCACTGTCTAGCGTGCCGGGAAGCGGAAGGCGCTGTTGAAGGCCATGCGATGATGATTGGCGGGAGGGCCGATGAGGGCTACAGCTCGGTCCCCCGCATTTCATTGCAACACGGCTGCAACACAACCGAGAAAAACTTAACGTCTTCAATACTGCTTCGCGGGCTCTGGGTCCGTCAATCAAGGTTCGAATCCTTGCGGGGCATCCAGCCACCACCACCACCAGCGCTCCCTCTCCCCGCCCGCCCGCGATGTTTCACGTGAAACACGCCCGCAAGCCTCGGCTATTGCGGGGCTAGCGGGGGTCTGGCAGGGGGCTGGGCATGACCGACAACGACCTGACCGACCGCAAGTTCTACCGTGCCGGCGAGGAAACCCGCTTCGCCGAGGGCGGCCCCGAGCGCACCCCGCAGCAGGCGCATCCCGCCTACAAGCTCGCCTTCCGCGACACCGATTTCCTGCTGCGCGACGAACTGCGCCCGGTGCGCTTCCAGCTCGAGCTGCTGAAACCCGAGATGCTGCTCGACGAGGCGCGCGTCGGCTCGACCCTCGTCATGTACGGCTCGGCCCGCATCCCCTCGCCCGCCCAGGCCGAGGCACGGCTGGCGGCAGCCAGGGACGGCGACGACTACGACAGGAAGGTGGCCGAGCGTCTCGCCGAAAAGGCGAAATATTACGAGGAAGCCTACCGCCTCGCCCGGCTGGTCAGCGAGAAGGGCATCATCGAGAATGGGCTGAGGCAGTTCGTCGTCACCACCGGCGGCGGCCCGTCGATCATGGAGGCGGGCAATCGCGGCGCGTCGGACGCAGGCTCCGAATCGATCGGGCTCAACATCGTCCTGCCCCACGAACAGGCGCCCAATCCCTATGTGACGCCCTACCTCAGCTTCCAGTTCCACTATTTCGCGCTGCGCA
Organism: Erythrobacter sp. WG; assembly: GCF_026586795.1. Classification (GTDB taxonomy): domain Bacteria; phylum Pseudomonadota; class Alphaproteobacteria; order Sphingomonadales; family Sphingomonadaceae; genus Erythrobacter. The sequence continues at coordinate 105,909 of NZ_JAPFGY010000002.1, forward strand.
AGATGCACTTCCTGCTGCGCGCCCGCGCGGTGGCGGTCTTCCCCGGCGGCTTCGGCACCTTCGACGAGTTCTTCGAGCTTATCACCCTCGTCCAGACCGGCAAGATGAAGCCGATGCCGATCATCCTGTTCGGCAAGGAGTTCTGGGAGCGCGTCGTCAACTTCGAGGCGCTCGCCGAGGAGGGTGTGATCTCGAAGGGCGACCTTGACCTCATCACCTGGTGCGAAACCGCCGAGGAAGCGTGGAAGTGCATCAGCGACTTCTACGAGATCAAGGATCCGACGGCGGATTGAGGACTACCCCCATGGTCCGCTCGCCCTGAGCTTGTCGAAGGGCTGTCTTGCCCTGCTACCCTCACGCCAGGCTCAAGTGAAAGACGGCCCTTCGACAGGCTCAGGGCGAGCGGCTTGAGAGGTCGTCCCCCCGCACCGCCTGATGCCCGAGCGGGCCATGCCCCGCGCCGTAGCCCGGCGCCGCCGCGATGGCCTTGAAGACGAAGGCGCGCGCCTCGCCTACGGCTTCGGCGAGCGGCAGGCCCCGCCCCAGCAGCGTCGCGATCGCCGATGACAGGGTGCAGCCCGTCCCGTGGGTGTGCACCGTGTCGATCCGCGCGTGTTCGAAGGCGAGCGGCGCCTGGCCGGGCACCACCAGCACGTCGGTGATCCTAGCCCCGTCCGCGTGCCCGCCCTTCGCCAGCACCGCCGCGCCGCTCGCCTCGGCGAGTTCCCCGGCGGCCGCGATCATCGAATCCGTTCCGTGGAACGAGCGACCGGCGAGCGCGGCGAGTTCGGGAAGGTTGGGGGTGATGAGGCTGGCCCTCGGGAACAGCAGGGCGCGCAAGGCTTCGAGCGCGTCCGGTTCGATCAGCGCCGCGCCGCTCGTCGCGATCATGACGGGATCGAGCACCACCGGCACCGCCAGCGGCGCGAGCGCGGCGGCGACGGCGGCGATCACCTCGGCATCGTGCAGCATCCCGATCTTGACCGCATCGACGCCGATGTCGCTGACGCAGACGGCGATCTGCTGCGCGACCATCGCGGGTGCGATGGGCGCGATGCCCTGCACGCCCATCGTGTTCTGCGCGGTGATCGCGGTGACGGCGGTCATCGCGTAGCCGCCCATCATGGTGATAGTCTTGATATCAGCCTGAATGCCAGCGCCGCCCGAGGAGTCCGAACCGGCGATGGCGAGGATGCGGGTAGGGTGGGGGGCGGCGGAATGGCTCATGCCGTCAGCCATAGCATTCCGCCGCGCCCCTACCACCCGTGACGCGCGCCAGTCACCCCTGGGTCAGCGGCACGGTCTGCTGGTGCTGCACCACGCGCCATTCGTCATGCGCAAGGCGGCGGAGCGTGCTCGTGCAATAGGCGGTGTAGGCCTGATCGCCGCGCTGCGCGTCGGCCTTGTAGTTGATGACGATCAGCCCCTCCTGCGGCCGCGCGACCGATTGGTGGCTGAAGGCGACCGCATCCCAGCGGGGCGTGTCCTGCACGGCTGCGATCGCCTCCTCGCCGGTGAAGACGAAAGGGTGGGCGGGCAGGACCATCAGGCATTCGGGGTCGATCAGGTCGCGGTAGTGTTCGGCTTCGCCGACCCACAGGCTTTCCTCGAATTCCCAGATGCGGGCGTTGTCCATGGCGTGTTCCTCGTTGTGGCGCTGCGCATCGCAAAGGTGCCCGGGGGCGGGAAGGTTTCGCGCCGTGGGGCTTGCCGTGCATGGACCGGGACGGGCGGCCGGGCGAACCCGATCCCGCGATGGCGAGGATGCGAACAGGGGGAGGGAGGCTGGTCAACGAGAAAGCATGGCAAGCCGTTGCTGCCGGGCGTACCGCTGATCTTACAGCACGCGCGAGAGAATCGGCACGGGGGCCCGAGCGACGATGCCTTCGCACATCGCTGCGGCGCTATGCCGCTATCCTCCGAACGTGGCCAGGGGCTCCGCGAAGGCTTGGGGCAACCCTTCGAGCGCCTTCACGGGCATATGGAAGGTGCAGCCCTTGCAAAATTCCGGCACCCCGTACTTGGACCAGTTCCATAGCTGGCGGACTCTTTCATCGTCGAGGAGCGATCTGAGGCGTCGGTCCTTGGCATTGCCCAGGGTGAGTTCGGACTTGCCATCGAAGTTCGCGCATCCGCAAAAAGACACAGTCCCATCCGACAGCACCTGCAGGCTGATCAAGGGAAGGGCGCATTGCGCCGTGTTTTGCCTGTCCGGCTCCCACCTTGCGTCGAGCGGGAGCGCGCGCGTCGTGTCGAAAAAGCCCCAGTTCGCATACGTCGTCGTCGTGCTCATGCGGACCTTCGCCTTGTCGACGCCTGCCTCCTGCGCCAGGGCATTGCACCATTCGCTGACTTCCGGTTCCGGTCGCTGGCGCAGCAGCCGAGCGCCGAGCGTGACGCGCTCCGGACCCATGATGGAAAGGATGCGCACCAATTGCTCGCGAAAGCGGCCGTAACCGTCTTTCCGGGTCATCAACTTGAATTCGTCGGGATCGAGGCCGTATATCGAAATCGCGATCCGATCGAAGTAAGATAGCAGCTCTGTCAGTTCCTCGTCAGAATAAAGATAAGCCATGCTCGCATTGCTTATCGCGGAGACTTCGCTGATCGCAGATGTCTTTCTGAGGATCTGCAGTCGATCCAGGAGAAGCTTGTCCAGGAAAAGCTCCCCCACCATCGGCGTCAATCCAACCGGACCGCCGCCGATTTCCACGTATTGATCGACGATATCGGCAAACAGATCAAGCGGCATCGCCTGCTTGCGGCGGGTCTGCGAAGAGTATGGGCAGATCAGGCAATCGTTGTTGCAGATATTGACCGTCTCGATCATCAAACTGAGTGGACGGAAGCGTCCCCGGTGCGTGAAGAAAGAAATATTGTGCTGGTTCCAGACCTCGGGAATGTGTGCGAGGTGGTGATCAAGCAGAGGATTCTTTGATTTGTACTCTTCCGATGCAAGGATCATCTGGCGTAGGCCGGCGACGGTACCTCCGTCGTCGAGGAAAGCCGTCCCGACCGCTATGGCATCGGGGTCCGCAGCGCGCCGAAGCAACGACTGGTAAAGATCGTCAACAACTTGCGATTGGAGGGACGCCATGCTTGTCTCGTCGGTTCTATAGACACGCTCAACTACACACGCTGGCGAGCCAAGTCCACAAGACCACTGGCGCACGCACGGGGCGTGATCATCGTGCAGCTGACGATCGCCACTACAAAAGACGATACGCGCCAGCGCTCACCCCTTGAACCTGCGCTCGGTGCTCGGCGGGAACTTGGCGTGGAGCGCCTTGGCGCGCGTCGGGCGGTCCATCAGCTCGCCGTCGCAATTGGGGCAGCGGTCGTCCAAGTCCTCGGCGCATTCGGCGCAGAAGGTGCATTCGAAGGAGCAGATGAAGGCGCAGGGCGCCTCGGCAGGCAGGCCCGCGCCGCACATCTCGCAATCGGGACGCATTTCGAGCATCTGCCTCAATCTCCAAGTTCCGTTCGCCTCGAGCGCAGTCGAGAGGCCTGGGCGACCCGTGTCTCGACTGACGACAGAATGTCGGCAGTTCAGCCTGAGCCTGCCGAAGGGCTCGACACGAACGGGTTCCCCTTCCTAAAGCGCCGCCCGCACCGCTTCGCAGATCGTGTCGACCACGTGTTCGACCTCGCGCTGGTCGTCGCCTTCGGCCATCACGCGGATGACGGGTTCGGTGCCCGAGGGGCGGATCACGAGGCGCCCCTTGCCGGCGAGCGATGCCTCGGCCTCGGCGATGACCGCCTTGACCGCCTCGTTCTCGAGCGGCGTGCCGCCCTCGTAGCGCACGTTCTTCAGGAGCTGCGGCACGGGGTCGAAGACGTGCAGCAGCTCGCTCGCCGGCTTGCCCGAGCGCACGAGGCTCGCCAGCACTCTCAGCGCCGCCACGGTGCCATCGCCGGTGGTCGCGTAGTCGAGCAGGATCATGTGCCCCGATTGCTCGCCGCCGACATTGTAGCCGCCCGCCTTCATCGCCTCGAGCACGTAGCGGTCGCCGACCTTGGCGCGGATCAGCTCGAGCCCGCGCCCGGCAAGGTAGCGTTCGAGCCCGAGATTGCTCATCACCGTCGCCACCACGCCGCCGCCGCGCAAGCTCCCGCGATCCTGCATCCGCCCGGCGATCAGCGCCATGATCTGGTCGCCGTCGACCGCGCGGCCTTTCTCGTCGACCACGATCAGGCGGTCGGCGTCGCCGTCCAATGCGATGCCGATATCCGCGCCTTCCTCGACCACCTTCGCCTGGAGCGCGGCGATGGCTGTCGAACCGACCCCGTCGTTGATGTTCGTGCCGTTGGGGCTGACGCCGAGCGTCACCACCTCGGCGCCCAGCTCCCAGATCGCGGACGGCGCCACCTGATAGGCCGCGCCGTTGGCGCAATCGACCACCACCTTCAATCCGTCGAAACTGATCTCGGCGGCGACCGAGGTCTTGACCGCGTGGATGTAGCGCCCGCGCGCGTCCTCGATCCGCCGGGCGCGGCCGATCATCTCGGGCGGGGCGAGCGGGATGTCGGTTTCCATCAGCCGCTCGATCTCGAGCTCGGCCTCGTCGGAAAGCTTGAAGCCATCGGGGCCGAACAGCTTGATCCCGTTGTCGGCGAAGGGATTGTGGCTGGCCGAGATCATCACGCCCAAGTCGGCGCGCATCTCGCGGGTCAGCAGCGCGATGGCGGGGGTGGGGAGCGGGCCGGTCATGATGACGTCGATCCCCACGCTCGTGAAGCCCGCCACCAGCGCGCTTTCGACCATGTAGCCCGACAGGCGCGTGTCCTTCCCGATCACCACCCGGTGGCGGTGCCCGCCGCGCACGAAGTGGCGCCCGGCGGCCTGCCCGACCTTCATCGCGGTCGCCGCGGTCATCGCGCCCTCGTTGGTACGGCCTCTGATTCCGTCGGTTCCGAACAGCTTTCTTGCCATCAAATCCTCTGTCGTCTGCACGCGGCCCATGTTGTCTCGCGCTTCTGGCGCGGTTAGGGCCCGAAGGGAAGGGCGCTGCGCCCGCATAAGGACAGGGCATTGCAGGAACGTGAAGATCTAGAGGCCGGCGCGGACCACGCCGGCCACGGGCGGTTCGCGCTGGTCGAGATCCGCCTGCCGGTGACGCTGACCTTCGCCGCGCTGGTGGGCGGGCTGGGCCTCGGGATCATCGGCGGGGCGTTCGGCGCGCCGGAGGAGGTGGCGGCGATCGCCGGCCTGGTCGGCGGGCTGTGGCTGCGCGCCCTGCAAATGACGATCATCCCGCTGGTCGCGGCGCTGCTGGTGCTGGGTCTCACGCAGATGATCCTCGCCGCGCGCGTCGGCACGGCGGCACGCCGGATGATCGCTATCATGGTCTTCGTGCAGCTGGCCGGCGGGGCCTTCACCTCGATCGCCATGCCCGCACTGCTGCGCGCCTTTCCCGTGCCGCAGGGCGCGGGGGCGTTCCTCGCGAACACGCCTCAAAGCGTGGGCGAGGTGCCCAAGGTGCTCGATTTCCTCGCCTCGCTCGTCTCGCCCAATATCGTCGCCGCCGCCGCCGAGACCGCGATGCTGCCGCTGACGCTGTTCTTCGTGATGTTCGCGGTCGCCATCACCCATCTGCCGGGCGAGCAGGGCGAGCGGCTGCTTGGTTTCTTCCACGCGCTGGGCAACGCGATGCTGCTGATCATCGGCTGGGTGCTGGCCGCCGCGCCCGTCGGCGTGCTGGCGCTGGGTTACGGGGTGGGCGTCCAGAGCGGCGGCGGGGCCTTCGCCGCGCTCGGGCACTATGTCGTGACCGTCACCGTAATGGGGACCTTCATCTTCTTCCTCGCCTATGTCGTCGCGGGGCTGCTTGGCGGCAAGGGCCTCCCGAGCTTCGCCAAGGCCTTGCTGCCCGCGCAGGCGGTGGCGCTGTCCACCCAGTCCTCGCTGGCGAGCCTTCCGGCGATGCTGGATTCCTCCAGCCGCCTCGGCCTCCGGCCCGCCACGGCCGAGTTCGTCCTGCCGCTCGCGGTGGTGATCTTCCGGGCGACCAGCGCGGCGATGAACCTCGCGGTGGTCAATTATATCGCGGCGCTCGCCGGGGTGGAGGTATCGCCCACCGTCGCCATTGCCGGCATCCTCATCGCGAGCGTCATCAGCCTCAGCGCGGTGAGCCTCCCCGGCTCGATCAGCTTCGTCGTCTCGATCGGCCCGATCGCGCTCGCGATGGGCGTGCCGGTCGAGCCGCTCGCGCTGCTGGTGGCGGTCGAGATGCTGCCCGACCTGATGCGCACGCTCGGCAATGTCACGATGAACGTCGCGGTGACGAGCGCAGTTGACCGCACCGCCGACGAGGCTAACGCCGAGACTTGAAGCTGCAACCCGCAGGCCTCATCTGCGTTGCTGCTACGAGAACACGCCGTTCTTCACACTGACGACCATCGGAGATCACCATGGCTTTCGCACTTTCCCCGCTTCCCTATGACAGCAGCGCGCTCGAGCCCGCCATCTCGGCCGAGACGCTGTCGTTCCACCACGGCAAGCACCACCAGACCTATGTCGACAAGACCAACGCCGCGATCGAGGGCACCGATCACGCCGACAAGTCGCTGGAAGAGATCATCGCCGCCGCGCGCGGCAGCAACCAGGGGCTGTTCAACAACGCCGCGCAGACCTGGAACCACGCCTTCTACTGGAACTCGCTGGCGCCCTCGACCACCGAGCCCTCGGCGGAACTCGCCGCCAAGATCGACGAGGCTTTCGGCTCGGTCGACAATCTGAAGCAGCAATTGAAGGACCGCGGCGCGGGCCACTTCGCTTCCGGCTGGGTGTGGCTCGCCGAGAAGGACGGCAAGCTCTCGGTCGAGGAATCGCACGACGCCGACACGCTCGTCGACAAGGGGATGAACCCGCTGCTGGTGCTCGACGTGTGGGAGCACGCCTACTACCTTGATCACCAGAACAAGCGCCCCGCCTACCTCGACGCGGTGGTCGAGACGAAGCTCAACTGGGCCTTCGCGAGCGAGAACCTCGCGCGCGGCACGGTGTGGACCTACGAATAAGGCCGATGTGACCGGACAAGGGGAAGGCCCGGAGCGGAAGCGCTTCCGGGCCTTTCCTTTTGCGCGTCACCCCAGCGAAAGCTGGGGCCTAGAGTGACAAGCGTTGCATTATGAAGCTCTGGGTCTCAGCTTTTGCTGGGATCACGACACTTGTGAGACTTGCCTACCCCCGCGTGCTTACCCCGTTACCCGCCGCGACCTCGTCCAGTTCCTCGAGGATCGCGCGGTGGGCGACATCGTCGTCGGTCGAACGCCGGGGGATCGCCCCGTTGGCGAGCATTTCGGTCAGCGTCGCGCGGGCGCGGCCGACGCGGCTCTTGATGGTGCCGACCGCGCACCCGCAGATCGCCGCCGCCTCCTCGTAGGAGAACCCGCCCGCACCCACCAGCAGCAGCGCCTCGCGCCGTTCGGCCGGCAAGGTCAACAACGCCCGGTGCAAGTCGGAGAGGTGGAGCGGCTCCTCCTGCCCGGCGGGCGCGGTGAGGATGCGCTCGGCCACGCCTTCGTCATATTCGCCGCGGAAACGGTTCCTGCGCATATCGGTGAGGTAGGCATTGCGCAGGATCACGAAGGTCCAGGCGCGCATCGAGGTGCCGGGCTCGAACCGGTCCTGCGCCGCCCACGCCTTGAGCAAAGTCTCCTGCACCAGATCGTCGGCGAGGTCGGGCCGGCCGCACAGGCCCCGCGCGAAGGCGCGCAGGTGCGGGACGACCTGCGTCAGCTCGCGCTTGAAGTCGATTTGCTCCGCGGCCGATCGCGAAGTCTCGGGCCGGCCGCCATCGGTCATGTGTCGGCGTCCTTGCGGTCACCCGTGCCGCGCGTCGGGGGCACGCCCTCGAGCCTGTCGAGCAGGTCCTTGAAACTGTCCGGCAGCGCTTCCTCGACCACCGCATCATAGAGCTGCTTGAGCCCATCGGCCCATTCCGGAGCCCGGCCTCGGCCGGTCCCCTCGCGGCTGTCGCCGTCTGCGCCCTGTGACTGATTGGAGGCCATTGTCGCTTAAATCGTCCCTGATCCCGTCGTGCCGGCTTCCCCAACCGGAGCCGAGGTCGCTGCGGAAGGGGCGACGCAATATGCTGTGCCCAATTCCCGACGAGCGGAGTTTGGACGATTCAGCAACGATGCGCTACCAGTTTGGTTCCCCCACCCGCCGCACAGGATCATCCGTCATCGAGCCCGCCCTTGTTTCGTCCGCGAATGACCCTGCCGCTCCGCCCCCGGGGAGCGCAGGGAGGGCCCGGCGCTGGCTGGTGCTCTACCCGCGCGCGATCCCGCTGGCGATCTTCCTCGCCATCGCCGCGATCACCGCGCTGTCGGTCTTTGCGATCGAGAGCAATGCCCGCGCCCGCGAGGGTGCGCAGATGCGCGCCTATGCTCAAGGGGTGGCCGCCGCGCTCGACCGCAGCGGCAGCGGCTTTGCCTCCTACCTCAGGGCGGGCGCGGCGCTGTTCGCGAGCCTTGGCGAGGTCAGCCCCGAAACCTTCGACAATTTCGTGCGGGTGCTGAAGCTCAACACCGAATATTCGGGCGCGGAGGGGATCGGCTGGATTCCGGTGATCGAGGCGCGCGATCTCCCCGCCTTCATCGCCGCGACCCGCAAGAGCCAGCCCTCCTATCCCGATGTCTATCCCGCCCCTACCAGCAGCATCGGGCGGATCGCGCCGGTGGCGATGTTCGCCCCAGCGACGGCCTTGAACCGCCGCGCGCTCGGCTACGATATGTATTCCGATCCCAATCGCGCCGCGGCGATGGCAGAGGCCGAGCTCAATCTCCGGCCCGCCGCCTCGGGCCGCATCATCCTGATGCAGGAGACCAGCGGCACGGCGCCTGCCTTTGCGATCTATATGCCGGTGGTGCGCGGCAACCGGCTCGCCGGCTTTGTCTATACCCCGCTGCGCGCGCGCGAATTCCTCTCCGCAGCGATCGACCGACAGGGGGAGCATCGCTTCGGCGTGCGGCTTTATGACGGCGAGGTCGATACCGGCCACCTGCTGGTTGCCCGATCGGTCGGCGGGGCGCCGCGCGCGACGGTCGAGCAGGCGGTCAACATCGCCGATCGCAAGCTGATGCTGGTGGTCGAGAACGGCGAGGCCAATGTCCTCTCGCCCCTGTCGATGGTGACGCTGGTGTTCGGCCTGGCGCTCGCCAGCCTGCTGATGCTGCTCGCGCGGCTGCTCACCCAGCAGGCCTTCGAGGACCAGGCGCGGCTCGCCTTCTTCGAGGAGCAGCACTCGATCAGGAACTCGCTGACCCGCGAATTGAACCACCGGGTCAAGAACACGCTCGCCAACGTGCTGTCGATCCTGTCGCTGACCCGGCGCCGGGCGACGAGCCTCGACGACTTCGCCGACAGCCTCCAGGGTCGCATCCGCGCGCTGTCGGCGACGCACGACCTGCTGACCGTCACCGAATGGGGCACCACCCCGATCCGCGCGGTCATCGAGGCCGAGCTCCAGCATTTCCGCGAGGTGCTGGGCGAGGACATCCTGCTGGAGGGGCCGGATCTGGAGCTTGCCCCCAACGACGCGCTGTCCTTCGGCCTCGCGGTTCACGAACTGGCGACCAACGCGGCGAAATACGGCGCGCTGAGCGTGCCCGGCGGACAGGTGACGATCCGCTGGCAGCGCGGGCCCGAGCGAGCCGGCGATCCGAGCGGCGAGGCTGCCGGCGAAATCAGCTGGGCCGAGGTCGAATGGCAGGAGGTCGGCGGGCCCCCGGTCGCCGCCGATCGCCGCCGCGGGTTCGGCACCGATCTCATCGAGAAGGTCGTCGCCCACGAGCTGCGCCAGCCGGTAAAGCTCGACTTCGCCCCCGGCGGCGTGCGCTGCGTGCTGCGGGTTCCGGTCCGGCGGCCCGTGGGGTTCCGGATCAGGGAGAGAGAACGCGACCGGCGGGTGCGGAAGCCCTAGTTTTCGGCCACCTTCGGTGGCGCAGACCGCCCGCCCGGCCTCCCCACCCGGCCACCAATAGTACCACTATGATGTGGTGGCCGGGTGGGGAGGCGGGGCGGGCGGTCTGCATTGCGCGTCAGCGCGATCGCATCACAACGGCCTTGTCGATCCGAAGAACAGCGCCTGGCTGATCGCCGCGCGCACCGTCGCTTCCTGGAAGGGCTTGGTGACGAGATAGGTCGGCTCGGGCCGGTCGCCGGTCAGCAGGCGTTCCGGGTAGGCGGTGATGAAGATCACCGGCATCGTGCCGACCGAGAGGATGTCGTCCACCGCATCGAGGCCCGAGGAACCGTCGGCAAGCTGGATGTCGGCGAGCACCAGCCCCGGCATCGCAGACTCCACCGCCTCGCGCGCCTGGGTGCGGGTCGCGGCCGTGCCGCTCACCGTGTGGCCGAGGCTGGTGACAAGGTCTTCCAGCTGCATCGCGATCAGCGGCTCGTCCTCGATGATGAGCACGCTCGTCGCCTGCTCGCGGTCGATCTCGCCGATCGCCTCGGCGACGAGGGCGGCGACCTCGTCGGGCGTGCGGTCGAGGATTTGGGCCGCTTCGGGGATGGTGAAGTCCTCGAGCGTGGTCAGCAGCAGCGCCTGGCGCGCGGGCGGGGTGATGACGCCGAGCCGCGCCTGGGCGCCGGCCTCGTGCTCGCTCGCGGCATCGGCCAGCTCCGTGCTGCCCGATCCGCTCGCCCACAGCTTCCCGAAGGCGCGGTAGAGCGGCACGCGCCCGCCCGCGAGGCTCGCCTTCAGCGCCTCGTCGGCCAGCGCGGCTTCCAGCATCTCGCGCACATAGGCATCCCCGGTGGTCTGCGAGCCCGTGAGCGCGCGGGCGTAGCGGCGCAGGAAGGGCAGGTTGGCGGCGATCTGGCTGGCAAGGGACATAGGCTACCTTTTTTGCATGGGGACGATGCGCCGCAACGCGCGGGACCCGTCCGATTCGATGCATAGACGGTCAGGCCAGCCGCGTCGCCCCTCTCCGACAAACATTCGATATAACCGCAGCTTGCGAGGAAAATGGGGCCGACCAAAAAAATTTTGCGCAGCGCGGGAACCGTTGCGCGAGCCGGTCATTCTAGCTTTGTCACCGCCGAGACCCCCCTCCCGTCCAAGCGGCTGGTGATACGATCCCGAAAGGCCTCCGTTGTGTATGCAACGGAGGCCTTTTTTCGTTGGGGCCATCTTCGGTGACGCAGACCGCCCGCCCCGCCTCCCCACTCGGCCACCACAGCATGGTGTACCATTGGTGGCCGGGTGGGGAGGCGTGGCGGGCGGTCAGCATCGCGCGTCAACGCGATCGCGTCACCCGAGCGTCTTCTCGTAGATCGCGTATTCGCGGTTGATTTTGCTCTGGATCGTGTCGGCGATCGCCACCATCCCCTGGTTGTCCTCGAGGATCCAGCCGATCTCGCCGCGCGTCGATCCGTAGCGGGTGTTCGCATTGTGCCGGATCTGCTCGATCATCATGAAGGCGAGCTGGCTGGCGAGGCGGCTGTTGTGGAGCTCCTTCAGCACCCCCATCAGCGGCACGCGCATCCCTGCGCCCTTAGGGTGGCGCAGCCAGCGCAGCATATGCAGCCAGCCGAAGGGGAACAGCTTGCCCCGAATCCGTGCCAGCGCCGCGTTGATGTCGGGCCAGGTGAGCATGAAGGCGACCGGCCGCCCGTCGACCTCGGCGATCATGTTGAGATCCTCGAAGATCAAGGGCCGCAGCTTCTTGCCCGCATAGGCGACCTCGGCGGGCGAGAAGGGCACGAAGCCCCAGTTTTCCGACCAGGCATCGTTGAGGATGCCGAGAATTGTCGCCACTTCCGCGTCCCAATCGGCCTTGCGCACCGGCCGCACCGTGATCCGCGCGTTCTTGTGCCCGGATTGCACGATCCGCTGCACCAGCGGCGGGAAGGGCTTCGAGATATCGAGATCGTAGGTGTAGAGCGTCTTGGCGCGCGCGTAGCCCGCCGCCTCGATCCACGCGGCATAATGCGCGGGGTGGTGGCCCATCATCAGCATCGGCGCATGGTCCTGCCCGCGCACCAGCAGGCCCGGCTCCTCCCAGATCGACAGCGAGATCGGGCCGAGCGCGCGGGTCATGCCCTGCTGCGCCAGCCAGCCCTCGGCAGCGGTGAGGAGCGCGCGGGCCGTCGCCTCGTCCTCCGCGTCGAAATAGCCGAAGAAGCCGGTGCCGGGGCCGAAGCCCTGGGCAGCCGGCACGGCGAGCGCGAGTTCGTCGATATGGGCCGAGATGCGCCCCACCGCGCGGCCTGCGCGCCTGGCGATGAACAGCTGCACCCGCGCATGGCCGAAGAAGGGGTTCTTGCCCGGATCGACCAGCTCCAGCTGTTCCGAGCGCAGCTGCGGGACATAGTGCTCCAGCCGCGCGGAAAAGGCGCGGCCCAGATCGACGAAGGCGGCCCGGCCGCGCTTGTCGGTGACGGGTTCGATCACTATCTCGCCTGTGTGGCTTGCCGCATCCGTCACCGGGTCGTCCTCGTCATTGCGCTTGGTCAAGGCGTCTGTGTCGCGCCGGCGTCAATCGCGCAAGGCAATCGATCACTTTGACCAACAAGCCGCGTTTGGCCCCGCCCCGTTTTTCGGGTAGGGCAGACCTCAGGACCCATTCGATCATGACCGTGCAACAGACCATCAGCCCCGACGCCATGCCGGTCCCGACCGTCAGGGCGAGCCGCGTCCAGTTCATGGCCGCCGACGACAAGGCGATGCTGCGCGCCGCGCGCGACCTCACCAAGGGGCTGGGCGTGGCGAAGCCGGCGATCTACTGGACCGATATGCTGCTGTCGGCGGGCGTCGGCTATGCCGGCATCGCGGCGGCGATCATGGCGCCGGGCATCGGGCTGAAGCTGGTGGCGGGCCTCGTCGCATCGCTCGCGCTCTACCGGGCACTGATGTTCATCCACGAGCTGACCCACATCCACCGCGACGCCCTGCCCGGCTTCCGCACGGGCTGGAACCTGCTGGTCGGCATCCCGATGCTCACCCCCTCCTTCATGTACGAGGGCGTCCACACCATTCACCACAAGCGCACGCAATACGGCACCGTCGAGGATCCCGAATATCTGCCGCTGGCGCTGATGAAGCCGTGGAGCCTGCCGCTGTTCGTGCTCGTGGCGATGTTGCTGCCGGTGGCACTGATCGTGCGCTTCGGCGTGCTCTACCCGCTCGGGCTGGTGGCTGCGCCGCTGCGCACCTTCGTCTGGGAACGCTTCTCCTCGCTGTCGATCAACCCGGAGTTCCGCCGCAAGGCGCCCGAGGGCGAATTCGCGGGCCGGGTGCGCTGGCAGGAGGCGGGGGCGAGCCTGTGGGCGATGCTGCTGATCGCCAGCGTGTTCGTGTTCGGCTGGCAGCCGCTCGCGACGGGGCTCGCGATCCTCTCGGTTGCCGCGGTGCTCAACCAGCTGCGCACGCTGGTCGCGCACCTGTGGGAGAACGAGGGCGAGGCGATGACGGTGACCGCGCAGTTCCTCGATAGCGTCAACGTGCCCCCGCCGGGCCTTGCGGCGGAGATCTGGGCGCCGGTGGGCCTGCGCTACCATGCGCTGCATCACCTGATGCCCTCGATGCCCTACCATGACCTCCCCGAAGCCCACCGCCGGCTGGCGCGCGAGCTTGGCGCCGGCTCGACCTACGAGGGCGCGAACCATCCGGGGATGCTGACGCTGGTCGGACGGATCGCGAAGAGCACCATGGGGCGGCGGGCCTGATTCCTGGTCGCGCTGACGCGCGACGCAGACCCCCCGCCCCGCCCCCCACCCGGCCACCAATAGTACCACTACGTTATGGTGGCCGGGTGGGGAGGCGGGGCGGGGGGTCTGCGCCACCGAAGGTGGCTCTAATCCAAAAAGCAGATCATCGCGCAGCGGCGGTCGGCTGGCAGCCCGTCGTCGACCTCGTTCGCGAGTTCGCCCGCGAGCCGCGGATGGGCGTCGAGGGCAGTGACCTCCTCGAAGCCTAGCCTCGTGTAGAACGCGGCGCCATCATGGCGATCAGTGGTCAGGGTCAGCGCTCTGGTGCCCATGTTGCGCCCGTCGATCTGCGCGGCGCGCACCAGCCCCGAGCCGACTCCGCGTGACCGGTGCTCGGCGGCGACGGCGAGCTCCCAGATGTGCAGCTCGCGGCTGAAGGGCTCGGCGACGAGAAGGCCCGCGAGCGTCTCACCGCCATGCGCGACGAGGCTGCGCCCCTTGCGGATCAGGCGCGCGTAGTCGGCGGTGCCGCGCGATCCGGCGCCGACCAGCGCCGCCATCGCCCCCGCATCCTCCGCGCGGGCGAGCCTGAGCGACCAGTCGCGGGCGCCTGTCGGCCTCACTCCTCGGTCCGGATCAGCACCGTCTCGCCGAGCAGCAGGAACAGGACAAACGGCGCCCAGGCGGCGAGCAGCGGGGGGTAGCCGCCGAAGCTGCCCATCGCGAGCGAAGCGTTGTCGACCACGAAATAGGCAAAGCCCAGCGCCATGCCGATGATCGCGCGCACGAACAGCTGGCCGGATCGCGCCAGGCCGAAGGCGGCGACCGAGCCCAGCAGCGGCATCAGCAGCGCCGAGAGCGGTCCGGAGAGGCGGTGCCACCACTTGGCGCGCATCTCGTCGGTGCTGCGCCCGGCCGCCTCGTAGGCGTCTATCGAGCGCTTCAGCTCCCAGAAGCCCTGCCCGTCGACATCGACCGATTGCAGCATGATCCGCTCGGGCGTGAGGTTCCGGCCCACCACCAGCGCAGGGAAGCGCTCGGTCACCGCGCCCGCGACGTCGAAACGGGTCGCATCCTCGAGCCGCCAGCCGGGCCCGGCATAGGTCGCGCGCGGCGCGCGGATCTGCTCGCGGATGATCCCGCCCGGCGCGCGCGCATACCAGGTGACGCCGGTCAGCACGATGTCCGCGCCCGCGCCCGACAGCGTTGCCGCCGCAAGGATGTTGCCCTCGTCGAGGAGATAGAGGTTGGAGCGCACCCCGCCGGCGGTCTGTGCGGCGGGCACCGGGCCGTAATCGACCGCCTGCCAGGCAGCGAGCGCGGAATTGGCGCGGGTCACGATGCGTTCGTTGAAGCCGAAGCTGATCCCCGCCACCAGCGCCGAGGTCAGCAGCAGCGGGGCGAGCACCTGGTGCGCGGACAGCCCGGCCGCCTTCATCGCCACCACCTCGCTGTTCTGGTTCAGCGTCACGAGGGTGATGAGCGTCGCCAGCAGCACCGAATAGGGCAGGAAGCGGCTCGCCAGCTGCGGCGCGCGCAGACCGGCGTAGCGCAGGATCTCGGCCTGTCCGTTGCCCGGCGCGGCGAGGATCTTGCCGCTTTCGGACAGCAGATCGAGCATCAGCAGCACCAGCACCAGCATCATCAGCACCGCAAGGATGCGCACGATGAACAGCCGCGCGAGGTAGAAGGTCAGTGTCCGCGAGGGGAAGAAGTCGAGCTGCATCTCTCGGGCCTTACTCCGCCGGGGCGGCCTGCGCGGCGAGCGGCGTCTCGCCCGCGCGCGGGGTGCGCCGCGCAAATAGCTTGGCGAGGCGGCGGGAAAGCTTGGCAAAGACCGCTTCCAGCGCGCCGATCGCCTGGCCGCCGGGCACATAGGCGACGCGCCAGTACATCCACAGGATCAGCGCGGCAAAAAGTGTGAACGGAACCCAGAAGGCGAGCACCGGATCGACCCGTCCGAGCGAGGCGACGCCTTCGCCGTACTGGTTGATCTTGTGATAGGAGACCACCATCACGATCGACACGAACACCCCCAGCGCGCTGGTCGATCGCTTGGGCGGGATCGCCAGCGCCACCGCCAGCAGCGGCATCAGGAACATCATCAGGATCTCGACGAGCCGGAAATTGAAGCTGGCAAGGCTCGCATCGCGCGCCTGTTCGGGGCTCGCACGGTTCCAGCCGATCCGCAGCAGTTCGGGAAGGATGTATTCGCGCGTCGCATCGCCGCGCGCGCGGAACTTCTCGATCGCGGGCAGGTCTATTGGAAGGTCGTGGCGGCTGAAGGACAGCACGCGCGGGGTCTGCGTGCCCGTGTCCTGGATGATCGTGCCTTCGGTGAGGCGCAGGATGATCGTGTCGGGATTGTCCTTCGTCGCGAGAAAGGCGCCCTCGCGCGCGGAGATGCTGAGCACCTGGCCGCGCCGGTCGGCGACCCGGGCGAAGATGCCGATCAGCCGGCGCCCGTCGTCCTCGCTCGCATCGATGCGCAGCGCCATGCGGTCCGCGAGCGTGGTGAATTCGCCCACCTTGATCGAGGCGCCGAGCGCGCCCGAGCGCAGCTCGTATTCCATCTGCTCGTAGTAGTAGCGGCTGACCGGCTGGATGTAGAACACCAGCGCGACATTGACAGCCATCAGCACGAGGGTGATCGCGTAGGGCATCCGCAGCAGCCGGTTGTAGGAGAGGCCCACCGCGCGCATCGTGTCGAGTTCCGAGGAGGTGGCGAGCTTCCTGAAGGCCAGCAGCACCCCGAGCAGCAGCCCGAGCGGGATCGCGAGGCTCGCATATTCGGGGATCAACGCGCCGAGCATCTTGAAGACGACGCCCACCGGCCCGCCTTCGACCGCGACGAAATCGAACAGTCGCAGCATCTTGTCGAGCATCAGCAGCGACGCGGCGAGCGCGAAGATGCCGATCATCGGCACGATCGTGAGCCGCAGGATATAGCGATCGATGCTGGGGATGGCGTTGAACAAGAGGTCTGGGGTCCGTCGGTTTTCGCGCGAAGGCGGTGCTGCCCTAGCGCCTCGGCGCGCGCGCGTCATGTCCCGAATTTCCGCCGCCTGCCAAGCGGTGCGCCGTACCGTGCCGTGCGTGCGGGCGGAGGGGCCCTACCAGAAGCGGCTGCCGGGAATGCCCTTGAACGGCCCGGCCTCGCGCGAGGTGATCCAGCCGCCGTAGAAGCCGCCGGGCTGGGGGGTGACCTGCTCCCCGTCGACGGTCACCGCATCGAAGGGGGCGGCGTAGAAGGCGATGTGGTCCCTGATCCCGGCAAAGGCCGGGGTGGGCGAGGGGTAGGACCAGCCTGCACCCGCAAGTCGTTCGCCCGCGACGAGGACGTCCCAGTAGACCGCCTGCCCCTTCCACTCGCAGATCGAGCGCGCGGGATTGGGGCGCAGGTGCTCCATCGCGATGTCGGACTGCGGCAGGTAATAGGTCGGCGGGTGCGAGGTTTCGAGCGTGCGCCACGCGGCGCGGGTATCGGCGATCACCGTGCCCTTGTGGACGATGCGGATGTGCCGGGCGGTCGGCTCGGCAATGGCCGGGCGGGGATAGTCCCACACGCTCTCCTGTCCGGGCAGGACCGGGTCGGGCTCGGGGTGGTGCGGCTGCCTCACCCCTGTGTGCTCACGCCTTCTCGAGCGTGCATTGCAGCGGGTGCTGGTTCTGGCGGGCGAAGTCCATCACCTGGTTCACCTTGGTCTCGGCGACCTCGTAGGTGAAGATCCCGCACACGCCCACGCCGCGCTGGTGGACGTGGAGCATCACGCGGGTCGCCTGTTCGAGGTCCATGCCGAAGAAGCGCTTGAGGACCAGCACCACGAATTCCATCGGGGTGTAATCGTCGTTGAGCATCAGCACCTTGTACTGGCTCGGCTTCTTGGGCTTGGCGCGGGTCTTGGTGGCGACGCCGACCTGGCCCTGGCCGCCGGCGTCCTTGCCCTCGTCGTCCTCGGCGGCGCGCACGGGGGCAACCGGCCGCAAGGGCAGCGGATCGCGTGGCGCGGAGGAGGCGAGGACGGGGGATCGCATGAGCCCCCCCATTATGGGATTCGCCCGGGCAGGTGCAAGCGATAGGTGCGAAACATTTGGGGTAGCGGTGGCGGCACGACAGGCGAAAAAAGGCCGGCCAGACGCGAGGTCTGGCCGGCCAGCGCCTTGCGGCGCGCTCTCGTGAGCCGGGTTGGGAGAGAGAGGAGAGAGGCCCGGCCGGAGAATTCGTGTCTGCGCTTACGCGGCGGTCTTGACCTTCTCGACCGCGACGCTGACGCGGTTCGAGATGGGGGCGAAGGCGTCGTTATAGAGCTTCACCCAGGCTTCGGTGCGCTTCGAGCCGTAGGCGACGACCGCGTCGAAGTTGCGACGGGCGATCTCGCCCTGCAGCTGGAACAGCTCGGTCGGCGACTTCACTGCGGCGACCTTCTTGGCGTCTTCGGTGACGGTCTCGATCACGGTCTTGCCGGTCTCGACATTGTCCTTGAGGAGTTCCTGGGCGCCGGCGAAGAAGATCTTGCCGCTTTCGACGACCGCCTCGAGGTTCGCCTTGGTGAACTCGGTGGCTTCGCCGGCGAATTCGGTGCCCTTGGCGTAGGCGGTCTTGGCGCGGGCCTGCGCGTCGGCGAGGGCGGCCTTGGCGGTGGCGGTCAGGTCGGTGGTGTTGACGGTTTCCATGACGGTATCCTTGAGCTTGACGATGGGATTGGTCTTCGGCGCGATGGCGGGCTGCTGAGCCGCCTCGGCGGGCGCGGCCGCCTTGCGCGCGGGCTTGATCTTGGCCGCCTTGATGACGGTCTTGGCCGCACGCTTGGCGAGCTTCGGCGCCTTGGTGGCGATCGGAGCCGGCTTGGACGCGGGCAGAATGTCGGCGGGCGCATCGACCGCGGGCGTGGTGACGACAGCCTCGGGAGCGGAGGGCACGACCTTGGCCGCAGCCTCGGCGATCACCTTCTGGGTGGCGGCATCGATCTTGGCGGTCGCAGGCTTCGCGGCCTTCATCGCGACCTTCGCTTCGACAGCCTTGGGTTCAACGTCGGACATGGCAACCTCGTTTCATGTTGCGATGCACAAAATAAGCATTGCGGAAGCGAAGTCAAGCATTTTTGTGCAGTGCACAATAATGTTGGAAAGCGAGCCGCTTCAGCAGGTTCGCTCCTCGGCCCGGGATGTACTTGCCGTACGAAGCCGCCCTCAGCGGGTCTTCACATAGCGGCCCGGCGCATCCTCGATCACCGTGTCGCCCGGACCGCCAGGCATCCGCTTGCCCTGTGCCGGCACCCGCGCGTCCGACTGCCGGTGCAGCCAAGCGAGCCAGTGCGGCCACCAGCTGCCCGGATGCTCGGCGGCGCCTGCCACGAAATCCTTGAGCGACGGCGCGGCGCTGTCGCCCACCCAGTACTGGTACTTGCCGGCCGCGGGGGGATTGACCACGCCCGCGATGTGGCCCGAGCCCGCCAGCAGGAAATCGACCGGGCCGGTGAAGTGCTTCGTGATCCGCCACACGCTTTCCGCCGGGGCGATATGGTCCTCGCGCCCCGCCTGCACGAAGGTGGGCGTGGCGACGAGGCGCAAGTCGATCGGCGTGCCGTCCGCCGACAGGGCGTCGGGCACCACCAGCTTGTTGTCGCGGTAGAGATCGCGCAGGTAGGCGTTGTGCCACTTGGCGGGCAGATTGGTGACGTCGCCGTTCCAATGGAGCAGGTCGAAGGCCGGGTAGTCCTCGCCCAAGAGGTAATTGTTGACGACATAGTTCCAGATGAGGTCGCGCCCGCGCAGCGCATTGAAGGTGGCGGCAAGGTAGCGCCCGTCGAGATAGCCCTGCGGCGACAATTGCCCGATCATCTCGAGCTGGCCCTCGTCGATGAAGTGCTTGAGGTCGCCCGCCCGCTCAAAATCGACCTGCGCGGTGAAGAAGGTTGCGGACTTCACCTTGTCGGCTTCGCCCCGGCGGTGGAGCACCGCCAGCGTCGCGGCCAGCGTCGTTCCGGCCACGCAGTAGCCGATGGTGTGGACCGCCGGCACATCGAGCCGCGCGCGGACATGGTCGATCGCCTCGATCTGGCCGCGGATGTAATCGTCCCAAACGATGTCGGCCATGGTTTCGTCGGCGCTCTTCCAGCTGACCACGAAGACCGTGATCCCCTGATCGACCGCCCATTTGATGAAGCTCTTCTTGGGCGTCAGATCGAGGATGTAGAAGCGGTTGATCCACGGCGGAAAGATCACCAGCGGGGTCTCCAGCACCTCCTCGGTGGTCGGCGCATACTGGATCAGCTGGTAGAGCGGCGTCTCGTGCACCACCTTGCCCGGCGTCGCGGCGAGGTTCTCGCCGAGGCGGAAGGCCTGTGGATCGGTATGGGTGAGCTGCCCGCGCTTCAGGTCGTTGACGAGGTGCTGCATCCCGCGCACCAGGTTCGCGCCCTTGCTCTCCATGGTGCGCTTCAGGACCACCGGGTTCGATGCGAGGAAATTGTCCGGGCTCATCGCCTCGGCAAGCGCGGAAACCGCAAATTCGAGCTGCTGGCGCTTCGTCTTGTCGAGCCCCTCCATCCCCCTCACCGCCTCGCGCATGTATTCGGCGAGCATCAGGTAGGTCTGGTGGAGCAGCAGGAAGGCCGGGTGCTCGCGCCATGCGGGATCGGCAAAACGCCGGTCGCTCTTCGGTAGCGCGGCGGGATCGGGAGCCGCGGCCGCCGTGCCGCCAGTCGCGCCCGCGGCGAAGCTCTGCATCATGCCTGACCACAGCTGCATCTGCCCTTCGGCGAGCCGGGCGGAGGCTTCGAACAGCCCCTTGGGCATCTGGCCGAGCATCGCCTGCGAGACCATCATCCACTGCGCCGGGTCGAACAGGTTGGCGCCCGCGCCCGCGCTTGCCTTTTCGGCTGCGCTCTGCGCCTGGTGAGTCGCGAAATCGAGCCACAGCTGCTGGAGCTGTGCGGCGGTGGCGGTCCATTCGGCGATCTCGCCCGGCTCGAGGGCCTGGCCGAGCAGCGTCTCCATCCCCTTGCCGCCCATCATCTCGCGCAGCGCGTCGCCTTGCATATCGAGAAAGCTCTTCACGCCCTCTCCCGCTGCCGCCATGAGATCGCCGTCCTGTGCCATCGCCTGAAAATCGTCCCTTCCGCCCGCGCCGGGGCCGATGATGCCGTCAATCGAGCGCCATCGCAACTCGTCCGAAAAGCCGCTTCCCTGTAGCGGCGATCTTCGCCTAGTGAGAGGCTGCGGCGGCCCGATGGGCGCGGCATGAGACGAGGTGATGACGGCCATGAACGACCAGTTCTATCGCATGAAGCGGATGCCCCCCTACGTGATCGCGGAGGTGAACGCCATGCGTCATGCGGCGCGTCTGGCCGGGCAGGACATCATCGACCTCGGCATGGGAAACCCCGACCAGCCCCCGCCGCAGCACGTCATCGACAAGCTGTGCGAGGTCGCCGCCAAGCCCGATGCCCACGGCTATTCGCAGTCCAAGGGCATCCCCGGATTGCGCCGCGCGCAGGCGGGCTACTACGCGCGCCGTTTCGGGGTGGAGCTCGATCCCGAGACCGAGGTGGTCGTCACGATGGGCTCGAAGGAGGGCCTCTCGAGCCTCGCCACCGCGATCATCGCGCCGGGCGATGTGGTGCTGGCGCCGAACCCTTCCTATCCGATCCACACTTTCGGCTTCATCATCGCCGGCGCGACGATCCGCTCGGTGCCGGTGACGCCGGACGAGCATTACTGGGAATCGCTTGAGCGGGCGATGAACTATACCGTGCCGCGCCCTTCGGTGCTGGTGGTGAGCTACCCCTCGAACCCGACCTCCGAGATCGTCGACCTCGCCTTCTACGAGCGGCTGGTCGCCTGGGCGAAGGAGAACCAGGTCTGGGTGGTCAGCGACCTTGCCTATTCCGAGCTCTATTTCGACGGCAACCCGACGCCCTCGATCATGCAGGTGCCGGGCGCCAAGGACGTGGCGATCGAGTTCACCAGCATGAGCAAGACCTATTCGATGGCCGGCTGGCGGATGGGCTTCGCGGTCGGCAACCGCCAGCTGATTGCGGCGCTGACCCGCGTGAAATCCTATCTCGATTACGGCGCCTTCACCCCGATCCAGGCCGCGGCCTGCGCGGCGCTGAACGGTCCGCAGGACATCATCGAGACCAACCGCGCGCTCTACCAGAAGCGCCGCGACGTGATGGTCGAGGCGTTCGGCCGCGCCGGCTGGGAGATCCCGCCGCCGCCCGCCTCGATGTTCGCCTGGGCGCCGCTGCCGCCGGCGCTGAAGGCGATGGGCAGTCTCGAGTTCTCCAAGCAGCTTCTGACCCAGGCGCAGGTCGCGGTCGCGCCGGGCGTCGGCTATGGCGAGAACGGTGAGGGCTATGTGCGGATCGCGATGGTCGAGAACGAACAGCGCCTGCGCCAAGCGGCGCGCAACATCCGCCGCTACCTGCAATCGCTGGGCGTCAACAGTTCGGCCGCGTAAGTCGCGCGGCTTATTTGAGACCGATTTGATCCGATTAATATTAACCTTTCGCCTGAAAAAGGTTAGAGGTTTCGCCTAATCGGGGATTCGCGCGAGGAGATTTTCATGGCGTCCGGAGCCGCTCGCCGGCTGACCGACCGTCAGCTAGCCGTGATGGAGCGCATCGATCGGCGGGTGCCGATCAAGGTGATCGCGATGGAACTCGGCGTGTCCGAGACGCGGATCAACCAGCATATCCGCGCATTGAAGGATTTCTACGACGCCGGCAGCCTCGGCGAACTGGTCGAGAACTTCAGGGCGACGCAGCCATCGGAAGCGGCAGACGGCGAGGCCGCGCCCGCCGAGCCTAGCGCCGTGGCGGTCTTCAGCGAACCTGCATACACAAAATCGCAGCTACGTCCGATCGCCGATCTGGCGGCATTCGGCGATCGGGACGATCTGGGTCACCTGGTCCTCAGCGATGCAATGCCGCTCATAGAACAGGCACCGTGGCTGAAACCGGGCGAACCGAAGGTCGTCCCCGGAGTGCTCGATGGGGAGCATGCCGTCCTGTTTCGGCTTGGGGCAATCATCGGGATTGCATCGGGTGTCTTCGCCGCCGTGATCCTCGCGGTGACGGCCGCGATGACCCTCAGCGCGGCGACGGATGGCAAGGCGAACTACTCCGGGGAACCACGTGTCGCGGCCGGATGAGCACCGGGCGCGTCGGAGACCGAAAATGGATAACCGTATTCTCGCCGATGCTCACAACCTCAAGAAGCTGATCCGCGAAGCCGAGGCCCTCGCCGACGAGGCGATCATCGCGATGGCGCGCCTCAAGCAGGCGATGCTCGCCGCGCGGCAGAACCCGGAGGTCGAGGTCAACACCGGCCAGCGTGCGTTGCTGCGGCTTACCGAAGCCGAAAGCCAGGCGCTCGCGATGTCGACCAACCTGCTGCGCGTCCATGACGAGCTCAGCAAGGTCGCCGAGGTGCACGCCGGCCCGGACAGCGGGATTCCGACCACCCTCCCGCCGTCCGATCTCGCCGCGCTGCCGACCCGCAAGGACGCCATGCCGGCCTGATCGATGGCGATGCTGCTCGATCTGTTCAACGAATTCCGAGTCCCGGCCCAGCATCTCGCCAGCCTGCTGCTGGCGGGTGCCATCTGGCGCTGGGGCGGGGCCCCGGAACGTTGGCTGATCGGCGTGTTCCTCGCGACCATGGTGGTGCCGGTCTACATCGCGCGGGGGCTGGGTCTCAGCGCGACGGACATCGGCCCCTGGGCGACGATGGTCATCTCGCTCGACCTCATGGCGGCGGCACTGTTCGTCGGCATCGCGCTCAACGCCAATCGCAATTACCCGCTGTGGATCGCCGGCTTCCAGGTGGTGGCCGTGGCAGCGCACCTCGTCAAGGCGCTGGTCCACGAGGTGTCGCCGCTCGCTTACGCAATCCTCGTGATCGGGCCGTCCTATTGCCAGCTCCTGTTGCTCATCGCGGGCTTTGCCCGTCATGCGCTGCGCCAGCGCCGCTTCGGACCATACCGGGAGTGGCGACAGGCGGTTCCGGGGGTGCTGGGGTGGCGACCATGACAGAGCGGCGCGGTAGCGCGCGCGCGGACCAGATCGCCGCCATGGCGGCATGGCGGCGACCGTGCCGATCCTGACCGCCCCCCTTCCGGCCGCCGGGCTGACGGCGCCCGTCCCCGAGCGGCGCACGGCGGCGATGATCGCCTACCTGCGCGACGTCATCCTCGCCCCGCCCGCCACGCAAGAGCGCGGCCACGCGATCTTCGTCGATCGCGCGCGCGGCTGGCTGGGCGATGCGCCCTGCGGGATCGGCACCATGAATGCCCTGACCTTGCGGATGCGCGAACTGCTCGGCGAGGCGCTGCGCCACGATGCGGCGGGGATCATCCTCGCCCACAGCCATCCATCGGGCCATTGCCGCCCCAGCGGGTGCGACATCGCCGCCACCCGCCGGCTCGCCGAGGTGGCGGGCGCCCTCGACATCGCGTTGATCGACCATCTGATCATCACCCGCGAGGCGGTCTACTCGATGCGGGCCGGGGGGCTGCTTTGAACGCGCTCCCCGGTCTCGGCCACTTCCCCGCGAGGGACATCGCCACCGCGCGTTTTCGCGAAGCGGGGGACCTGACGCTCGATCTCACCCACCGCGATGGGCGGGTCGAGGATCGCTGGCTCGGCCTCGATCCGCGCGAATTCGCGATCCTGTGGCGGCTTGCGGCACGCCCCGGCGAGTCGGTCAGCGACGCGGAACTGACCGCAGACCTGTGGCGGGCGCGCCCGGGCACCGAGGCAGCCGACCTCGCCCGCCTCATCGTCCGCCTCAGGGCGAAGCTTGCCGCCTTCGGCCTTGCCGATCTTGTCGCGGCCGGTCGGGGCGGGGGCCATGCCCTTGCCGCCCGGCCGTCCTTGAGCCTGGCCCCCGGCCCGGAGCCGCGCGGGCACTAGCCGGCCGCGGGCCCGATGCTCTGGACAGGACGCAGGGGATGGGCCAATCTCGCGGTCCTGCCACCGAGCCAACCAGGGATGTCACGCCATGTCCGCCCCGACCGCCGCCAAGCCTGCCACGATCGCCAATGATCGCATCGCCATCGACCTCGGCGAGGATGGTGTCGCCGAAGTCCGCTTCACCCGCGGCGACAAGATGAACGCGCTCGATGCGGAGATGTTCGAGCGGATCATCGAGGCCGGCCATGCGCTCCACCACATGAAGGGCCTGCGCGCTGTGGTGCTTTCCGGAGAGGGGCGCGCCTTCTGCGCCGGGCTCGACCTTTCCAACTTCGCCAGGAAGCCGCGCGAGGACGAGCCGAGCCTCACCGAACGCACCTACGGCAACGCCAACCGCGCGCAGCAGGTGGCAATGCAGTGGAGGAAGCTCCCGGTCCCCGTCATCGCGGCGGTTCACGGCGTGTGCTTCGGCGGCGGCCTCCAGATCGCGAGCGGCGCCGACATCCGCATCGTTCACCCCGAAACCCGGATGGCGATCATGGAGATGAAATGGGGCCTCGTGCCGGACATGGGCGGCTATGCCCTGTGGCGCGGGCTGGTGCGCGACGATGTGCTGCGCGAGCTCGTTTACACCAACCGCGAGTTCACCGGCGCCGAGGCGCAGGCCCTGGGGCTAGCCACCCATGTCGACGCGAACCCCCGCGACCGCGCGCTCGCCATCGCGCGGACCATCGCGCTCAAGAACCCCCACGCGATCCGCGCCGCCAAGCGCCTCCAGGCCGGGATGTGGGAGCGCGAGACCGACGCGATCCTGCTCGAGGAAAGCATCGAACAGCACGGCATCCTGCGCAGCCGCAATCAGGTCGAGGCCGTGATGGCGGAGATGGAGCGGCGCAAGCCCAACTTCGAGGATCTTTGAGGCCAGGCGGCGCGGGGATTGTTACCGCCCGCAGCATGGCGGCCCGATATCGGCCGAGGTTGGGCGTTGGATACTGTCTGTGACCAGCGACCGCGCGCGGCGGAATGGCTCTGCGATGTTGACGTAGGTGCTATATGGCGGAAGCCGCTGAGATTGAGATTACGGACGCGTTGGTTGAGGCGGGTGTAGCGGCCATGCAGGAGGCGCATGACGCTGAGGCTTTTGTGCAAATTCCCGCCAAGCGCTTAGGTGTTCTTGCTCGAGAGCTGATTGTTGCAATGCTGAGAGCAGCTACAAAAGTTGATCGCGCAGCGCCGTCGCTCTGACGGTGAGCGCGGCCATGTCCGTCAGCGTCATGATGAGCTCGCGTCGGATCGACTTGCCTCGATCCGACTGAGATCGAATGTCTGCCAAATGACCTTGCGTTATCCTCAGCCCTAGCAACCGGTAAGTCCGTGGCCGCTCTTTTCTATCGTTAGCCCCTTCCCGCACCCAGCGATGCCGCAGTCCTCGCCAAGCCCCCGTGTTCGTCCGCTTCCGATATTCTCTAATGAGGAAATGAAACGGAGACAGAATGGTGTGGTTCGCGGCGGGCGTTATCCGAACACCGCTACGCATTGCAGGCCGTCGAGCACCTGGCGCCCGTCGGCATCCCACATCCTGAGGCGCTCTGAGGAATAGCCGCTATCTGCGTGCTGGCTCGCGTTCTCGGCAAGATACCAGCCCCCGCGCGAGCGGCTTTCCGGGTCGAGCACGTTGAACGACCAGTTGATCGAACTGACCGGCCCCTGCCGCTGCATCGCGCGCATCGCGCCCGGCGGCATGACGTCGCCCATCAGCACCAGCTTTGCCACCGGGTCGAGATCGTGCGCCTCGGTGAGCCGTGCCCAGCGCCGCACCGTTGCGCCGGTGTCGCTGCCTTTGGGATGACTGCGGCGCAGCTCGAAGTTCCTGGCGACAAAGGCGGGTGCGAATTGGTGGGTGACGACGTCGCTCTCCTCCGGAACGCCCGGCCAATCGTCGGGACGCGCCGGGGCATGGTGCGCATTCGGCGCGCGCCCCTCGCCGAACAGCCAGAAGGCTGAGAGCGCGATGCGGCCCTCGGCGAGGATCTCGGAGCGCACCTGGGTCACGTTGCGGCCCTGGCGGATGATCTCGGCGCGCAGTTCGATGTCCTCGCCCACCGGCGCGACGAAGGCGATCTGGCCCGCGCGCAGCGGCGGCAGGCCCGGAAAGGCGCGCACCGCCATGGTATAGGCCACCAGCGCCGAGGCCCCGCCGTAAAGCGTTCGCCCCTGCATCCAGTCGGCCGCATGGACGAGGCGGGCAGGCCCGGGCTGGCCGGTGACGGGTTCGAGGAGGCTGGCGATGGTCATGGCCCCTGCCATGCCCCGCGCGCGCCACCTCGTCCAGACTGACGTTGGGGAAGGGGGGCGGTCTCTGTCGCAGGCCTGCGCAATCGCAAACGAAGACACATTGCCAAGCCGCACCCGAATCGCTAGTGCCCCGCATCCGTCCGGGGGCTTCGTCTCCGGAAGGCTCGGCCCGATGGCGGAGTGGTGACGCAGCGGACTGCAAATCCGTATACGCCGGTTCGATTCCGGCTCGGGCCTCCACCTTTGCATTGCGCCCGCGTCCCACCCGATCTAGGGCCGCGAGCGAGGATGCCGCTTTAGCTCAGTCGGTAGAGCACATCATTCGTAATGATGGGGTCACGTGTTCGAGTCACGTAAGCGGCACCACTTCCCAAAATTCCACGCTTTCTCAACGATCTAGCCAATCGTCTCGGCCAAAGTGTCGCACAGATGTGCCGCACATGATCGGTTTGGCATCGGGTTAACCGTCTGAAGGGCTTCGGAAACACTGTTCCGAAGTGTCGCGCAGCAGTGTCACTCACGCGCGCCGATGGCGTGTGGCGTCGCGGCTCGATCTACCAATCTCGCATTCGGGTTCCGCACGATCCGCACGCGATCATCGGAAGGACGCATCTGTCGCGGTCTCTGAAGACGTATTCGTCGACGCTCGCCAACCGTCTGGCTGCGCGATGTGCCCTCGAAGCTGCGGCTACTTTCGACCATGCGCGACAAATGCCGCCGACTGCCGTGCTCGGTGAGATCAAGCGCTTCCCTACCGTTGCCGCTTCCCGCAATTCCAGCAGCACCTTCGATGAGCTTCGCGGTCTTTACCCGAGCGATCCGACCTCATCTCGAACCAGCAAGAGCCTCCACGCTTATGTGGATGCGGGCATCGGCAAGCTTCTGAGCGCCGAAGTGAAGGCCGAAACCTGGCGCTGCGAGACGCTTGGCGGCGGGACGGGGTGAGCCTTCGACGGGCAGGCCCTGTGCACAATCAAGGAGGTCGCCGAAGTCCAGCGCGAACAGTGCGGCGCTGCATCCTGAGCGCCGGCTCTGGCTCTGCGCGTGCCGTTGTCCGGACCTCGCGCGGGTGCCCTCAGCCGCGGCCGGCCCGCAGCGCGCCCTTGAAGGCCGCAGCGCTCGCGGCGGGGCGGAACACGAAGCGGCGGTCGAGGCGGTATTTCACCGCATAGCCGATCGCGAGGCCGGCGACGGCGCCGAGTTCGCGGGCAGACGGGGTGCGCCAGATCGACCAGGCGGCGGTCTCGAAACCCCAGAAGATCGCGGTCGTCACGAGACCCATCGCGGTGTAGAGCCCGAACTTGCGGGTGTGGGCGGTGATCCCGGTCTCGCGGTCGGCGAAGATCCAGCGCTTGTCGAGCACGTATTTCAGCACCAGGCCGACGCCGGTCCCGACAAGGATCGCCGCACCCAGCAGCACGCCCTCGCCGATGGCAGGCATGGCCGTGTGCCCCGTCCAGAGCACCAGCCGCTGGGCCGCGAGGTTGGCGGCGGTCGCCGCAGCGGCGAAGGCGGCGTAGCGCAGGGCCAGCGTCGCCGGGCTCACAGCAGCGCCGCCGCCAGCCCCAGCCCGACCACGGCAAGCCCGCACAGAAGGCTCACCCGGTCGCGCACCGCGAAGATGATCGGATCGTCGTGCATCTGCCCGCGATGCGCCTGCATCACCATGCGGCTGATCCAGAACAGCAGGATCGGGCCGACACCCCACAGGAATTTGGGGCTCTGGTAAAGCCGCAGCACGTCATCGGAATTCAGGTAGAGGGCGAATTGCAGCACTGCGGCGTATCCCGCCGCGATGGCCATCATCGTGACGATCGGCAGGTCGGCGGTCTCGTAGGCGCGGCCCGCTGCCTTGTCGCGGCCGGTCGCGAGGCCGTCGACCAGTTCGGCCTGGCGCTTCACGGCGGCGAGCGCGAAGAAGAAGAACAGGGCAAAGCCGATCAGCCATTGCGACAAGGGGATTCCGGTTGCCGCGCTACCGGCTACGACGCGCATGGTGTAGAGCCCGGCGAGCGTGCTGATGTCGATGATGAGGTTGCGTTTCAGCGCCATCGAATAGGCGGTGGTGAGGAGGTAATAGCCCGCCAGCACGGCGATAAACTCCGCCCGGCCCACCAGCAGCGCAAGGCAGGCGCCCAGCGCCAGAAGCCCGGCCGCCAGCAGCGAGCCGTGCAGCACCGCGGCCTCACCCGATGCGAAGGGGCGCAGCCGCTTGCGCGGGTGCGCGCGGTCGGCCTCGAGATCGAGCAGGTCGTTGGTAAGGTAGACGCTCGAGGCGACCATGTTGAAGGCGCAGAAGGCGGCGATGGCCGCGAGCCAGGTGGCGGGCGCGAAGTCATGCGCAGCGAGCACCGGGAGGAAGACGAGGATGTTCTTCAGCCACTGGTGCGGGCGCATCGCCTTCAGGTACGGCGCGAAGCCTTTCCCGGGGCGAGCGATGTGCGAGACCTCGCCGCCGATGCTCGTCACCCGGCGGCGCAGCGACGGGCGCAGGCCGACCGTGATCGCGGCGTGCGCGCGTCTCCAGACCGGCAGGTCCGCAGCGCTGTCGCCGATATAGTCGAAGCCGCCTTCGCCGAAGCGCGCCGTCAGGAAGTCGGCCTTGGCCCGGCCCTTGAGATTGGTGACCCCGTCCGAGCCATAGACCTCGTCGAACAGGCCGAGATGCGCAGCCACGGATTGGGCGATGCGGGTGTCGGCTGCGGTGCACAGCACCGTCAGCCGACCTTGCGCCCGCGCCGCCCGCACCATTTCGAGCACGTCGGTGTCGTAAGGCAGGGTCGCGGCGTCGATCCGGCCCGCCGCGGCGAGCTGCGCCTTCAGATCGGCGCGTCCGCGCGGCATCCGGCTGAGGGCGGCAATGCCGTTCGCGGGCGCCATGGCGAGTGCGCGCCAGACGCTTTCATGCAGCAGGTCGGTGCGCACCAGGGTGTTGTCGAGATCGACGACGAGCACGCGCCGTGCGGTCCCGGGCGCTGCCGTCCCGGCATCGAACGCGCTCAGGGCCGTCATCATGTTCATCGTCTGGTTGGCTCCCTTGCGGCGCGATTGCCGAGGCCTGCCTACGCGATGAGGATTTATTAAGTCGTTAACTATAAGGACGGTTCATCCGACCGGCGCCCCGCGCGCTATCGACCGGAACGACCGAGGCAGGGACGACGCAAGGCTGTGGGCAATCGCGCATGATGATCGAGGGGTGGGGGCGCTTCCCCCGTCAGCTGTGCCGCGTCCATGCCCCGCGCGACGAGGCGGCGCTGCGCATGGCGCTTGCCGAGGGGCCCCGGATCGCGCGCGGTAACGGGCGCGGCTATGGCGACTGCGCGATGCAGCGCAACGCCACCATCGATATGCGGGCCTTCCGGCGGATGCTCGCCTTCGAGGAGGAGAACGGCCAGCTGGTGGTCGAGGCGGGCGTGCTGCTTGCCGACGTGATCGCCACCTTCCTGCCGCGCGGCTGGTTCCCGCCAGTGACGCCGGGCACCAAGTTCGTGACCATTGGCGGCATGGTCGCGGCCGACGTCCACGGCAAGAACCACCACCGCGACGGCACCTTCGGCCGCTTCGTCGACTGGCTCGACCTGATGACCGAGGACGGCACGGTGCTGCGGTGCAGCCCGCAGGAGAATGCGGAGCTGTTCGCCTGGACGATCGGCGGCATGGGCCTCACCGGGATCATCCTGCGCGTCGCCTTCCGCCTGCGTCGGGTGGAGAGCGCTTGGATCCGCCAGACCACGCTGCCCGCGCGCGATCTGGGCGAGGTCATGGCGCTGTTCGAGGCCAACGAGGCCGCCACCTATTCGGTCGCGTGGATCGATTGCCTCACCACCGGGGCGGCGATGGGGCGATCGGCGCTGATGCTGGGCGAGCACGCGACGACGGACGAATTGTCGCGGGTGCGCCGTTCGGCCCCTTTCCACGTGCCGCGCAAGCCGGTGCGCAAGGTGCCCGTCGATCTGCCGCAAGTCGCGCTCAACCGCATGACGGTGCGCGCCTTCAACGCGCTCTACCACCGCAATGCCCGCGCTGGAGCAGGGACGAGCGTGGTCGACTGGGACAGCTATTTCTACCCCCTCGACGCGATCCTCGAATGGAACCGCATCTACGGCGCGCGCGGTTTCATGCAGTTCCAGTGCGTGCTGCCCACCGGCGCCGCAAAGGAGGGGCTGACCGCGCTCCTCCAGGCGATCGCCGCGAGCGGGCAAGGCTCGTTCCTGTCGGTCCTGAAGCGCATGGGCGGCGAGGCGGGAGGGATGTCCTTCCCGCGCGAGGGCTACACCCTGGCGCTCGACTTCCCCTTTTCCGAGCGCAGCGCGAGCCTGATGGACCGGCTCGACGCGATCACGCTCGATCACGGCGGGCGCTTCTACCTCGCCAAGGACGCGCGCATGGCGGCCGCCACGCTGCGCCGTTCCGATCCCCGGGCCGGGGCCTTTGCGGCGATGCGCCGCGAGTGCGCCCTCGGCCTGTTCCGTTCCAGCCAATCCGAAAGGCTCTGCCTATGACCGCCCAGCCCGTGCTCATCATCGGCGCGCGTTCCGATATCGCCATGGCGCTCGCCCGCCGCTACGCCGCCGCGGGGCACGACCTGCAGCTCGCCGCGCGCCGCAGCGAAGGCCTTGCCGCCGATGCCGCCGATCTCGCCCTGCGCCACGGGGTGAAGGCGAGCGTGCACGAACTCGACATCCTCGACGCCGCCAGCTTCGGCCCCTTCCTCGACAGCCTGCCGGTCCTCCCCGCTACAGCGATCTGCGTCGTCGGGGTTCTCGGCGAACAGGCGGTTTCCGAAGCGGACCCGGCGGCGGCCACGCTGGTGATACGCAGCAATTACGAAGGCCCGGCGCTCCTCACCGGCCTGATCGCCAACCGCTTTGCGGAGCGCGGCAGCGGGACGATCATCGGCATCAGCTCGGTCGCGGGCGACCGCGGGCGGGCGAGCAACTATGTCTACGGCTCGGCCAAGGCGGGGTACACCGCTTTCCTGTCCGGCCTGCGCAACCGCCTGTCGAAGCGCGGCGTGCACGTGATGACCGTGCTGCCCGGCTTCGTGCGCACCCGCATGACCGCCGGCATGGACCTGCCCCTGCGCCTCACCGCCGAGCCCGATGCGGTCGCCGAGGGAATCTATCAGGCCGCCGCCAAGCGCCGCGACGTCATCTACGTGAAGCCGATCTGGCGTCTTGTCATGACCGTGATCCGCGCCATTCCCGAACGGATCTTCAAGGGGACGAGCCTTTGAGCCGAACCGGACCATCGGTTGCCGAGGCGATCGGCCGCAGCCGCTTGCTCCTCGCCTGCTATCTCGTGGTGGCGGTGCTGCTCGTGGCGATTTCGGCGGTGCGGTTCCAGTCGCCGGAGCAGTTCGGGCTGGTCAAGGAGCTGACCGATTTCGATGCCTTCCACATCGCCGGGCGGCTGGCGGGCGAGGGCCGGGTTGCCGACGCCTACGATGCCGCCGCGATGCTCAAGGTGCAGGCCGAGGCAAGCCCGATCGCAAGCTTCATGCCCTGGACCTATCCGCCGCCCTTCACCCTGCTGATGGACAGCCTGGCCCGCCTGCCGGTCGGCGCGGCCTATGCCCTGTTCGCACTGGCGAGCTTCGGCTTCTACCTCGCGGTGCTGCGCCGCATCGCCGGGGAATGGCTGCTGCCGGTGCTGATCGCGTTGCTGCCGATCGTCATGCTCAACCTGCGCACCGGACAGAACGGCTTTCTCGTCGCCGGGCTGATCGGCGCCTTCCTGCTGGCGTGGCGCGACCGCAGGGCGGTGGCCGGCCTGCCGCTGGGACTGCTGGTCATCAAGCCGCATCTGGCGGTGGGCGTGGGCCTGCTCGCGCTGTTCGGACGGCGGTGGGACGTGGTCGGGATCGCTGCGGCCGTCGTCCTGGCCGCGGCCGGAGCGGCAACGCTGGCCTACGGTGTCGGGGTCTGGGCCGATTTTCTCGGTGCGGTGCGCGAGGCGGGGGCGTTCCTCGCCGGAGGCTATTACCCCATGTACCGCATGACGTCGGCCTATGCGGCCCTGCTCACCTTCGGCGTGCCTGCGGAGGCGGCGATGATCGGCCACGCCGCCATCGCCCTTGCCGCCGTTCTGGCGCTGGCCTGGGCGGCGCTCGCCCGGCTTGGCTTCGCGGCCCGCGCGGCGCTGATCTGCACGCTGTCCTTGTTCGTCAGCCCCTACAGCTACGACTACGACCTTGCGATCCTCGGCATCGCGCTCGCCTTCGTCCTGCCCGACCTCGCCGCCCGGACGTCGGGCCGCGCGCTGGCCGGGCTCCTGGCGCTGGCGTGGGCGACGGGGGGGTATGGCATGATCGTCAACGCCATGCAGCCGGAGGCGGGTGCGGCCGGGCAGGCCGGCGCGGGGGGCGGGCTCGCTCTGGCTGGACTGCTGCTCGTCACCCTGTGCGTCGCGACCGGCTGGCTGCTGCACCGTCCCCGCGCGGGCGCAAGCGATGCGCTTGCCCCGCAGGGCGCCTGATCCCTAGCGCGCCGCCTCGGCGCGTTCTTTCGCGAACATGAAGGGCGCCTCGCTGAGCCGCTCGCGCCGCTCCGCCGCGAGCGGGGCCGCATGGCCCGCGCCGTGCTCCGCGGCGAACCAGGCGAAGGTCTTGCGCAGGCCGGTGACCAGCGACGTCGTCGGCTCCCAGCCGAGCACCGCGCGCGCCGTGCTGATGTCCGGGCGGCGGCGGGTGGATCCCCCTGAGCAGATGACCGACGACGAGGCTTTCGCCGCGCTCGAAGCCTTCATTGCGGCCGGCTGATGCCCGCACCCGCCGGCCTCAGCGGCACACTGCGCGAGAACATCGTCGCCCTCTCCGAGCGCGAGGGCGAGGAGAATGCGCGCGCGCCGTGGTCCGAGCGGTTGGCGCGGCACATCACCGCCTTTACCGGCTCGATGGTCTTCGTCTGGGTCCACGTGGCGATTGTCGTCGTGTGGATCGCCGTCAACCTCGGCTGGCTGCCCGGCCCGCGCTTTGACCCGAGCTTCGTAATCCTCGCAAGCGCGGCCTCGCTCGAGGCGATCTTCCTGTCGACCTTCGTGCTCATCAGCCACAACCGGATGGCCGCGCTCGCCGACCGGCGGGCAGACCTCGACCTCCACATCTCGCTCCTCACCGAGCACGAGCTGACTCGCCTCGCCGAACTGCTGCACCGCCTCGCCGAGCGCCTCGGGGTGCCGGTCGACAGCGCGGAGCTCGCCGAGATCGAGCAGGACGTGGTCGCGGGCGAGGTGCTCGACGAGATCGATCAACACGAGACAAGGGGTTCGTGATGACCATGCAGGCGGCGGTGCTGGCGGCACCGGGCGAGATGCGGATCGAGGAGGTCGCGCGGCCCGCGCCCGCGAGGGCGAGGTCCGGGTGCGGATCGAGGCGGTCGGCCCGGGCGTGACCGGGCTTGCCGAGGGCGACCTGGTGGCGGCGCTCGGCTACCGGTCTTACGCCGAGGCCGATGTCGTGCCGGCGGCGATGGTCGTGACGCTACCCCCCGAACTGGAGGGCCAGCCCTTCCCCGGCGAGGCGCTGGGCTGCGCCTTCAACATCTTCCGCCGCAGCGAGATTCCGGCGGGCCAGCATGTCGCGATCATCGGCATCGGCTTTCTCGGCGCGGTGCTCACCCGGCTGGCGAGCGAGGCGGGGGCGACGGTCATCGCCATCTCGCGTCGCCAGGAGAGCCTCGAGCTCGCCCGGAACTACGGCGCGGCCGAGACCATCGTCATGGACGATCACTGGCGGATCATCGAGGACGTAAAGGCCGTCACCGGCGAGACCCTGTGCGAGCGGGTGATCGAATGCGTCGGCAAGCAATGGCCGCTCGACCTCGCGGGCGAGCTGGTCGGCTTTGGCGGACGGCTGGTGATCGCGGGCTACCACCAGGACGGGCCGCGGCAGGTGAACATGCAGGGCTGGAACTGGAAGGGCATCGACGT
Organism: Erythrobacter sp. WG; assembly: GCF_026586795.1. Classification (GTDB taxonomy): domain Bacteria; phylum Pseudomonadota; class Alphaproteobacteria; order Sphingomonadales; family Sphingomonadaceae; genus Erythrobacter. The sequence goes on from NZ_JAPFGY010000002.1 coordinate 140,718, forward strand.
CGTCAACGCTCATGAACGCGACTCCGAGCGCGCTCCATGCCGAGCAGGCCATCGCGGCGCTCGAACGGGGCCTTGCGGTGTTCTGCCAGAAGCCTTTGGGGCGAAGCAGCGCGGAGGTGCGCGCCGTGATCGCCGCCGCCGAGGCTGCCCACCGGCTGCTGGCGGTCGACTTCTCCTACCGCCATACCGCCATACCGCCGCCACGGCGCTGGCCGAACTGGTTCGCAGCGGCGCGCTCGGAGAGATTTTTGTCGCCGATCTCGTGTTTCACAACGCCTACGGGGCGGACAAGCCGTGGTTCTACGCCAAGGCCCAGTCAGGCGGGGGGGGCTGATGGACCTCGGCATCCACCTTGCCGACCTGATCCTGTGGCTCACCGGCTTCCCGAAGGTGAAAGGCGTCAATGCGCAGATGTTCGGCGGCGGCAGGCCGCTCGGGACCAAGACTGACGAAGTGGAAGACTACGCCGTCGCCACCTTCGATCTCGCCGGCGGCGCGGCGGTGCGGCTCGCCTGTTCGTGGCGCCTCAACGCGGGGCAGGACGCGGTGATCGAGGCGAGCCCTTACGGCACAAGAGGCGGTGCTTCCTTGCGCAACGTCGGCGGGAGCTTCTACGATCTCGAACTCGTTCATCTCACCGGCATCGCGTGCGAGCGGCTTGTTGCCCCGCCCGACGACTGGGGCGGACGCGCCGCCGCCGCTTGGGCCAGGCGTATCGCCGAAAATGCGCGCTTCGACCCAGAGGCGCGGCGGATCCTCGATGCCTCCGCGCTTATCGACCGGATCTATGCCGCCGCCGGAGCGGGTTGATCGGCCCAGCGTCGGGGCGGCGCAAAGCTTCGCCTTGCGAGCCCTGCAAACTTCGTCCAAAGGGCGTGCCGGTGCCCGCCGCCGATGAAAGCGGCGAGCTTTCGGCTCCTGTCACCGGCTGCGCGCCCGGGACGCAGGGCCTCCAACGCTTCATTAACCATGTTCGGCTAGGGTCTGCGGACCGGATCGGGAGGGGTGGCAACGTGCAGGTTCCGCAAGCAGCACCGGGCTCCTGCGCGCTGTCGATCGTCGTTCCCGTTTACAACGAGGAGGACGGCCTTGACGCGATGGTCGCCCGCGTGACCGCAGCGGCACGCGGCTGCTTCGGGGCGGACTATGAGCTGATCCTCGTCAACGACGGTTCGAAAGACACCAGCTGGGCGCGGATCTGCGCCCATGCCGAGCGCGATCCGCACATCGTCGCGATCGATCTGGCGCGCAATCACGGCCACCAGCTGGCCCTCACCGCAGGGCTGCACCACGTGCGCGGCGCGATCGTGTTCGTCCTCGACGCCGATCTCCAGGACCCGCCCGAACTGCTGGCGCCGATGCTCGCTAAGCTGCGAGAGGGTCATGACGTCGTCTATGGCCAGCGGATCAAGCGCCATGGCGAGACCGCCTTCAAGCGCGGCACGGCAGCGCTGTTCTACCGGATGCTCGACAAGCTGGTCGACACCCACATCCCGCCCGACACCGGCGATTTCCGGCTGATGACCCGCCGCGTGGTCGATCAGCTCAACGCCATGCCCGAACGCTACCGCTTCATTCGCGGGCTCGTCAGCTATGTCGGCTTCAGCCAGGTGCCCTTCCCCTACGAGCGCGACGCGCGCTTTGCCGGTGAGACCAAATACCCGCTGCGCAAGATGGTGGCGCTGGCAATCGACGCCGTGACCAGCTTTTCGACGGTGCCGCTGCGTTTCGCCTCGCACCTTGGAATGCTGTTCGGCCTGGCCGGCCTCCTCTCGCTGGCGGGGATCGTGTGGGTGTGGCTCGCCGGCGGCACGGTGCAAGGCTGGGCGAGCCTCGCCGCGCTGATCCTCATCATGGGCAGCGTGCAGCTGCTGGTGCTCGGCGTGTTCGGCGAATATCTCGGCCGGATGTACATGGAATCCAAGCACCGCCCCTTGTTCCAGGTCGCCGAAGTGCGCCGCCACCCGGTTGCGGTCACCGCCGCTGCGGCGGGTGAAGCGGTGCAGCCCGTTCCCGCATCCAGCGAAGAGGCGATCCGTGTCGCAGGCTGAATTTGACGCCTATGTCGACGAATACGAGGCACAGCACGCCGCCTCGGTGCGACTGAGCGGCGAGGACCCGGACTTCTTCGCCGCCTACAAGGCCGAGGAAGCCGCCCGCGCCCTTGCCGCAGCAGGCGTCGCGCCCCGGCGGATCATGGATTTCGGCGCCGGTCGCGGGAACTGTATCGCCCACCTCCAGACCGCGTTCCCCGAGGCGGCGCTCACCGCGCTCGACGTTTCGGCCCGCTCGCTGACCCATTGCGAAGCGCGTGCGATCCGCCCGATCGAGACCGTCTGTTATGACGGCCGGACGCTGCCGTTTGCCGATGGCAGCTTCGACCTCGTGTTCACGGCCTGCGTCTTCCACCACATCCCGGCTGAAGACCATATCCGCCTGCTCGCCGAAATCAGGCGCACGCTGACGCCCGAGGGGCGCTTCGTGCTGTTCGAGCACAATCCCTGGAACCCGCTCACCCGGCACGCGGTGGCGACCTGCCCCTTCGATGCCAACGCGGTGCTGATCAGCGCGCCCGAAATGCGCCGGCGCTTCCGGGCGGCAGGCTTCGCCGATGTCGACCTCAAGTGGACGCTGTTCTTCCCGGCGGCGCTCGCACCGCTGCGCCCGCTCGAGCGGGGGCTCGGTTGGCTGCCGCTGGGCGCGCAATATCGCCTCCTCGCCCGCTGAGCCGATGATCGGCCGGCTGGCCCGCTTCCTTCTGACCGGGCTCGCCAACTCGGCGGTGGGCTGGGCGGTGATCTTCGTCGGCCTGTGGGCAGGCCTCGGCGACCTCGCTGCCAACGCTGCGGGCTTCGGGGTCGGATTGGTGCTCTCCTTCACGCTCAATCGGCGCTTCACCTTCGGCGTGACCGGCGCTGTGAGGGCGCCGGAGGTCGCACGCTTCCTCGCTGCCTTCGCCGTCGCCTACGGCGCAAACCTCGCGGTGCTCTTCGCCGCGCGCGACGTGCTCGGGCCGGGCAATCCCCTCGCGCAGCTTCCCGCGATCGCCGCCTATGTCGCGATCTTCTTCGTCCTTTCGCAGTTCGTCGTCTTCCGTCCGGCTGGCCGTGACTGAGACCGGCAGCGGCAGGCTCTGAAGTTCGCGGTTTACATCGCGCGTCCGGGCGGCGAACAGGGGCGACGCGAGGCTTGGCCGCAGCGCTTCGCAACCGCTGCCGCCTTTTCGCCTCCCGTTCCTCTCTCGCAACCTTGATCCGAATTCAGCTCCAGCCCATGAACCTTGCACAGACCCTCGATCTGCAACCGGGCGTGCGCCCGCGTCCCTTGTCAGGCTGGCGCGGCGAGTGGCCGCTCATCACGTTGATCTGCGTCGTATCCCTGATCCCGCTGCTGGTGGTGAGCTTCCCGCCGCTCACCGATCTTTACGGTCATCTCGGTCGCTACGCGGTGCAGACCGAACTCGCGCAGCGACCCGAGCTCCAGCGCTTTTATTCCTACGATTGGGCGCTGATCGGCAATCTCGGCGGCGACATCCTGGTCGAGGTCCTCCACCCGATGCTCGGGCTCGAGCGATCGGTCCACGCCGCCGTCATCCTCGCGCAGCTGCTCGGCGTGCTCGGCCTGCTGTTGCTCGCGCGCGAGGTGCATGGGCGCATCACGCCCTTCGCCGTCGCGGCGATCACGCTCCTCTACGGCTACCCGTTCAACTACGGCTTTCTCAATTACGTGCTCAGCATGGCGCTGGCGCTGCTCGCCCATGTGGCGTGGCTGCGCCTGCACCGGCAGGGACGCGACACGGCCGCTCGCCTGTGGCTGGGCGGTGCCGGCGCGATGATCTGGGTGTGCCACACCTATGGCTGGGCCTTCCTTGGCCTGCTCACCGGTTCCGCGATGCTGGCCGAGATGTTCGCCGCGCGCGAGAAGCCGGTGCGGGCGGTGGTCCGCATCCTCGGCGTCTGCTGGCCGCTGCTTTTGCCGATCGTGCCGATGGTGGTGTGGCGCGCGGAGAGTTCGGGTGCGGCGATGTCGGGCTGGGACCTGCTGTTCAAGTACATTTTCCTGCTCTCGCCGCTCAGGACCAAGTGGCAGTTGATCGACGTCGGTTCGGCGGCCGTGGTGGCGGCGCTGCTCGTCTGGGCGCTGTTCAGCCGGACGGTGCGCTATGACCGCGGCCTGGGGATTGCCGCAGTCCTGTGCGTGCTGTTCTTTTTCGCCCTGCCCGTGAAGGTGTTCGGCTCGGCCTTTGCCGATATGCGGCTGCTTCCCTATGGATTGGCGATCGGGCTGGTGGCCATCGCGCCGGTGCGCAAGGGCTCGCGCGTCCTGATCGCGGCGGGCGCCGCCGCTCTCGCCTTGTTCGCCGGGCGCCTGGCGGTGACGAGCCTCGCCTATGTCGAGCAGGACCGCCTCGTCCAGGCAGCGCTTCCGGCGATCGACAATCTGCCGGTCGGCGCGCGGGTCGCCTTCTTCTCGGTCAAGCCCTGCCACGTGGCCTGGGCGCTGCCGCCGCTCGATCACCTCGCGGGCGCGGCGATGGCGCGGCGCGGGGCCTTCGTGAACGACCAGTGGCAGCAGCCCGGTCTCAATCCGCTCAAGGTCCACTACCCGGCCGCTGCGCCCTTCACCAGCGACCCCTCGCATCTCGTGCAGGGCGACCAGTGCCCGCCGGGCGGTCGGCCGCGGCTCTCCGCAACGCTTGCCCAGCTGCCGCGCGCGGCCTTCACCCACGTGTGGCTGGTCGGCTACATCGCGCCCGGCTTCGTTGCGCCGGAGGGCTTCGTGCCGGTCCCGCGCAGCGGCAGCGGCAGGCTCTACCGCATCGAGCCGGTGCGCTGAGGCCGCGTGCTGCCGCAAAACTCGCGCTTTTCCGCCGGTTCCGCCCGCGCTAGGAAAACGGCATGACGTCGCCGAACCCTGCCTCCCGCCGCGTGTTTCTCGCCGGGGCGAGCGGCACGATCGGATCGGCGGTGCTGCGTCGCCTTGAGGCCGAGGGGCACGCGGTGACCGCGCCGGGGCGGGCTGTGCTGACGGACCGCGGGGCGCTCGCGCGGTCGATGGGCGAGGCGGAACCGGAGGTCGTCATCTCCTGCATCGCCTCCCGCTCGGGCTCACCGAAGGATGCGCAAGCGGTTGATTTCAGAGCCAATATCGCCTTGCTAGAGGCGGCGCAGGCAGCGGGCGCCCGGCACTTCATCCTGTTGTCGGCGATCTGCGTGCAGAAGCCGCTGCTTGCGTTCCAGCACGCCAAGCTGAGGTTCGAGGCACAGCTTGCCGCGAGCGGCATGGGTTACACCGTCGTGCGCCCGACGGCCTTCTTCAAGTCCTTGTCCGGACAGGTGAAAAGAGTGAAGGCGGGCAAGCCTTTCCTGATCTTCGGCGACGGCGAGTTGACCCGCTGCAAGCCCATCAGCGACGATGATCTCGCGCGCTTCATCTGCCAGTGCATCGACAACCCGCAAGCGCTCGGCAAGGTGCTCCCCATCGGCGGGCCCGGCCCTGCCATCTCTCTGAAAGAACAGGGAGAATTGCTCTTTCAGGTGGCCGGCAAGGAGCCCCGCTTCAAGTCCGTCTCGCCGCGGATCTTCACCGCCGCCGAGCGCATCCTCGCCCTCGGCGCGCCGTTCTCCGACTGGTTCGCCGAGAAGGCCGAATACGCCCGGATCGCCCGCTACTATGCCACCGAATCGATGCTGGTGCTCGATCCCGAAACCGGCACCTACCGCGCCGATCTGACCCCGGAATTCGGCGCGGAGACGCTCAGATCGCATTACGAGCGGCTGTTGGCGGGGGTTTAGGCGGGGTCTAGCGGGGGTCTAGCGGGGGTCTGGCGGGGGTCTGGCGGGGGTCGAGGTGCCAGCTGGCAGGGGGCAAAACCCCCCTTAGATGCGGCACGAACACCGCCTCCGATGCGTAATTGAAGGTAAAGACGCAGGTCTGGCTCCGCCGCACCCGGATCCCTGCGGGCAAATCGAGAAGGGCAAGGCCCGCCTCGCTCGCCATCCGCCCGGTCAGCAGGCGGAGCAGCGCGCGGTCGGGCCAAGCCGCACAATAGCGCACCCGGCCATGCAGGAAAACGACGCCGCGGCCTTGCGCATCGGTCAGCTCGGGCACGAGGTCGCTCGCCACATCCTCGCGCCAGCGGGTGACGACGAAGCCCTCCGCCGCCTCGGCCACCCCGTCGCGCAGGGATTCGACGCGGGTGACGGTGAGCGGCACCAGTGCCTTGAGTGCGCCCGGGGCGAGGCCATCGGGAATGCGGAAGCTCGCGTCCTTGCTCCCTGAGCGCGGGCCGAGCAGCACCGGCACGTCGAGCGCCGCCAGCTTCTGCGCGAAACCCTCGGGCACGATCGGCAGGGTCGGCACCACCACCATGCGGTAGCCGGAAAGGTCCGCGTCGGGCGAGACGATGTCCACATCGAGCCCGCGCTCGCGCAGCGCCGAATAGGCTTCGAACACCAGCTCGAGGTAGCGGAAGCTCGCCCCCTGCGGCTGGATGCCGATCACCCACGCCGCCTCGTAGGAAAACACCAGCGCGACCGGGGCGCTGGCGCATTCCTGCGGGCCGATCTCCGCCAGCACCGCCGCCGCCTGCCGCACCTCGTCGGCCGCCTCGGCCTCCGAGCTGTCGGGGCGCAGGAGCCCGGCGTGCATCTGCTCCTGCGCTTGAGGAAACTGCCGCCAGCGGAAATAGCTGACGAGCTCGGCCCCGTGCGCGGCGGCCTCGAGCGTCCACAGCGCCACCATTCCGGGGAGCGGCGCGGGGTTGAAGCGCGCCCAGTTCACCGGCCCCGGCTGCTGCTCCATCACCCCCCAGCGCCCTCCCGAGCACCCCCGATAGAGATCGTGGTGGAAGGCAGCGATGTCGGGGTGGCCCTGCCTGAGGTAGGCGCGCTTCTCGTCCGACGAGAACCAGAACTGTTCGAGAAAGCCCAGTGGATAGGAATCCCACGTCGCCACGTCGATGTCGCGGCCTAGCCGAAAATGATCGAATTCGGTGAAGAAGCCCATGAAGTTGTGGGTGATGTCCGCGTCCGGGGAATGGGCGCGGAGGATCTCGACCTGCTCGCGGTTGAAACTCGCCACCTGATCGGAGGCGAAACGACGATAGTCGAGCCAGTGCGCCGGGTTCGCTTCGGTGACGGTGAGGTGCGGCGGATCGACCTCGGCGAAGCTCCGGTATTCCATGCTCCAGAACACGTTGCCCCACGCCTCGTTAAGGGCCTCAGGGGTGCCGTAGCGGGCCGCCAGCCAGCCGCGGAAGGCGCTCGCAGCGGCTTTGGAGAAGCTGAGCACCGTGTCGTGGCACCCGTATTCGTTGTCGGTCTGCCACATAGCGATGGCCGGGTGCCGCCCGTAGCGTTCCGCCAGCGCGGTGACGATCCTTGCGGCTTCCGCGCGGTAGCCTTCGTGGCTGAAGCAGTAGTGCCGCCGCGAGCCGAAGCCGCGGGGGCGGCCCTTCTCGTCGATGGCGACCATGTCGGGCATCCGGTCCACCAGCCACTTCGGCGGGGTAGCGGTGGGGGTGCCGAGGATGATCCTGAGGCCCGCGCCGGCCAGCGTGTCGATGGCGCGGTCAAGCCACCCCCAGTCGAAGCGGCCGGGCTCGGGCTCGATGCGGCTCCACGCGAATTCGCCGATGCGCACCAGCTGCAAGCCCATCGCCGCCATGCGCCGCGCATCCTCGGCCCAGATCGCCTCGGGCCAGTGTTCGGGGTAGTAGCAGCAGCCGAGCTTCATGGCGCAAGTCTCTCCAGCGCGACGAGCCACGCGGTTTCGGGATGGGTGAGGGGCAGCGCGAGGCCGTGCGTCATCAGGGCGGCGCCGGAGAGGACGAGGCCCTCGCGCCATAAGTCGGGATCGGCGAGGTAGTGCTGTGCGCGCGGCGGCCAAGGCTCGGGCAGGCGCACGCGGTAGCGCGCCGCCGGATCGAGCCCCGCGAGGCGGATCGGCGCGGCGTCGAACATTGACGAGAAAGCGGTCTGGGCGACCAGCACCAGCGCCCGGCCCTCGTGCGTCACCATCATGGCGGTGACGGCGGGATCGGGGTGGGCGAGACGGTGCAAATCGCCCGAATGCAGCACAGGGCGCCATGCCTTGTAGAGCGCGATGTGCGCGGCAAGGGTTTCGCGCTCCCTGCCAGTCATGCGGGCGGGGTCGGCCTCGACCCCCATGTGCCCGAACATCGCCACCTTGGCGCGAAAATCCATCGCGAGGCGACGTCCGGTGATCGGGTTGGGCGAAGGGCCGACATGGCTGCCGAGCACCTCGAGCGGGAGAAACTGGCTCCACGCCGGGATGATGCGCAGGCGTTCGATGGCGTCGTTGTTGTCGCTGGGCCAGACGCGGCAAGTGCGTTGCAGCACCCCGAAGTCGATCCGCCCCCCGCCGCTCGCACAGCTCTCGATCTCGACATGGGGGTGCGCGGCGCGCAGGGCATCGAGGAGCGCGTAGAAGCCCTCGGTTTGCCCAGGCGCGGCAGGGAACAGATCGCGGTTGTGGTCCCACTTGAGGTAGGCGATGGGGTGCTTGCGCAGCAGGGCATCGAGGCGTGCGAAGAGGTAATCGCGCACTTCGCCGCGCGCCATGTCGAGCGCCAGCTGGCCGCGCATGGTCGGGCGCTCGCGCCCCGGCGTGTGCAGGCACCAGTCGGGGTGGGCGCGGTAAAGGTCGCTGTCGGGCGAGACCATCTCCGGCTCGACCCACAGGCCGAAGTCCATGCCGAGCGCGTGGACGCGGGCGATCAGCGGGGCGAGGCCGTTCGGGAAGACCTCTGGCGAGACGGTCCAGTCGCCAAGGCTGGTCCGGTCGCTCCGGCGCCCGCCGAACCAGCCATCGTCGAGCACGAAGCGCTCGGCCCCGAGCGCGGCCGCGCTTTCGGCGAGCGCGATCAGGGCGGGCTCCGAAAGGTCGAAGCCCAGCGCCTCCCACGAATTGAGGTGAACCTTGCGCGGGCCCCAGGTGGCGCGCTCCGGCAGCACTTCGGCGCGCACATGGGCGTGGAAGGCCTGCGCCAGCGCCGATCGATCGGGGGCGAGGGCGAGCACGGCTTCGGGCGTGTCGAAAGTCTCGCCCGGCGCGAGCACCACCTCGCCCGGGTTCAAGGCAGCGCCCGTCACCAGCTGCGCGCGCCCGTCGGCGCCGCCGGGCGGGTCGGCATCGAGCGTGAGCCAGGCATCGCCGCTCCACGCGAGATGGGCGCCGAGCGTCTCGTCTCCGGCGTGGAGCAGCACCCAGCCCGCGCCGTCGAAGCCCGGCTTGCCGGCGGCGCCTTCGCGATGGAGGCCCTCGGGGCGGATCGGGCGGCGGTGCTCCCGCATCTCGGCGGCCCAGCGGCCCGCGAAGGCGGTCACCTCGGCGAAGCGCGCCGGGACCGGCAGGGCGAGCGCGGCGCAGCGTTCGACGGCAAGCGGCGCTTCGCCGGTGTTCGCTATCGTAACGGCGCTCGTCACCACGTCGCCCGCGCCGAACCGCCAGCGCAACAGCACCTCCACCCCCGCGAGGCGGTCCGCGAAGCGGATCGCGAGCGCTCGCTCGGCACGCTCCCACGCGGCGATCCGCAGGTCCGTCTCGACCCGGCGACCCGCACGCCGCAGGACGACCGCCGGCGTCCCGTTCCACCCGCCCTTGCGCTCGGGAAAGAGGCCGGGGCGGGGCGGGCTGTCGGGCTGGCTCTCGTGCCGCCCGCGCGCGCCCGCCGCCGCGATCATCGCGAGGTCCTCGTCCCCGGGCAGGCGCGGGCCGATATAGGCGAGGTCCGCCGCCCCGCTTTCTTCCAGCGCCAAGACCAGCGTCAGCCGCTCCCCGTCCAGCCGCAGCAATTCCACCCGGTCCCTCTCCCGCGCCGGTGACGAAGCCTCGAGCGAGGCTTGTCCGCCACTCTCCGATGCGCTGTAACCGCCCGACGAGAGAGGGGGAAGCGCGCAATGCAGGCTGGCACATCGGGGGGGAGCATCGTCCAGATCGGGGTAGCCCTGGCCGTCACGCTCGCCATCGCGCTCGCCACCTGGGCGACCGTCAGGCGGGCAAGCCACGACGGCTCGCGCAAGGACGTCTACCTCGCCGGGGGCAAGCTCAACTGGGCCTTCGTCGCGGGCGCGATCACGCTCACCAACCTTTCGACCGACCAGCTGGTGGGGATGAACGGCAACCAGATGCTGCTGCTCGCGTGGTGGGAGATCAGCGGTTTCGTCGGCCTGCTGATCCTCGCCTATGTGTTTGTCCCGATCTACTACCGCGCCAGGGTCACGACCGTGACCGAACTGCTCGAAATGCGTTATGGCGGAGGGGGAATCCGCACGCTGGTGTCGGCGATCTTCCTGTTCGGGATGATCCTCATCTACCTGCCGGCCGGGCTCTATTCGGGCGCGCTGTTTCTCAAGACCGCGGGCATAGACCTGCCGCTCATGGCGCTGGCGGGGTTCCTCGGCGTGGTCGCGGCGGCCTACACCATGAGCGGAGGCCTGCGTGCGGTCGCGGTGATGGAGACCTATTCGGGCGTCGGCGTGCTCGCCATTGCGGTGCTGATCGTCATCCTCGCCCTCAACGCCGTCGGCTGGGACATCGCCCGCGGGGTGCCGGCGGAGCGCCTCACCATGATCGGCGGCGCCGACAGCCCGATCCCGTTCCACACGCTGTTCACCGGCATGATCTTCATCCAGATCTACTACTGGTCGACCAACCAGCCGATCACCCAGAAGGCGATGGCCGCCCCCTCGATCGCCGAGGCGCGGAAGGGCGTGCTGGCCGCCGCCGCCATCCGCATCTGCATCATCCCCGCCATCGTGGTGATCCCGGGCGTGGTCGCCTTCCAGCTGTTCGGCGATATCGACGATGCGGCTTACGGCCGGCTGGTGGGCGAGGTGCTGCCCCCTTGGCTCTCCGGCATCTTCGCCGCGATGATCGCCGCCGCGGTGATCGCGCATACGGCTGCGGTGATGAACGCCGCGGTCGGGCTCTATGCGGTCGACTTCCACGAGAAGTTTATGGCCCCCGTCGCCAACCACTGGCGCCTGTCCGCCGTCGTCACCGCGCTGCTCACCGCCGCCTCCATCGCGCTTGTCCCGGTCTACGAAAACGCCGAGAGCATCATCAACCTGCTCCAGCAGCTGAACGGCCTCAGCTCGATGCCGATCCTCTCGGCCTTCATCGTCGGCCTGCTGTTCACCGGGGTCGAGAGCCGCGCCGCGATCGTGGGCGTGGTGTGGGGCTTCGCGCTCTACGCGCTCTACACCTTCGTGCTCCAGCCGAACGGGACCATCGGCCTTCACTATATCGACTTCATGGTGGTGACGCTCGCCACCAGCGTGGTCGCCGCCCTCGCCTTCAACCGGCTGGCGCTCGGCAGCCGGACGCGCTTCGCTCCGCGCGAAGTCTTCGCGAGCCTAGCCGAGCGCCGCGACGGCACCCCTGCATGACCTTCGACCCCGCCCGCCCGCACCGCCGCTTCAACCCGCTCACCGGCGGCTGGGTGCAGGTCTCCCCGCAGCGCATGGGCCGGCCGTGGCAGGGCGAGGTGAGCGAGCCCGATCCGCCGCCGCCCGCCTACGACCCGACCTGCTACCTGTGCCCCGGCAATGCCCGCGTCGGCGGCGAGACGAACCCCGCCTACGAGGGGGTCCATGTCTTCGACAACGATTTTCCCGCGCTCCTCGACGAGCCGGGCAGCGCGGCGGGTGACGATCCCCTGTTCCGGGCCGAGGCGTCGGGCGGGGTCAGCCGGGTCATCTGCTTCTCGCCCGATCACGGCCGGTCGCTCCCCCGCCTGTCGCCCGCGCAGATCCGCGCGGTGATCGACACCTGGGCCGACCAGACCGCCGAGCTCGGCGCGCGCTTCGCTCACGTGCAGGTGTTCGAGAACAAGGGCGCGATGATGGGTTGCTCCAACCCGCACCCGCACGGGCAGGTCTGGGCCACTGCCCACGTGCCGCAGGAACCCGCCGCCGAGGACGCCCGCCAGCGCGCCTATCTCGCCGAGCACGGCCGCGCGATGCTGCTCGACGTGGCCGAGCGCGAAGCCGCAGGCGAGCGCACGCTCGAGGTCAACGCCGACTGGCTTGCGATCGTCCCGTTCTGGGCAGCCTGGCCCTTCGAGACGCTGCTGCTCCCGCGCTTTCGGGTCGCGCGGATGCCCGATCTTGCGCCGACCCAGCGCGACAGCCTCGCCGCCATTCTGAAGGCGCTCACCACCCGCTACGACAACCTGTTCCGCACGTCCTTCCCCTATTCGATGGGCTGGCACGGGGCGCCCTTCACCGATGAACCGGCGGATCACTGGCAGCTCCACGCCCACTTCTATCCGCCGCTGCTGCGCTCGGCCTCGGTGCGCAAGTTCATGGTCGGCTACGAGATGCTCGCCGAACCCCAGCGCGACCTCACCCCCGAACGCGCTGCGGAAATGTTGCGCGGCGTCAGCGGAATAGTGCATTACGCCGATTGAGCCCCCAGGAGTTTCCATGGATCGCCGCGACCGCCTGATTGCCCGCGCCCGTCAGGGCTTCCGCCTCGCCTACGGGGTGGAGCCGACGCGCTTTTTCGCGGCACCCGGCCGGGTCAACCTGATCGGCGAACACGTCGATTACAATGACGGCTACGTGCTGCCCTGCGCGATCGACCGCGAGACGATCGTGGCGCTCGGCCCGCCCGCGCCGGAGGCCAAGGTGCCGCATTTCGAGGCGGTGGCGCTCGACATGGGCGATATGGCGAGCGCGCGCGACAGCTTCGCACTCGGCGGCCGGATCACGCCGGGCGAGAACAACTGGCAGAACCACGTGCGCGGCGTGATCCAGGCGATGGGCCGCTACGGCCACAAGGTCCGGCCTGCGCGCATCGCGATCGCCGGGGACGTGCCGATCGGCGCGGGGCTTTCCTCGTCGGCGGCCTTCGGCGTGGCGGTGGCGCTTGCGGCTTCCGAGTATTCGGGCCTCAGCCTTGCGCCCGAGACGCTCGCCAAGATCGCCCAGATCGCCGAGAACGACTTCGTCGGCTGCGCCTGCGGGATCATGGATCAGATGGCCTCGGCCGCGAGCGTCGAGGGGCACGCGCTGCTGCTCGATTGCCGCACGCTCCAGACCTTGCCGATCCCGATCCACGGGAGCCTCGCGGTGACCGTGATCGACACCGGCCTGCGCCGCGATCTCACCACCAGCGCCTTCAACCAGCGCCGTGCGGAATGCGAGGCGGTGGCCGAGCACTTCGGGGTCAAGGCGCTGCGCGACCTCGATTCCGCGGCGCTGCTCGCCGAGGAGGGGGCGCTCGATCCGGTGCTGTTCAAGCGCGCGCGCCATGTGGTGGGCGAGATGGAGCGGGTGGAGCCCGTCGCCGTCGCGCTGGCGACCGGCGACACGGCGGCGCTCGCGGCGCTGATGGACGAGGCGCACCGCTCGCTTGCGGCGGACTTCGACGTGTCGCTGCCCGCCATCGACCACTTGCAGGGACTGGTGCGCGAGGCGCTCGGCGAGGCCGGCGGGGTGCGGCTGACCGGCGCGGGATTCGGCGGCTGCCTCGTCGCGGTGAGCGCGGCGGATGCGCGCACCGCGATCGACGATGCGGTGGCGCGCTACAACCGCGCGACCGCCGACCTGCCTGCCTCGGCCGAGACCTTCAAACCGATCGGCGGGGCGGCGCCGATCGTGCTTGGTTGATGAAATCCATCTGAGGGCCGCCCTGGGCGGCTGCATCAACTTGCGGACCCACGCAGGCGATTTACAGATATAAAAATATCTTTATATGCTCCTCGTCATCATGGCGATCGAGGACATCTTCAAGGCTTTGGGCGATCCGACCCGGCTGCGCATCGCCCGCCTTCTGGGCGCGATGGAGCTGGCCGTCGGCGAACTCGCGCAGGTGCTCGGCCAGAGCCAGCCGCGTGTCTCGCGCCATGTCGGCATCCTGTGCGACGCTGGGCTCGCCGAGCGCCGCCGCGAGGGTTCGTGGGTGTTCCTGCGCCAGAGCGAATCGGGCAGCGCGGTGGTCGATGCGGTCCAGCAGCTGCTCGCGCTCGCCGAAAGCGAGGAGCCGGATTTCGCGGCCCTGTGCGAGGCCGACCGCCGCAAGCTCGCGGCGATCCGGGAGGCGCGCGAGGCGGCGGCCGAGACCTATTTCGCCCGCCATGCCGGGGAATGGGACGAACTGCGCGCGCTCCACAGCGCCGATGCCGAAGTCGAGCGGCACCTGGCCGAGGCGCTTGCCGCCGCACCGCTTGGCGCGCTGCTCGACATCGGCACCGGCACGGGCCGCATGGCCGAGCTGTTCGCGCCCCGGGCCGAGCGGATCGTCGCGCTCGACAAGAACCTCGAGATGCTGCGCGTCGCCCGTGCCAAGCTCCAGCATCTGCCCGCCGCGAGCGTCGAACTGGTGCAGGGCGATTTCGCCGCACTGCCCTTTGCCGATGCGAGCTTCGACACGGTGATCCTCCACCAGGTGCTGCACTTTGCCGCCGATCCCGCCCCTGCGCTCTCTGAAGCGGCGCGGGTGCTGCGCGGCGGCGGGCGGATCGCCATCGTCGATTTTGCCAGCCACGACCGCGAGGAGCTGCGCACCCGTCATCAGCACGTGCGGCTCGGCTTTTCGGATCGCCAGATGGCCGACCTGCTCGCCGCCGCCGGCTTTGCCGCGCATGACCCGCTCGCGCTCGAAGGGGGCAAGCTGGTCGTCAAGATCTGGACCGCCACGCGCCGACCCGAACCCGCTTCCGTCACCACCACCCCGGCCCTGGAAACCGCCCGATGACACCGACCCTCGACCAATTGCAGGAATACCGCACCGCCACCGACACCCCGTTGTTCTCGGGACTGCCCGGCGACGTTGCGGTGAGCTTCGAATTCTTCCCGCCCAAGTCGGAGAAGATGGAGGAGCAGCTGTGGGATGCGGTGACGCAGCTGAAGCCCTTGGAGCCGAGCTTCGTGTCGGTCACCTACGGCGCGGGCGGTTCGACCCGCGAGCGCACCCATGCGACGGTCGCGCGGATCATCGCCGAGGCGAAGCTGCCGGCGGCCGCGCACCTCACCTGCGTCGCGGCGTCCAAGGCGGAAATCCGCGAGGTCGCCGAGCAATACTGGGAGGCCGGCGTGCGCCACATCGTCGCGCTGCGCGGCGACGCGGGCGAGCCCGGCGCGCCCTTCACCCCGCACCCGGAAGGCTACGCGAGCGCCGCGGAACTCGTCGCGGGCCTCAAGGCGATCGCCCCCTTCGAGATCTCGGTCGCGGCCTATCCCGAGTGCCACCCCGACGCGGCGAGCCCGCAGGACGACATCGACAACCTCAAGCGCAAGCTTGATGTCGGGGCGACGCGCGCAATCAGCCAGTTCTTCTTCTCCGCGGAAACCTTCTTCCGCTTCCGCGACGCCTGCGCCGCGGCCGGGATCACCGCGCCGATCCTGCCGGGCATCCTCCCCGTCACCAACGTCGCCCAGGCGCGCAAGTTCGCCGCCGCCTGCGGGGCCGCGATCCCGGCGTGGATGGACGGCCTGTTCGAGGGCCTCGACGAGAAGCCCGCCGCCCGCCAGCTGATCGCGGCCACGGTGGCCGCCGAGCTGTGCCGCCGCCTCTATGCGGGCGGGGTGCGCGACTTCCACTTCTACACCCTCAACCGCCCCGAGCTCGCCTACGCGATCTGCCACCTGCTCGGGAAGCGCCCCATCGGAGACGCTGCATGACCCCCCGCGAACGCCTGACCGCCGCTGCCCGGGACCGCGTGCTGATCTTCGACGGCGCCTTCGGGACGCAGATCCAGCTGCGCAAGCTGACCGAGGAGGATTATGCGGGCGATCTTGGCCTGCCTGCCGATCAGAAGGGTAACAACGACATCCTCGCCCTGACGCGCCCCGACGTGCTGAGCGACATCACCCGCGCCTATTTCGAGGCCGGATCGGACATCGTCTCGACCAACACCTTCTCGGCCAACCGCATTTCGCAGGCCGATTATGCGGCGGAAGGTCTGGTGCGCGAGATCAATGTGGCGAGCGGCAAGCTCGCCCGCGCGCTGGCGGAGGAATTCGAGGCGAAGGACGGACGGCCCCGCTTTGTCGCGGGCGCGATCGGGCCGACCAACAAGACGCTATCGCTGAGCCCCGACGTCGAAGACCCGGGCTTCCGCGAGATCGACTTCGATTTTCTGGTCGACGTCTATCTTGAACAGGCCCGCGCGCTGGTCGAGGGCGGGGTGGACTTCATCCTGATCGAAACCGTGTTCGACACCCTCAACGCCAAGGCCGGGATCATGGCGGTGAAGAAGCTGGAGCGCGAGCTTGGCCGGGACGTGCCGGTGATGATCTCGATGACGCTCACCGACCTGTCGGGCCGCAATCTCTCCGGGCATACGGTCGAGGCCTTCTGGTACGCGGTGCGCCACGCCAAGCCGCTCACCATCGGGCTCAATTGCAGCTTCGGCGCCGAACAATTGCGCCCGCACGTGAAGGTGCTGTCGCAGATCGCCGACACGCTGTTGATGATCTACCCCAATGCCGGGCTCCCCAACGAACTCGGCGAATATGACGAACTGCCCGATACCACGGCGGGGCTGGTCAAGGACTGGGCCGATCACGGCCAGGTCAACATCCTCGGCGGGTGCTGCGGATCTTCGCCAGCGCACATCGCCGCGATCGCGAGGGCGGTGGCCAAGTCCGAACCGCGCGTGGTGCCCACCCCCGAACCGGCGATGAAGCTGGCGGGGCTCGAGGCGTTTATCGCCGCTTAGAACCACACCCGTTCGTGTCGAGCGTAGTCGAGACACCAGCGCGGGGCCTCTCGACTACGCTCGAGGCGAACGGAAACAGAGAACTGAAATCGTGACCCAACCCTCCTCCTCCCGCTTCATCAATATCGGCGAGCGCACCAACGTCACCGGGAGCGCGGCGTTCAAGAAGCTCATCATGGCGGGCGATTACGCCGCCGCCGTCGAAGTCGCGCGCCAGCAGGTCGAGAACGGCGCGCAGGTGATCGACGTCAACATGGACGAAGGGCTGCTCGACGCGGTGCACGCCATGACGACCTTCCTCAAGCTGATCGCTGCCGAGCCCGACATTGCCCGGGTGCCGGTGATGATCGACTCGTCGAAGTTCCACGTCATCGAGGCAGGGCTGAAGTGCGTCTCCGGCAAGCCGATCGTCAACTCGATCAGCATGAAGGAGGGCGAGGCGGCCTTCCTCGAACACGCGCGCATCTGCATGGATTACGGCGCGGCTGTGGTGGTCATGGCCTTCGACGAGACCGGGCAGGCCGACACAAAGCAGCGCAAGGTCGAAATCTGCAAGCGCGCCTATGATCTGCTGGTCGCGGAAGGCTTCCCCCCTGAAGACATCATCTTCGATCCCAACATCTTCGCGGTCGCGACCGGGATCGAGGAGCACAACAATTACGGCGTCGACTTCATCGAGGCGGTGCGCGAATTGCGCGAGCTGTGCCCCCACGCGCATTACTCCGGGGGCCTCTCCAACCTCTCCTTCTCCTTCCGCGGCAACGAACCCGTGCGCCGGGCGATGCATTCGGTGTTCCTCTACCACGCGATCCCCGCGGGCCTCGACATGGCGATCGTCAACGCGGGGCAACTGGACGTCTACGACCAGATCGACCCCGCGCTGCGCGAGGCTTGCGAGGACGTGATCCTCAACCGGGATCCGGACGCGACCGAGCGCCTGATCACGCTGGCCGAAAGCTTCAAGGGCAAGTCCGCCTCGGACGAAAAGGCCGCCGAGGAATGGCGCGGCTGGGCGGTCGAGAAGCGGCTCGAACATGCCCTCGTCAAGGGCATCGACGCGCATATCGTCGACGACACCGAACAGATGCGCGCCGCCATCGCGGCCAAGGGCGGGCGCCCGATCGAAGTGATCGAAGGCCCGCTGATGGACGGCATGAACGTCGTCGGCGACCTGTTCGGCAGCGGCAAGATGTTCCTGCCGCAGGTGGTGAAATCCGCGCGCGTGATGAAGAAGGCGGTCGCCCACCTCATCCCCTTCATCGAGGCCGAGAAGGACCTCCTCCCCGAGGAAGACCGCAAGGCCAAGGGCAAGATCATCATGGCGACGGTGAAGGGCGACGTCCACGACATCGGCAAGAACATCGTCGGCGTGGTGCTTCAGTGCAACGGCTACGAGGTGATCGACCTCGGCGTGATGGTCCCCTGGCCGACGATCCTCGCCGCCGCCAATGACAACAAGGCCGACATGATCGGCCTGTCCGGTCTCATCACCCCCTCGCTCGACGAGATGGTGACCGTTGCGGAAGAAATGCAGCGCGCCGGCATGACCATGCCGCTGCTGATCGGCGGGGCGACCACCTCCAAGGTGCACACCGCGCTCAAGATCGACCCGGCCTATGATGGCCCGGTGATCCACGTGCTCGACGCGAGCCGTGCGGTGGGCGTGGCGTCGAAGCTGCTCTCCGACACCCAGCGCGACGATTACGTCGCCGAGGTTGCGGACGAATACACCCATGTCCGCGATGCGCGCGCTGGCAAGAGCGCCTCGGTGCTCCTGCCGATCGAGGAAGCACGCGCCAATTTCTACGACGCCTTCCTTTCCGACAAGCCCGCCCCGCCGGAACAGCCGGGCCTCCACGTCTTCCCCGACTGGGACTTGGCGCACCTGCGCGACTTCATCGATTGGACCCCGTTCTTCCGCGCCTGGGAACTGCACGGCAACTACCCCGCGATCCTCACCGACGAGGTGGTGGGCGAGACCGCGACCCAGCTTTTCGCCGATGCCAACGCGATGCTCGACCGGATCATCGCCGAAAAGTGGCTGACGGCGCGCGGCGTCGCGGGCCTGTGGCCCTGCGCGCGCGACGGGGACGACGTCACGATCCACCTGCCCGAGACCGAGGAGCACGTCCGCCTCCCGTTCCTGCGCCAGCAGGTGAAGAAGAGCCGCGACCGCGCCAATATGTGCCTTGCCGACTTCATCGACCCGGCAGGCGACTGGATCGGCGGCTTCGCGGTCGGCATCCACGGGATCGAGCCCCACTCGGCGCGCTTCCAGGCCGACAAGGACGATTACTCCGACATCCTGCTGAAGGCGCTGGCCGACCGTTTCGCCGAGGCCTTTGCGGAGGCCCTCCACCAGCACGTGCGCACCACGCTGTGGGGCTATGCCCCCAATGAACAGCTCACCAACGAGGCGCTGATCAAGGAAGAGTATCGGGGCATCCGCCCGGCGCCGGGCTATCCCGCGTGCCCCGATCACAGCCTGAAGCCGATCCTGTTCGACCTGCTGGACGCGCCGACAAATGCGGGGCTGACCCTGACCGAGAGCTTCGCCATGTGGCCGACCGCCGCCGTCAGCGGGTTCTACTTCGGGCACCCGGAAGCCGAGTATTTCGGCGTCGCCCGCGTCGGCCGCGACCAGCTGGAAGATTATGCGGCGCGGCGCGGGGTGAGTGTCGAGCAGGCGGAGCGCTGGCTGAGGCCGAATCTCGATTGACGCGGACAAGCGCGCAGCGATGATGCGCGGCATGATCCGCCGCCTCCTCGCCGCCCTTGCTTGCCTTTCTGCCGCCGCACCGCTCGCCGCCCAGAACGCGCCGCCGCCCGCCACGGTCGTGGTCGCCTTCGACCGCGACAGCGTGCGCCCGCTGATCGTCGAGGGGCTGGCGAACAAGCAGACCGGGCGGGCCGTGGAGGCGAACGATCCGGTGCGGATCGCCTCGATCTCCAAGCTTATCATGACGCTCGCAATGCTGCGGCTGATGGACGAGGGCAAAATCGATCCGAACCGGGATGTTTCCGACTATCTTGGCTGGAGACTGCGCTCGCCCTACCGCCCGGACGAACCGATCACGCTCTACCACCTGCTGATGCACCGCGCCGGGCTGAGCGACCGGGCGGGCTACATCATCCCGCTGGGGGAAAGCCTTCAGGCCAAGCTCGCCGACCCGGCGGCGTGGCGCGATCCGGGCACGGGGCAGATGCCGAGCTTCGAATATGCCAATCTCGGCTCCCCGCTGGTGGCGACCGCATTGGAAGCGGCGAGCGGGGAGCGTTACGACCGGCTGGTGGAACGGCTGGTGTTTGCACCGCTGGGCGTGAAGGCGTGCCTCAACTGGCTGGGTTGCGAGGAGGCCATGCAGGCCCGCGCGGTGACGCTCTACCGCGACACCGGCGAAGTCGCGAAGGACGGCCCCGGCGAGCTGCCCCCCGCCTGCACGATTCCCTTGGCCGAGGGGCAGGCGTGCGACCTTGCCGCCTACAAGCCCGGAACCAACGCCTCGATCTTCTCGCCCCAAGGCGGGGTCAGGATCGGGATGATCGACCTGGCGAAAATCGGGCAGGCGATGCTGCGCATAGACGGCAAGCCGGGTTTCCTGTCGGTGAAAGCGCAGACTATGTGGTTTCAGACGATGCTCACGGCGCTCCACCACCTGCCGCAGGACGACAGCGGCTTTTGCGGATACGGCCTTGGCACTTACGCGCTGGCGAACGAGCCGCCGTGCCGCGATGATCTGTTCGGCGACGGCGGAAGGCGGTTTGGCCACGGGGGGGAGGCTTACGGGCTTCGTTCGGGTCTGTGGATGTCCACCGACGACGATCCGACCGGCATCGCCTATTTCACGACCGAGGTTCCGCCGCCTTCCGGCGAGGTCGAGACCGCCGCCTCCGACCCGCGCGAAACGGCGCTGATGGCGCGGGCGCTCGCAATTGCGAAGCTGCGCGAATAGGCCCTACGCCTCGGCCTTCACCCGCTCGCCCAGCTTCGCGATCAGCGGCGTGGCGAAGGGCTTGGTCAGCATCGTGCTCCCCACCGCCATCAGCAGCAGCGCGGTGAAGGTCGTGGGGGTGATCACGCCCTTGTCGAGCAGGATGTTGGCGAAGATGATCATGATCAACGCCTTGGTCTGGAGCAGCCAGCCGATCAGGCTCGCCTCGGTGCGGCTCCAGCCGAGGAACCTGCCGGCGATGTGGACGCCGAGCAGCTTGCCGCCGACTGCCGCCGCCAGCAGCAGCGCGGCGACGCCGAACACGGCGAGCCCGCCGCTCTCCCATTGGGTGCGCAGGCCCGTCGAAAGGAAGAACACCGGCATGATGGTGAGCAGCACCACGTTGCGGAAGCGGTCCATCGCCTCGTGCCCGAACCACCTGGCGTCGAGCACCACGCCCGCGAGGAAGGCGCCGACCATGTAGTGCAGCCCCGACCAGTCGCCCGCGAAGCCGCAGGCGGCGAGCCAGATGAGGCCGACCGGCCAGCGGTCGTTATCGGACAGGCGCGCCATCAGCCAGCGGATCGCGACGGCCGCAAGTGCGAAGCCGACAAGGAACACGCCTTGCCGCCCGATCCGCTCCCAATCGAGCAGGATCAGCGCCAGCACGCCCCAGATCGCGATATCGTCGAGGCTCGCATAGCGCAGGATGCGCTGACCCAATTGTTCGCGCAGGACGCCGAGCTTCTCCATCAGCAGCACGAGGATGGGCAGCGCGGTCACCGCGCAGGCCATGCCGATGCCGAGCAGCGCCTGCCAATAGGCGCCGCCCGCCCCGCGCCAGCCGGGGAATTGCAGGATCACCGCCGCCGCCGCCGTGCCCGCGAGCAGCGGCACGCCCAAGGCGAGGCCCGCGGTGAGTCCGGTCTCGCGCCGGTGCCTCCAGGCGGCCGTCAAATCGAGCTCGATCCCGGCGACGAAGACGAACAGCATCACCGCCCACCACGCGACGCCGTTCAGCGCGCCGATCACCTCGGGCCGGAACACGAAGGCGTAGTATTCGGGGAACACCGCGCCGAGCACGCCGGGTCCGAGCAGGATGCCGCCGACGATCTGGACGACGACCAGCGGCGCGAAGTGATCGGTGCGGAAGATCCGCCACACCGCCCAAGGCACGGCGAAGATGATCGTCAGCGCGATCAGGTAGACTTCGGTGATGTTCATGCCCGCCCTGTGTCTATTCGGCAGCGCCTTGCCGGGCAAACGCCTTTTCCACACGTCTGCGCAGCGATGTCCCGATTGACGCGATGCAGCAAATCAAGCAGGGCTGCACGCGTCTTCCGCGCGGGGTGCGAATCCGGCGCGGGCAGGCGAGCGGGAGAGCCCGCTGCCCCTCGCACAGGGGGCAGAGGCGCCGAAGGAGCAACCGCCCCGGAAACTCTCAGGCCACCGGACCGCTCGGCTGCATGACACTCTGGAAAGCGCCCCCGGCTTTGAGGCCGTGGGCCACCGAAGGGGAGGCTGGTCGTTCGCGGCCCGCCGAAGCTCTCAGGTCACCCGACAGAGGGGGCAGGATCGTGGCGGCACCTTCGGGGGCTGCCGGACTGCCGTATTCTTCCGGGGAGCCCCGCGTGACCGACCACGACGCTGAAGATTTCGTCGAAGATCTGCCCCTGGAGCCGCTGCCGCTCGACGCCTGGCACCGTGCCCGCGGCGCGCGCATGGTGCCTTTCGCAGGCTACGAGATGCCGATCCAGTATGAGGGGATCGTCGCCGAGCACACCTGGACGCGGGAGAGCGCCGGCCTGTTCGATGTCAGCCACATGGGTCAGCTGTTCATCTCGGGCGAGGGCGTGGAGCCTGCGCTCGAAGCGGTGCTGCCGATCGACCTCACCACCCTGAAGCACGGTGCCCCGCGCTATTCGCTCCTCCTCGACGCAAACGGCGGCGTGCTCGACGACCTGATGGTCACGCGCTGGTCGGAGGGCTTCTACCTCGTCGTCAACGGCGCGACCAAGTGGGACGACATCGCCCATCTGCGCGAACACCTGCCCGACGAGGTGACGATCAGCCACATGGACGATAGCGCGCTGCTCGCCTTGCAGGGGCCGAAGGCCTTCGCCGCGCTGGAACGGCTCGTCAGCGGCGACACGCCGCTCGCCAGCCTCACCTTCATGAAGGGCGCGGCGTTCAAGCTCGGCGGGGTCGATGCATGGATCAGCCGCTCGGGCTACACCGGCGAGGACGGCTTCGAGATCTCGCTCCCGGCCGAGAATGTCGCCGCCGTCGCGGACCTGATCTGCGAACAGCCCGAGGTGAAGCCCATCGGCCTCGGCGCGCGGGATTCGCTGCGGCTGGAGGCGGGCCTCCCGCTCTACGGCCACGACATGACGCCCGACACCTCGCCGATCGAGGCAGGGCTGCTGTTCGGCATCAACAAGCGCCGCCGCACCGAAGGGGGCTTCCCGGGCGCGGAGCGGATCATCCGCGAGATCGCCGAGGGCACCACCCGCAAGTGGGTCGGCCTCAAGCTCGAAGGCCGCCTGCCCGCGCGCGAGGGCGCCGAGGTCTTCGTCGGGGAGGGCAAGGTCGGCACCGTCACCAGCGGCGGGTTTTCGCCCACGCTCGGGGCGCCCATCGCCATGGCATATGTCGCGAGCGAACACGCCGCGCCCGGCACGCAGCTCGAGGTGGAGGTGCGCGGCAAGCGCCTCGCCGCCACCGTCTCGCCCACACCTTTTGTCCCGCACCGCTACCACAGGGGGAACTGACCCATGCGCTACTACACCGACGAACACGAATGGCTCGAAGTCGAAGGCGACACCGCGACTGTCGGCATCACCGATTATGCGCAGGGGCAGCTCGGCGACATCGTCTTTGTCGAACTGCCCGAAGTCGGCGCGATGATCGAGCAGGGCAAGGACGCCGCCGTGGTCGAATCCGTCAAGGCTGCGAGCGACGTCTATGCGCCGATCACCGGCGAGATCACCGAGGTGAACCCCGCGCTCGAGGAAGACCCCTCGCTGGTCAACTCCGCGCCCGAGGACGCCGGCTGGTTCTTCAAGATGACCATCGCCGCACCCGCCGAGCTCGACAAGCTGATGGACGAGGACGGCTACAAGGCCTTCGTCGAATCCCTCTGACGCCCCCCGCAATCCTCTCCCAGCGAGGCTGACATCGATGCGCTACCTTCCTTTGACCGACACCGACCGGCAGGCGATGCTGGCGAAAGTCGGCGCTTCCACCATCGACGACCTGTTCGTCGACGTGCCCGAAGTCGCCCGATTGGACGGGCCGATCCATGGCCTGCCGATGCACGCGAGCGAGATGGCGGTGGAACGCCACATGAAGGCATTGGCGGCGAAGAACATGGCGGCGGGCGACGTGCCGTTCTTCCTCGGCGCAGGGGCCTACCGCCACCACGTGCCGGCGAGCGTCGACACCATCATCCAGCGCGGCGAGTTCCTGACCGCCTACACGCCCTACCAGCCGGAGATCGCGCAGGGCACGCTGCAGATGCTGTTCGAGTTCCAGACGCAGGTCGCGCGGCTCTATGGCTGCGCAGTGGCGAACGCGTCGCTCTATGACGGATCGACCGCGTGCTGGGAGGCGGTGGCGATGGCGACCCGCGTCACCAAGCGCAAGCGCGCGGTGCTCTCGGGCGCGCTGCATCCCCACTATGCGCAAGTGGTGAAGACGATGGCGCACTTCACCGGCGACGAGATCGCCGACGCGCTGCCCTCGATCACCTCCGACCCCGAGCTGACCGGCCTGATCGGGCGGATCGACGAGGAGACCGCCTGCGTCGTGGTGCAATATCCCGACATCCTCGGCCGCATCGCCGACCTCACCCCGATTGCCGAAGCCGCTCATGCCAAGGGCGCGCTGCTGGTGGTGGTGAACACGGAACCCGTCGCCTTGGGCGCGATCAAGTCGCCGGGCGAGATGGGCGCGGACATCGTGGTGGGCGAGGGCCAGTCGCTCGGCGTCGGCCTGCAATTCGGCGGGCCCTACCTCGGCCTCTTCGCGGTGCGCGATCCCAAGCACGTGCGCCAGATGCCGGGCCGGTTGTGCGGCGAGACGACCGATGCCGAGGGCAAGCGCGGCTTCGTGCTGACGCTGTCCACCCGCGAACAGCATATCCGCCGCGAGAAGGCGACGAGCAACATCTGCACCAACTCGGGGCTCTGCGCGCTCGCCTTCACCGTCCACATGACGCTGCTGGGCGAGCGGGGCCTGCGCGAGCTGGCGGCGGAGAACCACCGGCTCGCCTGCATCGCGGCCGACCGCCTGGCCAAGGTGCCCGGCGTCGAGGTGCTCAACAACGCCTTCTTCAACGAGTTCACGCTGATGCTCGGCGGCAAGCCCGCGCGGGCCATCGTCCGCGACCTCGCCGACAAGGGCGTGCTCGCGGGTGTGTCGCTCGGGCGGCTTTACCCGGGCGTCGAGGCGCTCGAGCACGCGCTGCTCGTCGCCGTGACCGAGACCACGACCGAAGAGGACATCGAACGCCTCGCGCAGGAACTCGAAGCCAGCATCAAGGAGAGCGCCGCATGAACGCCCCCAACACCTCCGGCTGGAAGCCCGAGATGACCCCCGCCGACGGGCTCCACTCCGGCCCGGCCACCACCACCGGCAACCGCGCGCTGATGCTCGAAGAGCCGCTGCTGTTCGAGATCGGCCGCGCCGACGTGACCGGCGTGGACCTGCCCGCGGTGGATGCCGGTGCGCCCAACCGCCTCGGCGGGCTGGCGCGCTCGGAAGCGATCGGTCTCGTCGGCCTCACCGAGCCCGAGACGGTGCGCCACTACACCCGTTTGAGCCGCCAGAACTACGGGATCGACCTCGGCTTCTTCCCGCTCGGTAGCTGCACGATGAAGCACAACCCGCGCCTCAACGAGAAGATGGCGCGTCTGCCGGGCTTTGCAGATATCCACCCGCTCGCGCCCCAGTCGACGGTGCAGGGCGCGCTCGAGGTGATCCACCAGCTCGGCCACTGGCTGTGCACGCTGACGGGTATGCCGGCGGTGGCGATGAGTCCCAAGGCCGGCGCCCATGGCGAGCTGTGCGGCATCCTCGCAATCCGCGCCGCCCACGAAGCGCGCGGTGACGCGCGCGAGGTGGTGCTGGTGCCCGAAAGCGCCCACGGCACCAACCCGGCCACCGCCGCCTTCGCCGGCTACCGGGTCGAGGACATCCCCGCGACGCCCGAAGGCCGCGTCGATGTCGCCGCATTGAAGGCCCGCCTCGGGCCGGACGTGGCCGGCGTGATGATCACCAACCCCAACACCTGCGGGTTGTTCGAGAAGGACTTCCGCGAAATCGCCGATGCGGTTCACGCCGCGGGCGGCTATGTCTATTGCGACGGGGCGAACTTCAACGCGATCGTCGGCAAGGTGCGCCCGGGCGACCTCGGCGTGGACGCGATGCACATCAATCTCCACAAGACCTTCTCGACGCCCCACGGCGGCGGCGGGCCGGGCTCGGGGCCGGTGGTGCTGTCCGAGGCGCTCGCCCCCTTCGCCCCGCTGCCCTTCATCCGCCAGGCTGAGGGCGGGGAGTTCTACCTCGTCGAGGAAGAGAACCGCGAGGAGCGCGGGCCTTCGTTTGGCCGCATGACAGCTTTCCACGGGCAGATGGGGATGTTCACCCGCGCGCTGACCTACATCCTCAGCCACGGGGCGGACGGCCTCAAGCAGGTCGCCGAGGACGCGGTGCTCAACGCCAACTACATCCTGCGCAGCATGGAGGACATTCTCCACGCGCCGTTCGGGGCTAGCGGGCCGTGCATGCACGAGGCGCTGTTCGGCGACAAGGACTTCACCAACGGCCTGTCCACCCTGGACGTCGCCAAGGGTCTGATCGACGAGGGCTATCACCCGATGACGGTCTATTTCCCGCTGGTGGTCCACGGCGCGATGCTGGTCGAGCCGACCGAGACCGAGAGCAAGGCCGCGATTGACCAGTTCATCACCGCCTTCCGCGGTGTGGTGGAACGCGCCCTTAAGGGTGACGAGGCGCTGAAGCAGGCCCCCTACTACTCCCCTCGCCGCCGCCTCGACGAGACCGGCGCGGCACGCAAGCCCAAGCTCGCCTACGAGGGGTAAGCCGAAAGCCCCTTCCCTTGAGGGAAGGGGTTGGGGATGGGTGTCCCTGCCGCCGATGGCGAAGAGCCCCCACCCCCAACCCCTCCCCGAGGGGAGGGGAGGCTAGTGATCAGCCCGGGCTGCATCCTTCTCCGGTGCCCCGTTTCCGTCCCCTTCCACCACCAGCCGGATCTGGCCGAGGTTGAGGACCGCGACGTAGAAGCCGATTACCGCAAGGCTGCTCGACCCCAGCAGCGCGAAGGCCGCGCCCTTGGCGCCGTTCCACTGGATCGCCGCATCGAGCAGCACCAGCGCCAGCACCGTCGGCACCGCGCGCACCATGAAGGCGACGTGTGCCTTGCCCGCCGAGACCAGCAGGCTCTCGAGGCTCGCCCCCACCAGCTCGACCGCGCCGGCGATGGCGAGGATCACCATCGCCCAGTAGAACACCGCGAATTGCGGCCCCGCGATCAGCGACAGCCCGAGCCGCCCGAAGACCAGCGCGCTCACCACCGCGATCACTCCGCCCAGCGCGGCGATATTGGCCATGCGCCGGGCGATCAGCAGGGCATTGTCGCGGGCATGGGCAAGCTCGGGGAAAATCGCCTTGGAGACGGTCTGCGCGAGGCTGACCAGCGCCTGCCCCAGCTGGCTCGCCACCCGGAAGCCGCCCGCCAGCGCCGCCCCGCCAAAGGTGCCGACGAGCAGGATCATGATCTGCTTGCCCGCCACCGAAAGGCTTCCCGAAAGGTTGGTGGACACCACGAAACGCCATGCGTCCTTGTGGCGCGCCGGGATCGCCTTGAGATTCACCGCAGCAAGGCTCACCGGCTGGACCCGCAGCGCCACCAGCCACAGGGCCATCGCCACCGCAACCTCCGATGCCGCAAAGGCGAGCACGAAGCCGGTCACGTTCGGCATGAAGGCCAGTGCGAGCACCGCGCCCAGCGCGCGCACCACCGGCTGCACCGCCTCGGCGCCGGCGGCCGCCGCGAAGCGGAAGTGCAGCCGCAGGATGCCGGTCGGCGTCGTGCGGATGGCGGCGAGCGACACCGCGATATAGCCGAAAGCGAGGCCCAGCAGCTCCTGCGGCACCTCCAGCCAAAGCGGCGCGGTGACGATCACGGCCCCGGCCAAGGCGAGACCCAGCGCGACCGAGATCACGTCGAGCGCGACCGCAAAGCCTGTCGCTGCGCGCGCCTCGTCGGGATCGACGCTGCCGCCGTCACCGGCCGCGCCCCATTTGACGATGAACTGCCAGGTCTGGAAATTGGCGAGGCCGGTGATCGCCTGCCCCAGCGCGACGATCAGCGCGAAGTGGCCGAAGCCCACCGTCCCCAGCGTGCGCGCGGCGATCGCGAGGTAGACGAGGCTCAGCGCGGCATTGACCCCGCGCCCCCCGAGCAGCCAGCCCATGTTGGTGAAGACCCGCTTCATGACGCTTTCTGAGGGCGCGGCCGGGGCGGGCCCGATGCGCGCGAGGGGGAGGTCATGCGCGCGCCCTTAGCGGCAAAGCGCCGCCTTGGCAAAAGGCGCGTTGGGCGCCGACCCCGCCTGCCGCAGCCGGCCTTCAGACCGGACAGCGCTCAAGCTTGAGGATCGGCGTCGCCGGGCGCCCGTCGTCGTGGCGCACGGTCAGGCGCTCGCCCGCGCCGCTGTCGACCAGCGCGAGGTGGAAGGTCGCGGTCCATCGCTCGCCCTCGCCCTCCATCGCCATCGTCACCGCCGCCGAGCCGTCGCCCGGCTCGGCGACCTTGGTCACGGCGCCGTGGCTCTCGTAGAAGCCGACCTCGCGCGGGCCCACCTCGAGCCTGAGGTCGGAGGCCGGGTCGCAGGTGCCGGTCTCGGCATCCCATACGCCGTGGAACCGGGCCGGGATCGCGGCGGCGGTGTCCGGCGCGCGCGGTAGCGGCGTGCTGCCCTCCAGGTCGGCGGTGACGCGCGGCGGGGTCTCGGTCGCGGCCGGCGTGTCGCCCTGCTGCTGCCCGCAGGCGGCGAGGATGAGGGCGGGGGCGAGGAGGGGGAACTTGCGCATCCCGCTCACCCCATCGTCGGGATGACGAAGGCGTTCGACCCGTCCCCGCCACCGTCCGGCCAGCGCTGGGTGATCTTCTTGTTTTTGGTCCAGAAGCGCAGACCCTCCACGCCATACTGATCGATGTCGCCGAAGCCCGAACGCTTCCACCCGCCGAACGAGTGATAGGCGACCGGCACCGGGATCGGCACGTTGATGCCGACCATCCCCACATTCACCCGCGCCGCGAACTCGCGCGCGGCGTGGCCGTTGCGGGTGAAGATCGCGACGCCGTTGCCATACTGGTGCTCGGAGGGGAGGCGCACCGCCTCTTCGAAGTCCTTCGCGCGCACGATCTGGAGCACGGGGCCGAAGATTTCCTCCTGATAGGACTTCATCTGCGGGGTGACGTGATCGATCAGGGTCGGGCCGACGAAGAAGCCCTTCTCGTGGCCTTGCAGGGTGAAGCCGCGCCCGTCGACGACGATCTCGGCGCCTTCCTCCTCGGCGGTGGTGATCCACTGTTCGATCCGCGCCTTGTGCTCAGGCGTGACGACGGGGCCGTAATCCGCATCGGGATCGTTGGAGACGCCGATGCGCAAGGCCGCGATCGACTTCAGCAGCTTTTCCTTGAGGCGTTCGGCGGTTTCCTCGCCCACCGGCACCACCACGGGCAGCGCCATGCAGCGCTCGCCCGCCGAGCCGAAGGCCGCGCCGGTGAGGTCGGTGACGACCTGGTCGAGATCGGCGTCAGGCAGCACGATCCCGTGGTTCTTTGCCCCGCCGAAGGCCTGCACGCGCTTGTTGTTCGCCGAGCCGCGCGCGTAGATGTATTGCGCGATGTCGGAGCTCCCCACGAAGCTGATCGCGGCAATATCGGGGTGATCGATGATCGCATCGACCATTTCCTTGTCGCCATGCACCACCTGGAGCAGCCCCTCGGGCGCGCCCGCTTCGAGGAACAGTTCGGCGAGGCGCACCGGCACCGAGGGGTCGCGCTCGGAGGGCTTCAAAATGAACGCGTTGCCCGCCGCGCAGGCCATACCGAACATCCACATCGGGATCATCGCCGGGAAGTTGAACGGCGTGATCCCCGCCCCGATGCCGAGCGGCTGGCGCATCGAATAGACGTCGATCCCCGGCCCCGCACCGTGGGTATATTCGCCCTTCATGATCTGCGGCAGGCCGCAGGCGTACTCGATCACTTCGAGGCCCCGCTGGATATCGCCCTTGGCGTCGGGAACGGTCTTGCCATGTTCGCTCGACAGCAACTCGGCGAGCGATTGCATCTCGGCTTCGACCAGCGCCTTGAAGGCGAACATCACCCGCGCGCGGCGCTGGGGGTTGGTCGCGGCCCAGCCGGGCTGGACGCGCTTCGCCGTTTCGACAGCGCGGGCGAGCAGCGCGGCGTCGCCCAGTGCGACCTCGGCCTGCACTTCGCCGGTCGAGGGGTTCCAGACGCTATGCTTGCGGGTGGGGGTAGGCGTTTCGCCGAAGATGAAATGGTCGATCTGACGCAGGGTCTCGGTCATGGGGGGTGTCTCTCCTGTCTGGCGCCCCCATGCCTCCCGCGCGCGCACCGTGCAAGGGCTGCGCGCCCTGCCGAGACGTCTTAACCGCCAGATGGAATAAGGGTGATCTCAGTCTGCCGCCCGTCGATGAAACGCACGCTTGTCCCATCGAAGAAGGCGTCCTCCTCGGTGCGGAAATCGACCCGCTGGCCGCCCCATTCGGGCACGGCGGCGTAGGAGGTGAGCTCGATCGACCAGGCGGTGTTGGCGCGGATCGGGCCGGCCCCGCGCGGATCGGCCTGCTGGTTGTCCCAGAAGCCGATGGAAGGGCCGGCGCCGTGGCCGTGATAGCCGATCGGGTGCGAATAGATCGAAGGCTCGAGCCCCGCCGCGATGGCCTTTTCCCGGGCCTCGGCAAGCGCCGCGTTGCCCGAGCGTCCCGGCTTGAACGCCGCCCGCAGGAAGTCCTGCACCTTGTTGCTGTTGGCCAATCCCTGCCGCAAGCCTGCCGGCGCCTCGGTCTCGCCGGGCTTCAGCACATAGGCGAGGTGCTGGGTATCGGTGTTGAGCCTGAGATAGGTGATGCCGAAATCGGTCCAGAGGAGGTCGCCGGGGCGGATCACCTCCTCGCCCTCGAGCATTCCCTCGCGCCCTTGCCGCTGGATCGCGACCGAGGGGTGGAACCACGCCGTCAGGCCGAGTTGCATCAGCCGGTCGCGATACCACCACTGCACCTCCTCGGCGGTGGTCACGCCGGGGGTGATGACCTTGCGCGAGAAGGCCTCGGCGATCACCGCGTGGGCGATGCGCACGACGGTGGGATAGAGCGCCATCTCGGTCGGCGTGCGCGTCTCGAGCCAGCGGATCGCCAGCCCCTCGCCGCTGACGATGCGGTCGTGGAGTGCGGGCGGCAGGGCCTCCCTGAACTTGCCGTACTGGCTAAGCGTCATGCCGTCGGCGAACTGATAGAGATCGCTGGAATTGATGCCGATTTTCTTTGGGTTCCGCGCGGCGATCAGCCTGGCGGCCGCCGCCCATTGGTCGGGCTCCTCGTCGGGGTTCCAGGCCGGCGCGAACAGGCCGCCGAGGCCGTAGCGGCTGACGGTGAGGCGCTCGACCGGCTTGCCTTCGCCCGGATCGTGGAAGATCAGGATGGTCCGCCGCCGCGCGTGCATATTCTCGGCATCGAGCATGGTGGCGACCACCGGCTCCTCGAAATATTCGCGCGCGACCAGCAGCCACAGGTCGATGCCCTCGGCGCGCATGATCTGCGGGATCAGGGTGTCGAGGCGTTCGGCGAGGATGCGGTTTTCGAGGCTCGCGCGCTCGCGGGGGGAGAGGATCGGCGGCAGGGCGGGGGCGGCCACTTCCGTTTCGCTCAGGGGCGGGGCAGTGTCGGCCAGCGCGGGGCTTGCCGCCAGCGCCGCTGCCAGAGTGATGATGTGCCTTCCGACCATGTGCCTGTCCCCGTTGCGTCGGCCGACAGTGACGCAGGGCGACGGCGGGATCAAGGGAGGGGCGCTTTTGCCAGCGGAGCGCGGGCAGGGCGAGGGCGCGAGGGGGCTCGGCCCAAGGCCTCGCGCGCGGCCGCTGGCGGGGGAGCCCCCACCCCCGGCCCCTCCCCGAGGGAAGGGGAGTGCTTACTCCGCGCTATCCTCGAACCCGATGCGCTCGGCTGCCGCGCCCGACATGATGAAGCCGATCGGGCGTTCGGTCTCTTCCTGCAAGTGCGCGATGAGGCTTGCGGTGCGGGCGAGGAGCGAGATGCCCTTCAGGGCGCCGAGCGGGAAGCCCGCGTCGAGCATCACCGCGGGGATCGCGCCGTTGACGTTGATCGGCAGGCTGCGGCCGATGGCCTCGGGGAGCACCGCCTCGATGGTGCGCAGCATGGCGATGTGCTTGCCTTCCATCCCGTGCTCTTTGGCGAGCGCCAGCAGCCGGTGCGCGCGGGGGTCGCCGCCCGAATGCTGGGGGTGGCCGAAGCCGGGGATCGCCTTCTTCTGGCTGCGCAGTTCCTTGATTGCGGCGATCGCTGTGGCGGCGGCGTCCTGCCCTTCCGCGTCTGCGACGACCTGCGCGTAGAAGCGCCCGGCGACCTCGGCGCTTCCGAGCACCACGCTTCCGCAGCCGAGCAGTCCGGCGGCGACTGCGCCGTGGAAGGCCTCGGGCGCGGCGGCGTAGGTCATGCGGGTGGCGACGACGGAGGGCACCAGCCCGTGCTCCGCGATCGCGCAAAGCACCGCATCAGCGAGCGCCTTCTGCGGGGCAGAGGGCATGGTGCCGGTCACCAGCAGCCAGAAATAGCTTGTGAAATCGACTGTCCCGATCACCTCGGAACATAGGTCCAGCCCGCGCACGGTGATGCTGGTCGCATCCGAGGTGCAGATCGAGGTGACTGCGTTATCCTGCTTGCCGATGCGCATGGGAAGCCTCTTTTCGTTATTCGAAGTTGATTTCGGTATGCGAAAGATGTAGCCCACCATCTCCAACATGGCAAGCATACGGGACCAAGGCTGATGACGGCAAAACCCCTCCAGGGCGTGACCGTGCTCGAGATGGGCACCTTCATCACCGGCCCCGCCGCCGGGATGCTGCTCGCCGACCTCGGCGCGGATGTCATCAAGGTCGAACAGCCCGGGACCGGGGATCCGTTCCGCTCGTTCAAGGGCGAGCTCTACTCGCCGCACTTCCAGACCTATAACCGCAACAAGCGATCCATCACCATCGATCCCAAGAAGGAAAGCGATCTTTTGGTGCTCGACCGGCTGGTCGAGGATGCGGACGTGTTCATCCAGAATTTCCGCCCGGGCGTCGCGGACCGGCTGAAGGTCGATGCGAAGCGCCTCCAGGCGATCAATCCGCGGCTGGTCTATGCCGCGATCTCGGGCTTCGGCAGCGAGGGGCCCGAGCGCGACCGGCCGGCCTTCGATACGGTCGCGCAGGCGGCATCGGGCTTCCTGCGGCTGCTCGTCAACCCCGAGCATCCGCGCGTCGTCGGCCCGGCCATCGCCGATGCCATGACCGGGTTCTACACCGCCTTGGGCATCCTCGCGGCGCTCAACGAGCGGCACGCGACGGGCAAGGGCCGGGTGGTCGAAACCTCGATGTTCGAGGCGATGTGCCACTTCAACCTCGACGATTTCACCCACCTGTTCTCCGCCGACCAGGTGATGGGGCCGTACTCGCGCCCGCACGTCTCGCAGAGCTACGTCTTCCAGTGCGCCGACGGCAAGTGGCTGGCCTTGCATATGTCTTCCCCGCCCAAGTTCTGGGAGAACCTCGCCGCCGCCGTCGGCGAGCCCGCCATGCTCGATCGCCCGGAATTCGCCAGCCGCGAGGCGCGCATTGCGCATTACGAGGACGTGGTCGCCTTCCTCGCCCCGATTTTCGCCCGCCAGCCGCGCGATCACTGGATCGCCGAGCTGACCCGGCGCGAGGTGCCCAATTCGCCGGTCTACGACACCACCGAGGTGCTCGCCACCGAGCAGGCGAGGGTCCTCGGGCTGGAAGTCTGCGACCCGGACGGCCCCAAGGGCCCCTTCCGCACCATCCGCTTCCCCGTGACTTTCGACGGCGAGCGGATGGACAGCGTCACCGCGCCGCCCCTATTGGGGGCCGACGACGCGGCGATCCGCCGCTCCATCGAAAGGCCGGTGCATGGGATCGCCAAGGGCTGAGGGCACAAGCGAACCGGAGGGGGAGAAGGGGGCGAAGGACCCGGAATTCCTGTCGACCCTGGAACGCGGCCTGCGCGTGCTCAAGGCCTTCGACGAGGAGCACCCGGAGATGACCCTCTCCGAGGTTGCGGCGAAGACGGCCCTGCCCCCGGCAGTCGCGCGCAGGTGCCTGATAACGCTGGTGGAACTCGGCTATGTCGGGCAGCACGAGCGCAAGTTCCTGCTGCGCCCGGCGGTGCTCACCATCGGCTCGGCCTTCCTTGCCTCGATGCAGATCGAGCAGGTGGTGCTGCCCCCCTTGCAGGCCCTGCGCGACCAGACCGGGGACAGCGCTTCGCTGGCGGTGCTGGCGGGGACGGAGATCCTCTACGTCGCCCACGTCTCGACCGACCGGCGCTTCCGCGTCGCCGCCGGGGTGGGGACGCGCTTCCCGTTCCACGCCACCTCGCTCGGCAAGGCGCTCGCCGCGCACCTGCCCGAGGACGAGCGGCTCGCGCTCCTGTCGCGCGCGCCGTTCCAGCGCTTTACCGAGCGCACCGTGACCGACCGCCCGGCGCTTGCCGACCGGCTGCACCTCATCGCGACGCGCGGTTATGATTCGGCGCTGGACGAGCTCGATTACGGGATCGTCTCGGTCGCGGTGCCGATCTTCGGCCAAGAACGGGAGGGGCGCAAGCGGGTGATCGCGTCGATCAACTGTTCGACCTCCACGACCCGCATCTCGCAGGACGAGCTGGTCCGCACCCGGCTCCCCCTGCTGCGCACGGCGGCGGGCGAGATCGAGGGTTCGCTGCGGCGCTGGCCAACGCTCGAAGCGGCGCTGAAACCCTGATTTTCGCGACCCCTGGAGGGGGTCAAGCGGGGAGCAAGCGGGGGTCTGGCGGGGGTCGAAGGCACTCAAGACGGCACTTTGCTAGAGCTAAGCGGGGTCTGGACGCGGCTGGATTTACGGTCCCGGGGGTCCCTGCGAACCTCCCGATCTCCCCTTTCGCCCCCCTTCGACGCCGATCGCGCGCAGGTCATCCGTGGCGGCATGGCAACAGCCCAAAAGTTTCGCATATCGAAGTTGACTTCGCATTGCGAAGTTCATAACTCCGGCAGTATCGGGAGGGGTCGCCAGAAGAGCGGCGCGTTCGCGCGCACACAGGGGAGAGACGTATGACCAATTCGGGCCTCGGCCGCGGCGCACGCGCCTTGCTGGCTTCCACCGCGATCTGTGCCAGCCTCGTCGGCACCGCGCCGCTCGCCGCGCAGGACAGCGCCGCCGCGCCCGCGAGCGAGCAGAGCGGCGAGATCGTCGTCACCTCGCTGCGCCGCAGCGAGACCTTGCAGGACACCCCGGCCGCCGTCACCGCCTTCGATGCCAAGGCGATCGAGAACGCGGGCATCCAACGTCCGGCGGACTTCATCGCCCTCACCCCCAACGTGAACCTCGTCCAGACGCAGAACGCGGGCAACGCCTTCGTCGTGATCCGCGGCATCAGCCAGAACCGCAATTCCGAACCTTCGGTGGCGGTGATCGTCGACGGGGTGCAGCAGGTGAACCCCGCGCAGTTCAACCAGGACCTGTTCGACATCGAGCAGATCGAAGTGCTGAAGGGCCCGCAGGGCGGCCTCTACGGGCGCAACGCCATCGGCGGGGCGATCATCATCACCACCAAGCAGCCGACCGACGAATTCGCGGGCAATGTCACCGCCGGGATCGACAACGGCTTCGGCTACTTCCTGCGCGGCGGGATCAGCGGACCGATCGCGGACAACGTCAAGTTCCGCATCGCCGGATCGTGGTACGATACCGAAGGCTTCATCCCCAACACCTTCCTCGGCGAGGATGCCGATCCGGTCGAGGACTTCAGCTTGCGCGGCAACCTGCTGATCGAGGCGACCGACCGGCTGACCTTCGACCTGCGCGGTTCGATGAACCTGCTGCGCACGCAAGGGTTCTACTACAACATCGTGGGTGACGTGAACACCATCGCCCCGGTGCGGGTGAACAACCCGGGCGTGAACAATCGCGACATCTACAACGCCGCGCTGAAGATCGAATACAAGGGCGACAATGCGGTCCTCACCTCAATCTCGTCCTACGACACGCTGTCGGAGATCGTCACCGGCGATGCGTTCAACTTCCTGCCGATCCGCGAATCGCTGCTGTTCCAGTTCTTCGGCTTCGACATCAACCAGAGCCAGTTCCTCGACGTGGAGGCGTTCAGCCAGGAGGTGCGGCTCGCCTCGCCCGAGGACGGGCGCAAGTTCAACTGGATGGTCGGCGGCTACCTGATCGACACCACCCGCTACATCTCGACCGGCAACCTCATCGACACCGGCAACGGGGTGACGGCGGTGTTCCGCACGCCGTCCACCAATCCGCTGAACCCGCAGCTGACCTTCCTCGCCGACGGGCAGGAGAATTTCGCCTGGGCGCTGTTCGCCAATGCGGGCTACGAATTCTCCGATAGCCTGCGGATCGATGCGAGCCTGCGTTACGACCGCGACCGGCGCCGGCAGACGACGCTCACCCCGCAGAACTTCCTCCCCGTGGTGCCGGGCGTGCCGACCGCGCGCAGCGGCGAGGTGCGCACCGCGGTGTTCGACGACTGGCAGCCCAAGGTCACGCTGACCTGGGAGCCGAACCCCGATCTCACGATCTACGGCGGCTATTCGCGCGGCTTCCGTTCGGGCGGGTTCAACCAGACGGGCGTCGGCGCCGAGGCGCGGCGGGCGAACATCGTCGGCGTGGGCGACATCTTCCAGGCCGAAACCGCCGACACCTTCGAGATCGGCGCCAAGGCGCAACTGGGCCCGGTGCGGCTGGCGGGCGCGGCCTACACCACGCTGTCGAAGAACGGCTATTTCTTCGTGTTCCTCGCCGACAGTTCGACCCAGAACCTCGGCAATATCCCCGAGACCCGGATCAACGGCTTCGAGCTCGAGGCGACCGCGCGGCTCGCCCCGAACTTCGACATCAACGCCGCGATCGGCGTCACCGACAGCGAGATCAAGGCCTTCCCCGATCGCACCGTGATCGGCAACGAGGCGCCGCAGATCTCGCGCTACACGCTGAACCTCGGCGCGCAGTATGCCGGGCCGATCAGCGACAGCCTCGATGGGCTGCTGCGGATCGATTACCGCCGCATCGGCCGGACCTGGTGGGAGCCGTTCAACACCACGTCGCGCGATCCGGTCGACCTCGTCGACGCGCGCGCCGGAGTGACCTTCGCGGGCGGGATCGCGGTGACGGCCTTCGCCCAGAACCTGTTCGACGAGATCTACAACGCCGAGTTCAGCCCCGGCGGCTTCGTGTTCCGTGCCCGGCCGCGGCGTTACGGGGTCGAAATCGGCTACAAGTTCTGACGTTGAAGGAACGCAAGACCATGACCAAGGTGCTGGTGCTCTACTATTCGAGCTATGGCCATATCGAGGCGATGGCGGCTGCCGTCGCCGAGGGTGCGGCTAGCGTCCCCGGCACCAAGGTCACGGTCAAGCGCGTTCCCGAACTGGTGCCGGAGACGGTGGCGGCGGCTTCAGGAATGAAGACCGACCAGACCGCTCCGATTGCGACCCCGGACGAGCTGGCGGATTACGACGCCATCATCTTCGGCACCCCCACCCGCTTCGGCAACATGGCCGCGCAGATGCGCAACTTCCTCGATCAGACCGGCGGGCTGTGGTTCACCAAGGCGCTGGTGGGGAAGGTCGGCAGCGTGTTCGTTGCCACCGCCAGCCAGCACGGTGGGCAGGAGACGACCATCACCTCGTTCCACACCACGCTGCTGCACCACGGCATGGTCATCGTCGGCCTGCCCTATACCTTCGACGGCAACAGCGAGATGGGCGAGATCAGCGGCGGCACGCCCTATGGCGCCTCCACGCTGGCGGGCAATGACGGCAGCCGAATGCCGTCCGACAACGAGCTTGCCGGCGCCCGCTTCCAGGGGGCACACGTTGCGCGGATCGCGGCGAAGCTCGCGGCCTGAGATTTTGGGGAATTGAGGGAGACAGCACCATGACGCAGAAAATTCTCGCCAACCGCCTCCACCACACCGCCTATGTCACCAAGGACCTCGAAGCCACCCGCGCCTTTTACGAGGACGTGCTCGGCTTTCCCTTGATGGCGACCTATTGCGAAAAGGACGAGCTGTTCGGCAAGGAGCGCACCTATTGCCACTGCTTCTTCGAGCTGGCCGACGGCAGCGCGCTCGCCTTCTTCCAGTTCGCCGACCCCGAGGACCAGGCCGAATTCGGCCCGGACATCCCCTCCAGCCCCTTCATCCACATCGCGCTTCAGGTCGATGCCGATGCGCAGGAGGAACTCGCGCGCCGTATCGCCGCCGCCGGGATCGTCGAGCCGCAGACCTATGTGCTTGAGCATGGCTACTGCAAGTCGGTCTATGTCACCGATCCCAACGGGATGATCCTCGAGTTCACCCATGACGACCCGCGCGCCGCCCCGCTCGACGCCGAGCGCCGCGCGACTGCCCATGCCGAATTGAAGCGCTGGCTCGCCGGGCAGCACCACAACAACAACCCCTTCCGGGCCGCAGAAGCGGCCTGAGGCACGGGGGGGCGCGCCTGCGATGCTAGCTGTGCGCGTCCCCTCCGGACACGAACCGCCGCCGGGCGAGGTGCGCGTTGCGGACGGCACCATTCCGCTCGCGATTGCGGGCGACGGCGCCCCGCTGATCCTGCTGCACGGCTGGACGCTCGATCACCGCATGTGGCGCCCGCAGATCGCGGGCCTTGCCGCCAGCCATCGGCTCGTGATGCCCGACCGGCGCGGGCACGGGCGCGCCACCGCGCCGCCCGACCTTGCGCGCGAGGCGGCCGACGTGATCGCCATCGCGGACGCGCTGGGGCTCGAAAGCCTCGCCCTCGTCGGCCTGTCGCAGGGGGCGGCGGTGGCGCTCGACGTGGCAGTGCATTTCCCGGAGCGGGTGACCGCGCTGGTCGCCGCCGGCGCGCCGCTCCCGGCGCTGATCCCGCGCGGCGAGGCGCTCGACCTTGCGGGGTTGCGGGCGCTCGTCGCCTGCGGCGACCTCGCGGGGTTCCGGGCCGCGTGGGGCGCGCACCCGCTGATGCGCACCCACCGCCCCGAGGCCGCCGCGCTCGCCGCGCGGATGCTCGCCGACTACGACGGGCGCGATATCCTCGCGCCCGGCACGCCGCCGGAGATCACCGCGCCGGCGCTCGCGATGCTCCCGATGCCGGTGCTGGCGCTCGCCGGGGAGCACGACACGCCGTGGCGGAGAGCCTGCGCCGCCGCGCTCGCCGCCGCCGTGCCTGGCGCGCGCCACGGGCTGATCCCCCGCGCCGGGCACCTCGCCAACGCCGACAACCCGCTCGCCTTCAACGCCGCCCTCGCCGCCTTTCTCGATCCCGGAGCCCCCGCATGAGCCAGACCCGCTTCCTCACCACCCATGTCGGCAGCCTGCCGCGCCCCGAGGCGCTGCTCGACCTCGTCTTCGCGCGCGAGGGGGGCGAGGTTATCTCCGAGGCCGCGTTCGACGCAGCGGTGGAAGAGGCCACGGCCTATGTCATCAAGCGCCAGATCGAGGCGGGGATCAGCATCGTCAACGACGGCGAGCAGTCGAAGCCCTCCTACGCGACCTATATCAAGCACCGCCTGTCGGGCTTTGGCGGCGAGGCGGGGCAGTATGAATTCGCCGATCTCGAGGCCTACCCCGGCGCCAAGGCGCAGGTGTTCGGCAACAAGGGCCGCGCCAAGCGTTCCGCGCCCGCCTGCACCGCACCGATCACTGTGATCGACATGGAAGCCCCCCGGATCGACGCCGAGCGGCTGAAGCGGCTGGCGAACGGCCACGCCACCTTCATGTCCGCCGCCTCGCCCGGCGTCACCGCGCTGTTCTTCCCCAACCAGTTCTACGCAAGCGACGAGGAATATGTCTTTGCGCTGGCCGAGGGGCTGCGCCACGAATACGAGACCATCGCGGCCGCGGGCATCACGCTCCAGGTCGATTGTCCGGACCTCGCGATGGGCCGCCACGTCCAGTTCACCCACCTTTCCACCGAGGAGTTCAGGAAGCGCATCGGCATGAACATCGCCGCATTGAACCACGCGGTGCAGAACATCCCGGCCGAGCAACTCCGGATGCACCTGTGCTGGGGCAACTATCCCGGCCCGCACCACTGCGACGTGGCGCTGGGCGAGATCGCGGACATCGTGTGGGACGCCAAGCCGCAGACCGTGCTGCTGGAGGGCGCGAACCCGCGCCACGCGCACGAATTCGCCTTCTTCGCAGATCACCCGCTGCCGGACAGCAAGATCCTGTGCCCCGGCATGGTCGAGCCGCAGTCGCCCTATATCGAGCACCCCGAACTCATCGCCCAGCGCATCGGCCGCTATGCCGACCTGCTCGGGCGCGAGCGGGTGATGGCGGGCGTGGACTGCGGCTTTTCGGTCCACGCGGGCAGCAACAGCCTTGATCCCGAAATCGTCTGGGCCAAACTCGCCGCGCTCGCCGAAGGCGCGGCGATCGCCAGCGAGCGGTATTTCTGACAAGCCGCCGCTTGCCGGGCGGGGGAAGCGGGGGCTAACGTCGCGCCCCGATGGATATGCCCACCCGCCCGGTCACGCAGACGGCGCTGCTCGTCGAGAGCGGGGCGGTGCGCGCGGTCACGCCGCAGGAGGTCGCCGCTTACGACGGCCCCGGCTTCGTCTGGCTCCATGCCGACGGCGTCGGGCACGGCGAGACGATGGACCTGCCCGGTTACGTCCCGCCGATGGCGGCCAACGCGCTCGTCGCCAGCGAGACCCGCCCGCGCTGCGACGAGATCGACGATGCCGCCCTCATCAACCTGCGTGGCCCCGCGCTCGACACGATGCAGGATTCGGACGGGCTTGTCTCGATCCGCCTGTGGGTGGAAGCGGGACGGGTGACCTCGGCGAGCCGCCACCGCCTCGCCGCGCTCGGCAAGGTCGAAGCGCTGATGCGCGCCGGGCGGCTCACCGACGGGGGCGATTTCGTCGCCGCGCTGGCGCAGGCGATCAGCACCGCGCTCGATCCCGAGGTCGCCGATCTCGGCGATCAGCTCGACGATTGCGAAGGGATGCTCGACGGCGGCAATATCTACGAGCTCAGGCGCAAGATCGCGCGCATCCGCAGCCAGGCGATCATCCTGCGCCGCTTCGTCGCGCCCGATCGCGACGCGCTGGCCGCGATGGCACAGCTCGAATTCGACTGGATCGCCAAGGAGGACCGCCTGCACCTGCGCGAGGCGGCGGACCGCTTTGCGCGCATGGCCGAAGAACTGGAAGCGGTGCGCGAGCGCGCGGCGCTGCTCCACGAACAGCTCACCGATCTGCGCGCCGAGATGATCGACCAGCGCAGCCTCGGCATCGCGGTGGTGGCCTTCATCTTCCTGCCGCTGACCTTCATCACCGGGCTGCTCGGCATGAATGTCGAGGGCATACCGGGGGCGCGCGAGCCGTGGGCCTTCTGGGGCGTGGTCGGCTTCTGCCTGCTCGTGGGCCTTGCGGTGGCGGGGTGGTTCGTGTGGAGCCACTGGCTCGACGACTGAGGCGCCGCGCCCGTCAGTTGGGCCAGTAGATGAACTCCTCGCCCCTGGCGTAGGGCTGGGCCAGCGTTGTGTCGATCGAGACCGGCGTGTCGAAGGTACTGCCGTAGAGCACAGGGCGGCGGCCCGCCTCGTGCGCGGCGAGGAGCTTTTCGAGCGCCGCGCGCCGGGCGGGCTCGCTTGCGGCGAGGTTGCGCCGCTCGGTCGGATCGGCGGCGAGGTTGAAGAGCCAGGTCTTGTTCTGCTTGCCGTTGACCTGGAGCTTCCAGTCGCCGCTGCGCACCGCGCGGTAATAGCCGCTGCCCCAGAACAGCGGGGTATCGGGCGAGAGCGCGGGGCCCGTGCCGGTCAGCGCGGGCAGGAGGCTGCGCCCGTCGATCACCCGGCCCTGCGGCAGGGGCGCGCCGGCGGCGGCGGCGAAGGTCGGCATGAGGTCGACCTGCCCCACCGGCAGCGCGATCTGGGCGCCCGCCGGGATGCGCGCCGGCCAGCGCGCGAACATCGGCACGCGGATGCCGCCCTCGAAAAAGGTGCCCTTGCCGCCACGGAACGGGGCGTTGAGCCCGTCCAGCCCGACATAGCCCGGCGCGCCATTGTCCGAGGAGATCACCACCAGCGTGTTCTCGGCCAGCCCCGCTTCCTCGAGCTTCGCCATGATCCGGCCGACGCTGCGGTCGAGCGCGCGGATCATCGCGCCATAGACGCGCAAGCGATGCGGGCCGATGTCGCCCACCGCCTCGTAATCCGCCCGCGTCGCCTGAAGCGGCGAATGCACGCCCCAATGCGCTAGGTAGAGGAAGAAGGGCCGGTTGCGGTTGGCCTCGATCACCGCAAGGCTCTGGTCGGTCCAGTAATCGGCGAGATAGCCGCCCGGCGCGAACTTTGCGCCCCCGTTGTAGCTCGTCACGAAATGCGCCGAGGCCCACAGGAAGCGGTCGATCGGGTCGAAATCGACATGGGCGTTGACGACCTGCGGCGAATCCTCGGGTAGGTGCAGCATCCCGTCCATGTTGAGGCTCTCGTCGAAGCCTTGCGCGTTGGGCAGGAACTTCGGCGCATTGCCGAGGTGCCACTTGCCGATGTGGACCGTGTGGTAGCCCTTCGCCTTCAGCACCTCGGCGATGGTGACCTCTTGCGGAGGCAGGCCCTGTTCGGCGAAGGGCGGCGCGGCGGCATCGTCGGCGGCGTGGTATTCGATTGCCGGGCGATCGGGCTGCATCTGGCCCCATGCCATCGAGACCACGCGGGCAAAGCCCGGTGGGGTGGGCGTGAACTCGAACCCCGTGCGGGTGGCGTAGCGGCCCGTCATCAGCTGCGCGCGGCTCGGCGAGCAGGTGGCGTTGCCCGCATAGGCCTGCGTCAGGATCGCGCCCTCGGCGGCGAGACGGTCGATGTTGGGCGTCGGCACCCGGCCGCCGGCCACTCCGCCGCCGAAGGTGGAGAGGTCGTTCATCCCCAGGTCGTCGAACAGGATGAAGACGATGTTGGGCGGGCGCTCGCTCACCGGGACGGCGGCCTCGGCAGGCCCCTGCTGCCAGGGCACCGGGCGGTTGGCGGCGACCTCCACCTTGGAGCGTTGCCGCACCAGCGCGAGCGCGATGTCGGTGCGGTAAGCCCAGGCCCCGCCCGCCAGCACCGCGAGCCCCGCCGCCGTGCCGAGCAGCGCCTTGCGCCAGCGCCTCACGCCGCTGCCCCGGCGGGCTCCGTGGTGCAGATGTTGAGCTGCCCCGCCAGCCCCGCCTCCCGGTGCTTCATGATCGCCCGGTATTCGGCCGACTGCACCATCGCCAGCATCGCCGCGCGCGAGGGGTATTCGGCGATGGCAACCATGTCCCACGGTTCCTCGACCTCGCCGATGAGGAGGCCCGTCACCGCGCCGCCGAAGC
The DNA here is from genome assembly GCF_026586795.1 of Erythrobacter sp. WG. Lineage (GTDB taxonomy): Bacteria > Pseudomonadota > Alphaproteobacteria > Sphingomonadales > Sphingomonadaceae > Erythrobacter. The sequence continues at coordinate 184,053 of NZ_JAPFGY010000002.1, forward strand.
GCACCCGGCCGCCGATCGCGGCAAGGCAGGCGCGCACCCCTTCGGCGTAGCGGGCATAGGCCTCGCGTCCCGAAAGGTCGGGCTCGCTCCCGTCGGCATAGACGGCCTTGTCCCGGAACTTGAGGAGATTGACCATGCAGATCGGGCCGTCGTCGCGCGCGACGAAGGCCATCACCTGGTCAGGCGCGGGGTGGAGCTGATTGGTAACGATCATTGCTGTGCTCCTTGCGCGGCGACCTCGAGGATGGCGGCGACGAAGCCTTGCGGATCGTCCTCTTGGATGAAGTGCCCGCCGCCGAGCGTGCGGTGCGCCTGCCCGGCGGTGCCCGGCACGCGGCCGATGAAGCGCGTCTCGCCGGTGCGGGTGATCGGATCGCCATCGGAAAAGGCGCACAGGAACGGCTTGTGCCAGCTGTCGAGCACGCGCCATGCCGCCTTCTGGTCGGGCACGGCGGCGTCGCCCGCGAAGGGCACGAGCGCCGGGAAGATCCGCGCGCCCGCCTTGAAGGAGGCATCGGGGAAGGGCGCGTCGTAGGCCGCGATCTCCTCAGCCGAGAGCGCGCGCCTGGTGCCGCGATTGACGATCCGGCCGATCGGGAACAGCGGGCTCCACTGCGAGAACGCCCGCCAGATCGCAAAGGCGCGCGGCGGCGGGCCGCCCTCGGGCAAGCCGCCGTTCGACAGGGCGACGGCGCGGAACCGTTCCGGCATCGCCGCGACCAGCCGCAATCCGATCAGCGAGCCCCAGTCCTGACAGGCGAGCGTGATGTCCGCAAGGTCGAGCGCCTCGACCCATTGGCGCATCCACCCGACATGGCGGGCATAGGAGTAGTCGGCCTTCGCCGCCGGCTTGTCGGACCGGCCGAAGCCGATGAGATCGGGAGCGAGCACGCGGTATCCCGCCTGGGCGACGGGGCCGATCATGTGGCGCCACAGATAGCCCCACGTCGGCTCGCCGTGCAGCATCAGCACCACCGGGGCATCGCGCGGGCCCTCGTCGATGTAGTGGATGCGCAAGGGTGCGCCGGTCTTCGCGTCGCGCACCGCGAGGTATTGCGGGGGGAAGGGAAACCCGGGCAATCCCGCAAAGGCCGTATCGGGCGTGCGCAGCACCTTCACGACGGTTTCCCCTCCCCCCGAGCTATTGACACGCTCAATGTCATTATCCTGCGCGCTCGTCAATCCGGGGGCGGTCGCCGGGTGTCGACCAGCCGGAAGCCGATATGGTCGGTGCCGAGCCCGCGCTCCTGGAACTGCCGCGCGGCGGGGCGGTAGCGCGCGCAGTAATTGGCCGCGCACAGGAACGAGCCGCCCTTGATGACCCCGACGGGTTCGGCGGCATCGGCGCGGGCGCCCGCAGTGGCGGTCCATTCCCAGACGTTGCCGATCATGTCGTGGAGGCCGTAGGCATTGGCCGGAAAGCAGCCGACCGGCGCGCGCCCGGCAAAACCGTCGCTGCCGAGGTCCTTCGCCGGGAACACCCCCTGCCAGGTATTGGCCTGCGGCTTTCCAGCCGCGTCCACCGGCTCGGGCCGGGCGGGAGCGCCGGCGCGGGCGGCATATTCCCACTGTTCCTCGGTGGGGAGCTGCTTGCCTGCCCAGGCGGCGTAGGCGGCGGCGTCCTCATAGGCGACCTGCACCACGGGATGGCGCGCCTGCCCGGCGATATCGGTGCCCGCGCCCGCCGGATGGCGCCACTGCGCGCCCGGTGCCCAGCGCCACCATGCCGGGTCCTCGGGCGTCGGCGCGCGGAACACCGCCGAGCCCGGTTGCAGCATCGCCAGCGGCGCGCCGGGGACGGTGGGGGGCTGGCGCTCGGCCACGGTGCGATAGCCGGTCGCGGCGATGAAGGCTGCGAACTGCGCGTTGGTGACCTCGTGCACGTCCATCCAGAAGCCGCCGACCGTGGCGGCGCGCGGGGGGCCTTCTTCGGGATAGGCCGGGTTCTCGCCCATCGTGAAGCGGCCGCCGGGGACCCACACCATCGCCTCGCCGGCAAGGCCGATGCAGGGCGGGGCGGCAGGGTCCGGCGGTCCTGCGTCACCCCGCCCGCAGGCGGCGAGCGCCAGGCCAGAAAGCGCGGCGAGGAGGCGCGCGCGCATTCTCAGCGCTCCGGCCAGCGGGCCAGCGCGTCCTCGAGCATCCGCCGCACCACCTGTGCGGCCTCCTCGGGCGGCAGGCCCTGATCGCGGCGCAGCTGGCGCCAGGTGCCGAAGCCGAGGATCACCCCGAGCCCCACCGCGCCCGCACGGTCGGCGCGCACCGCCTCGGGCAGGTGCGCCGCCAGCGCCTCGGCCTCCATGCGCTGCATCCGCCGGAAATCCTCCATCAGATAGGCGGATTCGAAGCGCCTGAGTTCGGCCGAGATGCGGTAGGGCAGGATCGTCTCGTAGATCTGCGCGCGGCGCGCGGCGATGTCGCGCAGCCGCGCCTGCCACGTCGCGCCCTGCGGCGGGCGGGCGAGGATCGGCTGGACCTGCTGCGCGAGCGCCTCGGTCATTTCGCGGTAGAGCGCGTCCATGTCCTTGAAGTGGCGGAACACCGAGCGCAGGCCCACGCCGGCGAGTTCGGCGATCTGCGCCGCGCTCGGCGCGACCTCGCCCGCCGCGACGCATTCGAGCATTGCCGCGACGATCCGCGCCCGGCTCGCGCCGCTGCGCGCCCGCCGCCCGTCGATCGCGGCAGGGGAGGGGGGGGCCTCGCTGGCAGGCGGGATCATGATCGGTGCTTGCCCCCGAGGGGCGCGACAGGCCCCGGTCCGCACCAAGGCTATGATGCGCCGCCGAAGCTGTCAAACCCACCCGCGTCGCTGCCCCCTTGCGGGCGCGATCGCGACACCCCTGCTTGGGTGTTGACCCGCCCCCGCGAAGTGTGGCAATCGCCCGGCGCACACCGCAGGCACCCCAAGGGCGCGTGCGGGCGATGCGGGTGTAGCTCAATGGTAGAGCAGAAGCTTCCCAAGCTTACGACGAGGGTTCGATTCCCTTCACCCGCTCCAGCCCTCCCTTCCCAATCAGCCCCAGAAAGTCTATAAAACCCTTGGAAATCTGAGGGATTTAGCCCTTGGGTCGTCCGAGAATGTCCCTATCCTTCCCGTTGCATCCGGCGTTGCTGGGGGCCACTTCGGGGGCTTGGGGTCAACGGGCGTCACTGCGTGGCCCCCTCGTTGGGGGCCACGTGACCGGAAGGCGTTGGGATTTCTGGCTCTTACGGACGTAGCGATCAGAAATGCCAAGCCAAGGTCGAAATCTTACAAGATGGGTGATGCCTTTGGATTGTTTGTGCTGATCCAACCTTCAGGCGGGAAGCTCTGGCGTTTCAAGTATCGGTTCGAAGGCCGCGAGAAGAAGCTCGCGATTGGAACCTTTCCCGTCATTGGGCTGGCCGAAGCGCGAAGACGCCGTGACCAAGCTAGGGAACTCCTTGCAGCGGGTAAGGACCCATCGCGCGAGAGGCAGCGAGAGAAGCTTCGTGCCCAGGTTCAGGCGGGAAATACTTTCGCAGCGATTGCCGAAGAGTACTGCGAAAAGCGGAAGCGCGACGGCCACAAAGCTTGGGCTGCCAGCACGGCTGCCCGCAGCGAGTACCTGATTTCGCTTTTGAAGGTGCCGTTGGGTCGCATGCCCATTACCGATATCGAACCTGCCGATGTGCTCGCGGCCGTCCGCAAGATCGAACGAAAGGGCCAACTGGAAAGCGCCCGCCGCACCCTGCAACTGGCTGGCGCGGTGTTCCGCTATGCGGTCGCCACCGCCCGCCTCGCTTCGGACCCCACGCGCGACCTGCGTGGCGCGCTAACTGCGCCCACGGTCACTCACTACGGTGCGATCATCGATCCCACCCGGGTGGGCGAGCTGCTGCGCGCCATTGACGGATACGAAGGCCAACCGATCACCAAGCTTGCGATGCAACTGGCCCCGCATGTCTTCGTTCGCCCCGGCGAGCTGCGCCACGCCGAATGGAACGAAATCGATCTCTAATACCAAAGAGCGCTGTGGATGACTCACGCGGTGGGATTCGCATTGGCTGTGTGAGCTGATTCCTTGCTGTAAGCACATAAAGGCTTGCGATGGCGGCAGCGATTGGGGTTCGGAAGGACCATACATCCGAGGATTTGCGGCGGTTTGCGCGACGATGCGGCGATCCCGACCAGGTGCGGCGGCTGCTGGCGATGGCGTTGATTCTGGACGGCGGCAGCCGGAGCGAGGCGGCGAAGTTTGCCGGGGTCACGCTGCAGATTGTTCGCGACTGGGTCCTGCGCTTCAACGCAGAGGGCCCTGATGGGCTGGCGAAGCGCAAAGCGTCGGGGCGCGCATCGATCCTGAATGACCAGCAGCGTGCCCGCCTTGCCGAGGTTGTCGAAGCGGGGCCGATCCCTGCAGCGCATGGCGTGGTTCGTTGGCGGCTTGCCGATCTTGCCCAGTGGGTATGGGACGAGTTCCATGTGTCGGTCACGCGCCACACTCTGGGCCGCGAGCTTCGCGCTATGGGCTATCGCAAGCTCTCCGCGCGGCCGCGCCACCGCGGGCAGAAGGAGGGCGACATCGCCATTTTTAAAAAGGC
>NZ_JAPFGY010000030.1 GCF_026586795.1 Erythrobacter sp. WG
CTCGCCGGGCGCGTGTTCGCGGCGCAGGGCCTCGCCGACCCCGGCGTGGCGCAGCGTCTCCTCGACGCGGCGCGCGCCGTAGCCCCGCCCGCCCAGGTCGCGGGCACGCATCCGGGCATAGGCATCGTCGTCGACATAGCCCAGTTCCACCAGCCGGGCGACGAGCGCGGGAAGATCGGGTGCGATCATCCGCCCATCGGCGTCCTCGGCGAGGCCACGTTCGCGGATCTTGCGGGCCAGATAGGCTTCGAGCCGCGCCCCGGTCGAGGCAAAGCGGGCGGCGTAATGGAGCGCCAGGTCGCGCAAGTTCGCCTCCGTCAGCGGGGGCTTGGCCCGCTTGCCCCCGCGCCCGGCGGCGCGGCGATCCTCGCCGCCACCAAGGCGGGGGAATGACGAATTCGCTTTACCTGAAACCATTTCGCCTTATTCGTGCCACTTTCCTTATCAAATGCGAATTATTCAACTCGCCGGATGATGTCCGGTGACACGGGGTTATGCCAGAGCGCGAGCCGGGAGCCACCATGAAACGCGCCGCAACTGACGGGTATCGCTGACTATCATGACCGACGCCGCCTTGACGCCGACGCCGAACGATTGCGAGCTGCCGCGGGTCCGCGCGCGCTTTGCCACCTTCAACAAAGCGATCGACTATGCCGCGCAGAGCCGCAAGGGCCTCAACTTCCACGATATGCGCGGTGAGCTCGCGGTGGTCTATCCCTATCGCCAGATGCGCGCCGATGCGCTGGTGATGGCCCGCCGGCTGGTTGCGGCGGGGATCGGGCGTGAGGACCGCGTCGCGCTGATCGCCGAGACCGGCCCGGATTTCGCCGCGCTGTTCTGCGCCTGCGTCTATGTCGGCGCCTGGCCCGTGCCGCTGCCGCTGCCGACCACCTTCGGCGGCAAGGACAACTATATCGACCAATTGGCGATCCAGCTGATGAGCTCGGATCCCAAGCTGCTCCTCTACCCTGAGGAAATCGCCGAGATGGCGAGCGCGGCGGCCGCGCGGCAGGGCTGCGCTTCCGCGAGCTGGCAGGATTTCGCCACCCGCGCCGCGCCCGAATGCGACCTGCCCGAGGCGGACCCCGACGATATCTGCTACCTGCAGTATTCCTCCGGCTCGACGCGCTTCCCCACCGGGGTCGCGGTCACCCACCGCGCGCTGCTCCACAATCTGTTCGGCCATGCCGAGACGATGAATCTCGGCTGGGGCGACCGCTGCGTGAGCTGGCTGCCGTGGTATCACGACATGGGCCTCGTCGGGTGCTTCCTGTCGCTGGTCGCCAACCAGGTCTCGGCCGACTACATCAAGCCCGATGCCTTCGCGCGGCGGCCGCTGGCATGGCTCGACATGATCAGCCGCAACAAGGGCAACTCGCTCTCCTATTCGCCGACCTTCGGCTACGACATCTGCGCGCGCCGCATCTCGAGCCAGTCGAACGTCGCCGAACGCTTCGACCTCTCGCGCTGGCGGATCGCGGGGAACGGCGCGGACATGATCCGGCCGGACGTCATGCAGAACTTCGTCAACGCCTTCGCGCCCGCCGGCTTCAAGGCTTCGGCCTTCACTCCGTCCTATGGCCTCGCCGAGGCGGTGCTGGCGGTGACCGTCATGCCGCCGGGCGAGGGCATCCGGGTCGAACTGGTCGAGGAAGAGCGCCTTTCCGGCGCCCCGCGCGATCTCTCCCGCCCGGCGCGCTACCGCGCGATCGTCAATTGCGGCAAGCCGCTGCCCGACATGGAGGTGCAGATCCGGGGCGAGGACGGCGCGGCCAAGGGCGATCACCAGATCGGCAAGGTGTGGTGCCGGGGCCCGAGCGTCATGCACTCCTATTTCCGCAACGAAGACGCCACCAATGACTGCCTGCAGGACGGCTGGCTCGACACCGGGGACATGGGCTACACGGCCAAGGGCTATCTGTTCATCGTCGGCCGGGCGAAGGACATGATCATCATCAACGGCAAGAACCACTGGCCGCAGGATATCGAGTGGGCGGTGGAGCAGCTGCCCGGCTTCAACCACGGCGACATCGCCGCCTTCGCCATCGAGATGGAGAACGGCGAGGAGGCTCCCGCCGTGCTGGTCCACTGCAAGGTCTCCGACCCCGAGGAGCGCCTGCGCCTGCGCGACCAGATCGCCGACAAGGTCCGCTCGGTCACCGGCATGAGCTGCATCGTCGAGCTCGTCCCGCCCCGTACCCTGCCGCGCACAAGCTCGGGCAAATTGAGCCGCGCAAAGGCGAAGAAGCTGTACCTCGCCGGCGAGATCGTCCCGATCGACCTCGCGGCTTAGACCCACACTCCCGCCCCGGGCTCGACCCGGGGCGCAGCGTCTTCCCGAGACCGATCACCGAGCGCAAGGCAGCGGGCTCCGGGCCGAGCCCGGGGCGGGGTACGTCTTCTCTGCGTGCCCCTTTGCGCCGTCATGCGCCTATCCCGACGCGGGGCAGTGTCCGCTTTCGGGCAGTCGGCGGGTTTGCGTTAGTGGCGGATCGTGGGTGGGAACCGGAATGGCGGGTTTTAACAGCCCACTGTTGGCACAAGCATTCGCAATTCTGTGCTTTACCTCCGATCGTCCCGGCCTGTAGGTTGCGGGCAATGCGCTCTCTTTTGTAGTGGTACGCATCTTGAGAAGGTGGGCGAATGATGGCGCGGCGCGGGGTTCTGGGTGTGCTGGCGGGCGGGGCGACTGCCTTGCTTTCAGGGTGCGGCCTATTCGGGGGCAACAGCTATCGCTTCAGGATGACTGTCGAGGTCGACACCCCCCAAGGATTGAATACCGGATCAAGCGTTTATGCGGTCCGGGGTTTCACGACTAGTGACCTTCTGACTGGTGGCACGTCATCGGACACGCAGTTCAAAGGCGAAGCTACGATGGTGGACCTCGGCAATGGCAGGGTGCTGTTCGCCCTGCTGCGGATGGCAAACGGGACAAGTTCTGACGACAATCTTGCGATCATGTCGATGAAGGCGATGGACCCGGCCTATGCCAACAACAAAAAGGACAGCGCGCAGCGGATCGCGTCTGGCAACGGCATCACTTCGCCTGCCGAGGTGGCACCTAAGGACTATCCGCTGCTCGTGACCTTCGGGGACATGCAGAACCCCACCAGTGTCACCCGCGTCGATCCGACAAACCTTGCCGCAAGCTTCGGGCCGGGCGTGCGGCTGAAGCGGATCGTGGTCGAGGTCACCGATGATGATGTGACGACGGGGATTGAGGAGCGGTTGGGGTGGTTGGATGACATGTGGAACCATGACATCAATCGCGATGGACCATTTTACAAAAGATTCCCGTCAGAAACGCAATTTCTGCAGCGAAAGTAGGCGACCATGAACCGAGATCTCTTTCTCGCTATACTTTCGCTAGATCCATATAATCGCGGCTACGGGGTAAATATTCAGGGGCTGGCTGTACCTGAATTCAATCCCGATGGATAGAAAAGAGCGACTGCCCGGCTTGGGATGGCCGATCTATCGTATGACAGCGTCGCTTTGCTTGGTCCAAATGCAGAAGCTGCCGGCTTCTACGCGATCGCCTATAAACTTCCTCCCGGGTATATCGAGAACCTCTCCGGCACGGTGATTTCCTACCGCGGCTGAGGCGCCCAAAATCAGCTGCGCGAATGGCGGAATTGGGGTCGCCAGCCGAACATCCGTTTTTGTTCCAAGGCCGCGCCAGAGAGGACGCGCCTACTCAGCCTCGCTGACCCAGCTCGCACGAAGGGGCGCGGGGCCAGGGCGGGTCTCGGCCGTCACGTCGCTTTCGCGCAGCACGGCGGCGGCGGCCTCGGCCTCCGCGGCCGGACCGGTCAGCACCACGCCGCGTTCCAGCCGCTGCGCGGCCCAGGCGATGGTGGCGAGCGCGGCCTCGCCCTCAGGGCCGCCGGGGATGGTGGCGGACCCCACCAGCGCCGCAGGGGGCGGGACCAGTTCGATGCGCCATTCGGGCTCGCTCGCCGTGATCCGGCCCTCGAGCGCGCGGTAGGTCGCGAGTTCCGCCCCCTCGAGCCGCCGCGCCCGCACCAGTGCGCGGCGGCGACCCTCGTCGATCAGCACCTCGTTCGGGGTCACCCCCGCCGCCAGCGCGAGCCGCAAGGCCAGCGCATCGAGCCGCCGCGCGGCGCTGCGCTCGTCACGCTCGCGCGCCGAGGCGAGCTGCGCGCGCTCGGCATCGGTCGCGCTGGTGCCGACCTGATACTGCACGAGATCGAGCTTGACCGGCTCGCCCAGCCGTTCGCCGAGCACGCGCTCGACCGCGCCGTTGATCTCGGGGCGCAGCACGGGGGTGAACAGCACGGCGTGGACGGTAACGGGCTCGGCGGCGAAATCGATCTCCAGCGCATCGAGCTGCGCGCGTTCGTCGGCCAGCGCGCGGATCTCGGCGCGCACGATGCGCTGCGCGTTGGCTTCCCAGGCGATCCGCTGGAGGGTGAAACCGAGCGGCACCGCCAGCGCCATCAGCACCACCACCACCATGATGCTCTGCCAGCGCGACTGGCGGCGCGACAGCCTTGCGCGGAAGCCGTAGAGGCGGGCCATGCCGAAGGCGGTGAAGGCGATGGTGATGAAGTTGGTGACGAACAGCAGCAGCGCGCCGGAAAACACCGTCCCGTTCCAGGTGGCAAGGCCGTAGCCGACCACCGCCAGCGGCGGCATCAGCGCGGTGGCGATGGCGACGCCGACGATCGCGCCCTCGCGCCCGCGGATCATCGCATAGGCCCCGGCAAGCGCCGAGAACAGCGCCACGAAGAGGTCGAAGAGGTTGGGCCGGGTGCGCGCGGCGATTTCCGGGGTGACGGCCTGGATCGGCGAGACGAACACCAGCGCGGCGCTCAGCAGCACCGCCAGAGCCGCGCCGATGGCCAGCGTGCGCAGCGAATCCCTGACCCACGCCCAGTCCCCGATGGCGAGCGCGAAGCCCAGTCCGATGATCGGCCCCATCAGCGGCGAGATCAGCATCGCGCCGATCACCACGGCGGGGCTGGAGAGCAGCAGGCCGAGGATGGCGATGGCGCCGCTCATCGCGGTCATGAACAGGTAGTGTTCGGACAGGCGGCCGTCCTCGCGGCGGCGCTCGGTCACCTCGGCCTGGTCGACCGCCTCGCCGATATGCGCGCGCCACCACGCCCGCGCCCGGGCGAGCGGGGTGGGCGGCGCGCCGGCGGCGGCGGCGGTGGTGTCGTTCATCGCGGGCCTCGGAAACTGCCGAACATGGCAACCGGGTTAGCCGCCCTCTGCCATGCTGCCAAGCCGGGGGGGTCAGGCCTCGCCCGCCACCGCACGGCGGCGGCCGGCGAGGCGCATCACCGCCATGTCGGCGGTGACGTTGCCGAGCGTGCGGAACACGTCGGGCAGGGTCTCGATGGCGAGGAGCTCGGGCCCGTAGCCCATGCCGTTTGCCCAGGCGCCCGTCACCAGCCCGCCCGCCACCCCCGGGAGCGGGCCGAAGCGATCCGCCGTCCGTCTGCCGCGCGACGGCGGGCATGGACGCGGGGGGCCATTCGCGCCTACCATGGCGGCGCGCGCTTGAAAGGCGTGTCTTAGATCACTAATACAGCACGAAGCGCGCGCGAAAACTGCGGGCGACAGGGAGCACGAGGCACGACAATGAGCACCGAGACCAAGACCGCGACCGCGACCGAGTTCACCCTCACCCCGCCCGATCCGGTGCCCCAGGTCCAGCCCGAACAGGCCGCGGGCCTCGTGCCCGTCACCACCGAACAGAAGTCGAAGCTCGACACCAAGGTCGATGCCTTCGTTGCCGAACTCGTCTCGGCCGATGCCAATTCGCCCCAGTTCGGCGAGAAGGTCGACCAGATCACCCGCATGGGCCAGGAGCAGATCCGCGCGGCGGCCGCCATGTCGAACCGCTTCCTCGACCGCCCGGTGCGCGCGATGGATGCCGACGGCAACGTGGGCAAGGACCTCGCCGAACTGCGCCGCACGGTCGAGGATCTCGATCCCGGCCGGCAGGGCAAGCTTTCAGGCCCGCGCAAGATTTTGGGGATCATCCCCTTCGGCAACAAGATCAAGAACTACTTCGACAGCTACACATCCGCGCAGGGGCACATCGCGGCGATCCTCCAGCGGCTCGAAAGCGGCAAGAAGGAGCTGCACCTCGATAACGCCGCGATCGACACCGAGCGGCAGAAGCTGTGGGCGGCGATGGGCGAGCTTGAGCAGATGATCCACATCGCCAAGCGGCTCGACGAACGGCTCGAGGCGAAGGCGCTGGAACTCGACAGCTCGGACCCGGCCAAGGCCAAGGCGCTGCGGGAAAGCGCGCTGTTCTACGTCCGCCAGCGGACGCAGGACCTGCTGACCCAGATGGCGGTGAGCGTGCAGGGCTACCTTGCGCTCGACCTCGTCAAGAAGAACAATGTCGAACTGGTGAAGGGCGTCGACCGCGCCAGCACCACCACGGTCGGCGCGCTGCGCACCGCGGTGACCGTGGCGCAGGCGATGACCAACCAGCGCCTCGTGCTCGGCCAGATCACCGCGCTCAACAAGACCACCGCCGACATCATCGATTCGACCAGCACGCTGCTGCGCGAACAGACCGCGCAGATCCACGAGCAGGCTGCCTCCAGCACGATCCCGCTCGAGACGCTCCAGCGCGCCTTCCAGAACATCTACGACACGATGGACGAGGTCGACGCCTTCAAGGTGCGCGCGCTGGATTCGATGAAGCAGACGGTCAACGTGCTGACCAGCGAGGTCGAACGTTCCAAGGGCTACATCGCCCGCGCCGAAGGGCAGGCGCAGGCGCAGGCCAAGGTCGCCTCGCAGACGCCCTCGCTGCTGGCGCTGGATAGCTGATGCCCGACAACGCGCACGAATCCGATCGCATCCTGCGCGAGGCGAAACGCAGCCTCGTCACCCAGCGCGAGGGCGGCACCCACCGCCCCGCGCCCCGGGGGCAGAGCATCGGCAAGGCCTCGGCCGAGGTCAAGACGAAGGCGCTGCTCAAGAAGGCGCGCAACATCGTGCTCGCGCTGCTCGCGCTTTATGTCGGGGCCGGGATCACGGGTGCGATCATCGGCGGGATCGGCTTCTGGGGGGTGATGACGGTGGTCGCGCTGACCGCCTTCATCTTCGCCATGTTCGCGGCGACGGGCAAGGTGAAGGTGCCGCAGCGCGCCGAACTGAAGCAGGGCAACCCCGGCCAGATGGTCGCGCGCACCGAAATCTGGCTCGAGGCGCAGCGCCCCACTCTGCCGCCGCCCGCGCAGGCGCTGGTCGACCAGCTCGGCGTGCAGCTCGATGCGCTCGGGCTGCAACTGAAGGGCCTTGGCGACGACGAGCCGGCGATGGCCGAGGTGCGCGAGCTGGTGGGCGAATACATCCCCGAGACGATCGACAACTACCGCAAGATTCCCGCGCATCTTCGCGGCGAGGAATATGCCGGCAAGACCGCCGACGAGCGCCTCGTCGAGAGCCTCACCAAGCTTTCGGGCGAGGTCGACCGGGTGACGCGGCGGCTCGCGGAAGGCGCGCTCGACGACCTCGCCATCAAGAGCCGCTATCTCGAATACCGCTATGGCGGGGCCGAGGTGCTGGAGGATGCCTCAGGGATGCCGGACACCGGCGTGCCGCTGCCCGATTTCTCCGCCCTTCCCACCAAGCAGGAGCGCTAGGCCATGCGCGTCGCCCTTCCCCACAACCTCGGCAAGGACGAGGTGCGCCGCAGGATGCACAAGCACGCGGACGAGATCGGCGGTTTTTTCCCGGCGGGCCTCGCCAGGGTCAGCACCAACTGGACCAGCGAGGACCGCATGGTCATCAACACCGAGGTGATGGGGCAGACCATCCCCGGCGAGGTGCTGGTGGGCGAGACCGAGGTGGTGATCGCGATGGATCTGCCGCTGCTGCTCAGCGTGATGCGCGGCCCGCTGGAGGCCGCGGTCAAGAAGGAAGCCGGCCGTCTGCTCGCGCCCTGAGGCCCGCCGCGGCGCGGCCCGACGGGCTTACCTGCAATTGCTTTAAGATTTGATCCGTGTCATACCGAGGGACACGACGTTTGCCTTATTTGCCTCTCCCGGGATCGTGAGGCGGATCGGCTTGGAAAGCCGTTCGGGCAGGAAGGACGGGTCCCATGACTCGGATCAAGGACAAGGGGGTAGCGGGCGAAAGCCTGCGGCACCACCTGCGCGCGGCGACGATGGCGGCGCACGATCTGCTCGATCACGCGATGCAGGCGGCGAGCGGCTGGCAGACCCGCAGCGACTATGCGCGCTTCCTCGGCTTGCAGCACGCCGCGCGCGTGCCGGTCGAGGCGTGGCTGGCCGAGCACGCGCCGGCCGATCTGCGCCCCCCGCTCCAGACCCCGCTCATCGCCCGGGATTTGTCGGCGCTCGGGACGGGTTTGCCCCCTGCCAGCCCCCCCTTCGACCCCGGTTACACCCCCTCCAGCCCCCCGCTTGCAGGCGTGTTTCACGTGAAACATTCGGCGCTGGGGGTGGCCTGGGTGCTGGCCGGATCGGCGCTCGGCAATGCGGCGATCGGGCGGCAGGTGAAGCGGATCGGCGACGGCGTCTGGCCGATGGCATTCCTCGGCGACGCGGCGATGATGGCCTTCTGGCAGGGCCTGCGCGCGCGGATCGAAGGCGAGCCCGCCAGCCCCGCCGAAGCGGCCGGCGCGACGCAGGCGGCGGAGGCGGTCTTCGCGCATTTCCTGGGGGTGGCAGACGGGGGTCAAGTGCCTGAAAGACAGGCGGAAAGCACGCAGTCATGAACCTCCACCAGCGCACCGACACGCTCACCGAATGCGACCGCGAGGCGATCCACCACATCGCCGCGGTGCAGAGCTTCGGCGGATTGATCGCCGCCGATGAAGAGGGGCGGATCGTCCATGCCTCGGCCAATGTCGGCGATCTGCTCGGCCTTGCCGCGCAGCCCGAGCCGGGCACCCTCTTGGCGGACATCATCGCCCCCGATGCCCTTTCGGTGCTCACCGCCGCGCTCGCCGAAGCCGCCGGTCCGGACCTGATCGAGCGCCGCTTCGGCGTTGATTTGACAGGACAAAATCAGGTCTTCGACTGCGCCCTGCACATCAGCGGCGGGCTGTCGATCATCGAGTTCGAGCGCCATGCGCTCGGCGAGTTCGCCGATCACGTCAGCCTGATCGTGCCGGTGATCGCCAAGCTCGAACAGGCGACCACCGTCGGCGCCCTGTGCGACACCGCGGCGCGGCTGGTGCGGCAGATGACCGGCTACGACCGGGTGATGATCTACCGCTTCCACCCCGACGAAAGCGGCGAGGTGATCGCCGAGGACGCCCATGCGGATCTCGAGCCTTTCAAGGGACTTAGATACCCCGCCGCCGACATCCCCCAGCAGGCGCGCGAGCTGTTCCGGCGCAACCGCTTCCGCATCATCGCCGACATGAATGCCGACGCGGTGCCGATCCTGCCCGCGCTCGGCCCGGGCGACACGCCGCTCGACCTGTCGATGTCGATGCTGCGCTCGCACTCGGCGATGCATCTTGCCTATATGCGCAACATGGGCGTGGGCGCGAGCCTCGCCATCGCCATCGTCCGGCACGAGCGTCTGTGGGGCATGATCTCCTGCCACCACCGCGAGGCGCGCCTGCCGCCCTACTCGCTGCGCACTGTGGCCGAGCTCCTCAGCCAGACCTTCTCGCTGATGCTCGACCGCATCCTGGTGACCCAGGCCGAGGCGGTGCGCGAACGCGCGCGGCAGTTGAACGACCGGCTGCTGCTGCGGATGGCGGGCGGCGTCAGCCTCGCCGAAAGCCTGCCGATGATCGAGGAGCTGCTGCGCGGCACGATCCCGCACGACGGCATCTCGCTGTTTGCTGACGGCGAGTACCAAGCGAGCGGCGAAGCGCCCGACGATGCCGAGTTCCGCGCCATCGCCCCGCTGCTCGCCAGCACGCTCGGCGGGGCGACCCATGCGACCGCGCGGCTTGCCGACCAGATCCCGGAAGCCGGCGCCTTCGCGCACCGCGCGGCGGGCGCGCTGGTGCTGCCGCTGTCGCGCGGCACGCGGGATTCGCTGGTGCTGTGGCGCCGGCCGCTGGAACGGGTGGTGACCTGGGCCGGCGATCCCGCGAAGGCGACCGCCGCGCCGGGCGAATTGCTCCAGCCGCGCGCCAGCTTCGCCGCGTGGACGGAAACCGTGCGCGGCCAAAGCACCGAGTGGAGCCCCGACGAGTGCGAGATCGCTGCCCGCCTGCGCCGCACGCTGATCGAGGTGATCCTGCGCATGAGCGAGGACCTGACGCGCGAGCGTGCCCGCGCCGCCGAACAGCAGGACCTGCTGATTGCCGAGCTCAATCACCGGGTGCGCAACATCCTCGGCCTGATCCGCGCGCTGGTCTCCCAGTCGCAGGCCGAGGCGCTGAGCGTCTCCGGCTTCGCCGCGATCATCGGCGGCCGCATCGCCGCGCTGGCGATGGCGCACGACAACATCACGGAAAAAAACTGGGGCCCGGCGAGCCTCATCCGCCTGATCGACGCGGAGCTTGCCCCCTATAGCGGCGCCGAGCGCGCCCGCTACCGCATCATCGGCGAGGACGTGATGGTCTCCCCCGAGGCCTACACCATCCTCGCGCTGGTGATCCACGAGCTGGCGACCAATGCGGCGAAGTATGGCAGCCTCTCGGCGCGCGCGGGCTCGGTCGAGGTGACCCTCGCCCACACCGCCTTCGGCGACCTGTCGCTGGCCTGGCGCGAGAGCGGCGGCCCGCCGGTGACCGCGCCGACCCGCCACGGGTTCGGCTCGACGATCATCACCCGCACCATCCCCCACGATCTCAAGGGCGAAGCCGATGTGCGCTACAAGCTCGGCGGGGTGGAGGCCGATTTCCTCATCCCCGCGCGCTGGCTCGCCGTCGCCGATCCGGCGCTCCGCCGCGCCGCGCCTCCCCCGCCGCCGTCGATCGCAGCCGCCGAGCCGCGCCCTGCGGCGGCGGCGCAACCGGGGCGGGTGCTGGTGGTCGAGGACAGCATCATCATCGCCCTCGACACCGAGGAGAACCTGAAGCGCCTCGGCGTCGGCGCGGTGCGGCTGGAAAGCTCGGTCCAGGGCGCGCTGGCGGCGATCGCCGACGATCCGCCGGACTTCGCGATCATCGACTTCAACCTCGGCGGCGAATCCTCCGAACCGATCGCCGCCGCCCTGCGCGCGGCGGGAATCCGCTTCGTGCTGGCGACCGGCTATGCCGAGGGTGCAGGGCAGTTCGAGCGGCTCGGGGCCGACGCGGTGCTGAAGAAGCCCTACGGCATGGCCGAGATCGAAAGTCTGCTCGCCGCAGCCTGAAGCGGTTTCCCTGCGCATCGGCAGCGTGGCCGTGCGCTGCCGTCTTGCGCCCGCCGGCGGGTCAGAACCACTGCTGGCGCCAGTAGAAGGGGGCCGGCACCGGGCGGCCCTCGGCATCGGTGGCGGGGCGGAAGCGCAGCCGGGTCTCGACAAGCTGGCAGGTGATGCGATCGGCCTCGGGATCGGGGCTGGCGCGGTAGACCGCGCAATCGCGCGCGCGCCCGTCGGTGCCGACGGTGACGCGGACGATAACCTGGGTGCCGCGCCGCGCGGCCCGGCCGCCGGAGGGCACGGGGAAGTCCCGCGCATTGTCGATCGTGCCGGAAACCAGCACCGGCCTCGTCGCCGCCGCGCCGCTGCCGCGCCCGTCGCCGCCCGTTCCGCTGCCGGTCCCCTCCCCTTCGCCGCCCGCGCCCGTGCCCTCGCCCGCCGCCGCCGCGCCCGAGAGGCTGGCGATCCCGGTCGACGCCGCGCGCGGTGCCGGCGGATCGCGCCTGACCTCGATCTTCGGCGAGGGCACCGCCACGGGCCTCGCGACAGCCTCCCGGCCCGGATCGCCTGCGGCACCCCGGTCGGGTTCGGACGGGATTTCGGGCGGTGGCGGGGGTGGAGGCGGGGGCGGCTCGGACACGCTGAAGGCCGAGACCACCTGCGCCACCGCCGAGGCCGTGACATCGGGCACCAGCGCGCGGGCGAGGCCGTAGAGCGCGGCGGCATGGGCCAGCACGATCACCGCGATCAGCGGCAGGCTCGGCCGACGACGACGCGCGCCATACCCTCTCCCGGTTCCATGATTCTCCGCTGATCCCACAGGCCCTCGCTCCGCAAACGCTCCGAAACGGATGCGCTTCTCCCCGCAATCCCGTCGACCGCTCTATAACAGACGCGCGGCAACTGGCGATGGAGCGCAGCGATCGAGCGCGCGATGGATCATGACCGGCACGGTGCGGACGACCGCGCCGGTGCCGAAGCGGAGCCCGGCGCAGGGGATGCCCTCGCCGATCCCGCTTTTGCGCCTGCGCCCGAGCACGCGCCCGCGCCCGCGACCGAGGGCGAGACTGCGCAGGACCCCGCCGAAGCCCCGGCCAGCACGCCGGACGCGGCGGCCGGATATGCAGAGGCCGATGCCGAAGCGGCCAAAGGGGCAAGGAGCGCTCCGGACGTCGGGCCCGTCAAGGCGGCAAGGGCAAGCCTCGCCTGGAGCACGCGTCCCGAGGGCAGGGCGCAGACTGCGCTGCAAGGCCTTGCCGGAGCCATCCCGCAGGCGGCCGGTTTGCCGGAGATTTGCGCGCCGTTCGCCGCCGCCTTCGTGAGCCCCGCATCCGCCAAACAGCCAGCAGACGGCATCCGGGGGGCGCTCGGCGCAGGCGGCGGCGGCCCCTTGCCCGCGCTCGGCCGAATGATCGGCGCGGTCCGGATCGCTGCCGGTCCGCTAGACAATGCCAGCCTGCTCGCCGCGCTGGTCGGCGGCTTCGGCTACTGGGTTCTCGCCTGCATCAGCCTCTGGCTCGCCCAAGCCGGAGACAGCGTCAGTCCCGTGTGGCTGCCCAATGCCTGCGTCGTCGCGCTCATGCTGCGATCCCGGATCGGCAACGAGCTGCCGCTGCTCCTCGCTTGCTTTGCCGCGAGCCTCGCGGCCAATGTCGTCCAGAACCTGCCGGACCAGATCGCCCTCGTCTTCTCGCTCGCCAACGTGGTCGAGATCGTGATCGTGCTGGCGCTGACGCGCCTGCCCGGGCGCGGGGAGCCGGACATGAACCGCCTGTCCGATCTCGGCCGGCTGGTCTGGGCCGGAGGGCTTGTCGGCCCGCTGGTCTCGGCGTTGATGATCATCCCGGCGATGGGTCCGGGTTTTGCAGCGCTGCGTGACGGGCTCGTGACGTGGTTCCTGACCGACAGCATGGCGATGGTGCTGATCGTGCCCGCCGCGCTGCTGCTGGTGGACCGCTGGCGCGGCACGCTGCCGCCCGCCCCGGCCGCGCCGGCCGAGCGGATCGCGCTGCTTGCGGGCGGGATGCTGTGCGCCTTCCTGGTGTTCCGGCAGGGGCACTCGCCCCTGCTGTTCCTGATCCAGCCGATCACCCTCCTTCACGCCTTCCGCTTGGGCAGTCTCGGCACCGCGCTCCATGTCGCGGCTGTGGCGCTGGTCGCGGCGGTAATGACGGTGGCGGGATTGGGGCCGATCGCGCACGCCGCCGAGGGGGTCGGCCTCACCCAGCTGCATCTCCTGCAGGCCTTCGTCGCGGCGAACTTCCTCACTGGCCTGCCGGTCGCCGCGATCCTGGCGGGGCGCGACCGGATGATGGCGCGGCTCAAGGCCGGCAAGCAGGAGATCGACCTGCTCGCCGACAATGTCACCGATGCGATCCTGCGCTTCGACCTCGACGGCATCTGCACTTACGCCTCGCCCTCGGTGCGCGAGGTGCTGGGCGCGCCGCCCGAGACCTTCCTCGGCCGGCACGCCACCGCGCGGCTCCACCCCGACACGCACGAGCGGGTGGCCGAGGCGCTCGATCGGCTGGTCGGCGGGACGAGCGAGCGCGAGCGCGTCACCTATCGCCGCTTCGCCGACGGGCCGGACGGCACGCCGGTGTTCATCGAGGCGGATTGCGCGGTCTTCCCCAATCCCGAAACCGGCGCGCGCGAAGGCGTGGTGATCGCCGCGCGTGACGTGACCGAAAGGGTGGAGCTGGAGCTCCTCCTCACCCGCGCGCGGCGCAACGCCGAGAATGCGGCGCGCGCCAAATCGGAATTCCTCGCCAACATGAGCCACGAGATCCGCACGCCGATGAACGGCGTGCTCGGTTTCGCCGAGCTGATGCTCCAGGGCGAGCTGGCCGAGGACCAGCGCCGCTTCGCCGAGTTGATCGTCCAGTCCGGCCGGTCGATGATGATGCTGCTCAACGACGTGCTCGATCTCAGCAAGATCGAGAGCGGGCAGTTCGCGATCGACCGCGCGCCGGTCGATCTGGCGGCCTGCCTCGCCGAATGCGCGGCGCTGCATCGCCCGGCTGCGACACGCAAGGGCCTGACGCTCGACATCGTGCTTCTCGAGGGCGGCAGCGCGGCGCCGCACTGGCTGCTGACCGACGGGCTGCGGCTGCGGCAGATCCTGCTCAACCTGATCGGCAACGCGGTCAAGTTCACCGAGCGCGGTGGCATCCGCATCCTCGCCGTGCTCGCCGGGCATGATCTCCGGGTGACGGTCGCCGACACCGGCATCGGGATCAGCCCGCGCCAGCTCGAGACGATCTTCCACCCCTTCACCCAGGGCGAGAGCCAGACCGCGCGCCGCTATGGCGGGACCGGGCTCGGCCTGTCGATCAGCCGCCAGCTCGCGGGGCTCCTCGGCGGACGGATCGAAGTGGAGAGCGAGGCGGGCGAAGGATCGCGCTTCACGCTGGTGCTGCCAGCGACGCTCGTCGCGCCGCGTCCCGATCCGGCGCTGCGCGACCTCGCGGACGAGCCGGCTTCTGGCCGTGGCGGCATGGAGGCGGACGTGGTGCCCGACCTCCCCGGTTCCTCGCGCATCCTGCTGGTCGAGGATCACGACATCAACCGCATCCTCGTCAGCGAGATGCTCGAGCGGTGCGGCCAGGAGGTGGCGCTGGCGCATGACGGCAACGAGGCGATCGCGATGGTGATCGATTCGGTGATGCGCGGGCGTCCCTACGATCTCGTGCTGATGGACGTGCAGATGCCCGACTGCGACGGCCTTGATGCCACCCGCGCGATCCGGGCCGAGGGGATCGGCCCCGGCGAACTGCCGGTGATCGCGCTCACCGCCAATGCCTTCCCCGAGGATGTCGCCGCCGCGCGCGAGGCGGGGATGCAGGGCCATCTGGCCAAGCCGGTCGATTTCGCCAAGCTCGCCCGGACGCTGCAACGCTGGCTGCCGACCCGCATCGTCGAGGATGCGGAGCAGCCCTCCGGCGCGGCGCTTCCGGCGCGCTCGCGCTCGCCGCATCTGGTCGCGCGCTGGCGGAAGCGGCGCACCGAGACGCTGGCGGCGGTGCGCGAGGCTCTCGCCGAGGGTTGGCTCGCCGAGGCCGCCACACCGCCCGATGCGCGCCGAGGGGAGCTCGCGCGGCTGCTCCACAGGCTCGCCGGCAGCGCCGCGCTGTTCGACGAGACGGCGCTGGGCGAGGCGGCAAGCGTGCTCGAACGTGCGCTGACAGCCATCCCCGCGCCGCGCGATCTCACCCCGCTTGCCGAGGCCCTGCTGGCCGCTGCCGCGACGACGGCTGCTGCATCCGGCAGCGGCGCGGACCGG
The DNA here is from genome assembly GCF_026586795.1 of Erythrobacter sp. WG. Taxonomy (GTDB): domain Bacteria; phylum Pseudomonadota; class Alphaproteobacteria; order Sphingomonadales; family Sphingomonadaceae; genus Erythrobacter. Next base: position 15,560 of record NZ_JAPFGY010000030.1, read on the forward strand.
GCCTGAGGCACCGCCGGACGCAGGCGCTTTCCTGCCGCGAACGGTCCTCATGCTCCAGGTGGAAGCCGCTTCGCCCCCCGGTCAGGCAGGAAAGAGCGGACCACCAAAGCAAAAGGGCGGCCCGTTGCCGGGCCGCCCTTTCATGAGTCTCAGCGAGACCGCGATCAGAACTTGACGCGCACCCCGAAGCGGACGCCCCACAGCGAACCGTTGATCTGGGTGGCTTCCACCGGCGCGACGAAGCGGTTGGCGTTCGCCCCCGTGGTGACGCGGTTTTCATAACGATACTGCGTGCAGGGCTGCGCAACGGTCGCCACCGCACCGCCGGTGGTGAGGCAAGCGACGTTCACGATCGGCGCGGTGTAGGGGAAGCCGACCTGACGGATGGTGCCCCAGTCCTTGTCGATGAAGTTGAGGACGTTCTCCATTTCCATCGACAGTTCGATCTTGCCGCCGAAGGCGAACGGCACTTCCTGACGCACCGCAAGGTCGAGCTTGTGGACCCACGGCGTCTCGCCGATGTTCTTCGGCGCGATCTGGCCCTGATACCTGTTCAGTTCAGAGTTGCGCACGAAGTTCTGGAAGCCCGCGAAGTCGAAGTTCGGCGCGTAGGTCACGCGCGGATCGGCGGTCGGGCTGCTCACGTTCGGCACGTAGATCAGACCACGCTCGTTGCGGCCGGTCACACCGAGGACGGTCGAACGGGCGGTCCCTGCCGCCTGGTCGGCGAAGGTGTAGCTGTAACGCTGGCCCGAACGGACGTTGTAGAAGAACTCGATGCGGGTGTTGTTGTCACCGAACAGCTCGGCATCGTAGCCGGCCACCAGGCGGAACTGGTGGTCACGCTGGTAGTTCGAGATGCCCTGCGCGGCGAAGTTCGAATCGATGCCCACAGCGGTGTTGGTGTAGTTCGAGAACGCCACCGACGAGGTGCCCGGGTTCTGATCCTGCACGTCGCCGAAGGTGTAGGCGCCGTTCAGGAAGAAGCCCGAGGCGAAGCGCTTGTCGAAGCGCGCCACGATGTTCCAGCTGTCGCCGAAACCCGTGTTGGTGAGCAGCACGTCGGTGTTGACCGTGGTGCCCTGCCCGGCGAGCACGTTGTAACGGATGCGGCCGTCGGGCAGCGTGCCGTTCGGCACCGAGCGCAGGTCGGTCCACTCGAGCGCATCGCGCACCTTCGAATAGACCACGTCGACGCCGAGGTTCCAGCCGTCACCCAGGAAGCTGCCGAAGTTCGCCTCGTAGTCGATCGAGCCCGAGAAGCGCCACTGCGAGAGCGGCTCGAAGTTCGGGTCGAGCGCGTTGGTCGGCGAGGCGGCGGTGCCGGTGGTGCGGATCGCGTCGATCAGCGCCTGCGGGATGCCGGTGCCGCCCGAGACGTTGTTGAGCGTGGCCGCGCCAATGGCGTTCTGCTGCGCCTGGCTGAGGCCGGTGACGCCGGCAACGGTGAAGGTGTCCTGGGCAGGGGTCGCGCCGGGCACGCGGCGCACCTGGACGCGGCCGATCGTCGGACCGGGGTTCGAATAATTGTTCGAGATCCACACGTTCGGGTTGCCGCCGCCGAAGATGCCCGCCGAACCGCGCACGGTCAGACGATCGGTCGGCTTCCAGTTCACGCCGAAGCGCGGCTGGAACAGGTCGCGGCCGTTGAGCGTGCCGGTGTTCGGGAAGCCGAAGCGGCCGAGGAAGGCGTCGTTGCGGAACGGCACGCTCGGGGTGTCGAACAGGTCGTAGCGCATCCCGGCAACCACGGTCAGGTTGTCGGTCACGTCGATCGTGTCCATGATGCCGAAGGTCCAGCTGTTGTTCTGGAAATCGGCGGTCACGGTCTCGATCCCGCCACGCAGCGGCACCGCGAAGTCAAGCTCGTTGGCGCGGCGGGCCTGGAGGTCGTTGATCCCGTCGAACAGCCACACGCCCGAGGTGCGCTGCGCGAAGAGGTTGCGGACGTCCTGACGGCGACGCTCGGCAATGAACTTGACGGTGTGGTTGTTGAGGTTGAGCGTCGCGGCGAACTCGATGTTCAGGCTCTGGCTGTCGAGCTCGTTGGCCTGGCGGCTGAGGTCCGGGCCGAAGCGCAGGCGGCGCACGCCGTTCGGGCAGACCAGCGGCGGCGCGGTGGCGACGTTCTCGAGGCAGACGTTGAATTCGCCGAAGCTGGTGTTGCCGCCGATCGGCACCTGCAGGCGCACGTAATCGGCATAGGACACGCGCAGCATGGTCGAGAAGTTGTCCGACCACTGGTTGTTCGACTGGATCATGCCGAAGTGGTTGACCGCACCCTGCGTGTAGTTGTTCGACAGCAGGTTGTAGGTCGGGTTGTTGGCGTTGATCTGGCCGACACCGGTCTGGCCGGCGAGCAGCGAGCTCTCGTTCCAAATGTAGGTCGCGGTCAGGCGGTGGCCGTCGGCGATGTTCCAGTCGAGCTTGGTGACGAGCTTGTCGTCCTTCTCGACGATGTCGTTGGCGACGCCCAGCGTGTTGAAGTTGTAGGTGCCCTGGGAGATCTGGCCGATCTGGTCGATCTGCGCCTGGGTGATGCCGAGCTGGCCCGGATCGACGTCGGCCGGGACGGTGTCACGGGTGCGCTCGTAGGTGACGGCGAAGAACAGCTTGTCCTTGATGATCGGGCCGGTGACCTGCGCGGTGTAGATCTGCGAATCGAACGCACCCACGCGGGTCAGTTCGCGGGCACGGGTGCCGCGCAGATCGTCGTTCTGGTAGTAGGCGCCGCCCAGGAAGGTGAAGCGGTTGCCGCCCGACTTGAGCTGCGCGTTGATCGCGCCGCCCTGGAAGAAGCCCTGCTGGATGTCGACGGGCGCGATTTCGACGGCGAATTCGCCGATCGCATCGAGCGGCACCGGGCCGCGTGCGGAGACGAGACCGCCGGCCTCGAGGCCGAACGGGTCACCGAAGGCGACGCCGTCGATGGTGAAGCGGTTGTAGCGGTTGTTGGCGCCGGCGATGCTGATCGCGCCGCCGTTGGTGGCGTCGAGGTTCACCAGCGGGTTGCGCGCGGCGAGGTTGCGGATGTCGCGGTTGACGTTGGCGACGCCGAGGATGTCGCGGGCGCTCAAAACGCTCGCGGCACCGGTCGAAAGCGTGATCGCCGAACGCGTGCGGGTGCCCGAGACGACGATGGTCTGCCCCTGCGGCGCGAGCGCGACGCTGATGCGCTGGGCCTGGCCGGCAGTGAGGAAGCCGATTTCCTGGCTTGCGGTCTCGAAGCCGTCGGCGACGACGGTGACGTTGAACGGACCGCCCAGACGCAGACCCGCCGCGTTGAAGGAACCGGCAGCGTCGGTCGTCTGCGTCGAGGTCGTGCCCGAGGGGACGTGGGTGACGGTAACGGTCGCACCGGCAAGCGCGTTGCCGTTGTCGTCGGTGACGGTGCCGCGCACCGAGGAGGTGGTTTCCTGCGCGAAGGCCGGGGTGGCGATGGTGGTCGTCGCCGCCAGGCTGACGAGGCTCGCCGCAAGGAGATACTTAAGCTTCATGGTTCAAGGCCCCTGGGTCAGTGGAGAGAGTTGAGAACGAAACTGGTGTGATGCGGCCTTCGCGTTAGGCCGGTACGCTTGCGGCAAAGCGACTGTTCTGTGACAGTTTCATGAAACGCCATGCCCCGACGCGGCGGTTCCTTACTGCCGGACGCGCAGATTTCCAGAGAACTCTCGGAATTGCGCGGCTTCTGAGCGCGTGTGTTGCATCGCAGCAACGCCGCGATTCAATTTTTTCTGGAAGTTCAACGGTGCTCTGGGAGCGATCAGGCGAGGTTGATCTCGCGCAGGCGCTGCATGAGGTAATCATGCGCGGTGATCGGGGGCGCGGGGGGATTCGCACCGGCTGGATCGACGCATTCCGGCAGCGCCTCGATCAGGAAGTCCGGCCGGAAATGGAGGAAGAACGGCATCGAGAAGCGCGCCCGCCGCGCCGCATCCCCGCGCGGGTTGACCACGCGGTGGGTGGTCGAGCGCAGGCGGCCGTTGGTCTGGCGCTGGAGCATATCGCCGACATTGATGACCAGCGCGCCCGGGGGCACGTCGACCGCGTGCCATTCGCCCGCGCGGGTCAGCAGTTCGAGCCCCGCCTCCTCTGCGCCGAGGAGGAGGGTGATGGTGTTGATGTCCTCGTGTCCGGCGGCGCGGATCGCACCCTCGGGCGCGCCCTCGGCGAGCGGGGGATAGTGGAGCAGGCGCATCACCGAGTTGCCGTCCTCGACCGAGGCGGCGAAGAAATCGCGCGGACGGCCGAGATGCAGCGCGATCGCCTCGAGCACCCGGGCGCCTGCCGTCTCGAAGGCGGCGAACAGCGCGGTCATCGTCTCGCGGAAGCCCTCGACCTCGGTGGGCCAGACGTTGGGGTCCATGTAGGCGCCGAGCGGGTGGCCCTCGGGCAGGTCGCGGCCGACGTGCCAGAATTCCTTGAGGTCGAAGACCTCGGCGTCCTTGGCCTTTTCGGTGCCGAACGGGGTGTAGCCGCGTGCGCCGCCCTTGCCCTCGATCTTGTAGGCGCGTTTCACCGCGTCGGGCAGCGCGAAGAAGGCGCGCGAGACGCGCTCCGCCTCGTCGATCAGGTCCTGCGGGATGCCGTGATCGCGCACCACGGCAAAGCCGTATTCGCCGAAGCTGCGGCCGAGTTCGTCGGCGATGGTTTCAAGCGGCTGGGCGAGGCTGACGGAGGCGATATCGATCATGCGCGCGCCCTTACACGCGCGCGGACGGACCGCCAAGGCTTCAGAGCGGCAAAAACAGGCTCGCGAGCGCCGCGCTCATCAGGTTCGCAAGGCTCCCGGCGGCCAGTGCCTTCAATCCGAGCCGCGCGATCACCGGGCGCTGGTTGGGGGCAAGGCCGCCGGTCACCGCCATCTGGATCGCGATCGAGGAGAAATTGGCAAAACCGCACAGCGCGAAGGTGACGATCGCACGGCTGCGCGCGGGCAGGTCCGCATCGGTCATCTGGCCGAGGTCGATGAAGGCGACGAATTCGTTGAGCACGATCTTGGTGCCGAACAATCCGCCAGCGATCTGCGCCTGCTGCCAGTCGGCAATGCCGATCAGGAACATGACGGGCGCGAACAGGTAGCCGAGCAGCTTCTGGAAGCTGAGCGTCTCCAGCCAGCCCGCAAAGGCCGGGTCGAGCGGCGCGCCGGCCCGCTCGGCGATCCCGACGATCCCCGTGCCAACCCCGGCGAGCATCCCGTTGGCGAGCGCCACCAGCGCGACGAACACCATGACCATCGCCCCTACGGCAACCGCCAGCTTCACGCCGGTCTGCGTGCCTTGCGCGGCGGCTTCGATGATGTTGGCGGGGCGCTGGCCTTCCTCGAAGGTTTCCGCAGCGCTGACCTCGTCGGCCTTGGCCCCGCCTTCGAGGATCGAGGCCGGGCCGACGGCGCTGATCCGCGCCTGGGGGAGTTCGACCTCCTCGCCGTTCTCGTCATACATGACCACGCGCGTGCTTTCGGTCATCGCCTGGGTCTTGCGCGCGCGGGCGGCGGCGGCGACCCCGATGGTGTAGTCGCGCTCCTGCCGTTCGGGGACGTCGGGCATGATGATCTTGGCCATCAGGATGCCGCCCGGCGCCGACATGAAGGCCGCCGCGAGCAGGAAGGGCACCGCCTCGGTGCCGATGAAGCTGGCATAGGCGGCAAGGATCGTCCCCGCCACACCCGCCATGCCCACCGTCATCAGCGTGAACAGGCCCGAGGGGCTCAGCGCGGCAAGATAGGGGCGCACCACCAGCGGGCTTTCCGACTGGCCGACAAAGATGTTGGCCGCCGCGCCCAGCGCCTCGACCTTGCTGACGCCGGTGATCCAGCCGATCGCCCCGCCCACCCAGCGCACCAGCCGCTGCATGATGCCGAGGTGGTAGAGGATCGAGACGATCGCCGCGAAGAACACGATGACCGGCAGCGCGGCGATCACGAAGCTGTTGGCGAAGGGATTGGTCTCCATCGGCCCGAACACGCTCGTGATCCCGACCTTGGAGAAATCGAGCAGCGCGATAACGCCCGAGGACAGCCCCCCGATCACCGCCACGCCCGCATCGGTGCGCAGCACGATCAGCGCGGTCACCGCCTGGAGCGCGAAGGCGGAGCCCACCACCCGCAGGTTGATCCGTCGCCGTGCCGAGGACAAGGCCAGCGCGATGCCGAGAATGGCGAGGATGCCGGCAAGGCTCAGCAGGATGGACGTGAGACTTGCGTTCACGGCAGCGGATATCCTCCGGTGGCAGAAAGTTGGCCCGATCCGATGCGCGAGGCCCGTTGATCCCGCGCACGGCACGTCCGGGCGTGGCAGTTTGCAGCGCGCGTGGCAAGACGCTTGCGACGGCGCGCGGGGCTTGTCCCCGCCGCATGGGGCCGGTGACACCGCATCAGGCGGCGCTTTTCTTTTGCCGGCGCGCTGGCTAGCACCCCGTCATGGAAACACCCACGCCTGCCGCGCCCCTTGCTGCCACCGCGCCCTCCGGCGTGTCGATGCCGCTCGGAATGTTCGTCTTTACTCTGCTTTACGGCGGGATGACGGTGCTCGCCGGGGTGCTCGCCTTCAAGCAGGTGCAACTGGGGCCGACGGGCCTCGCGGTGGAGAGCGGGATCTTCCCCTTCCTGCTGCTGGTGGTGATCTCGAGCACGCTGTCGCAGCTCTACGGGCGCGAGGCGGCCAAGCGGATCGTGTGGTGGGGCTTCCTGCCGCTGGGCCTGTCGGCGCTGCTGCTGCAACTGGTGCTGGCCCTGCCCGCTTCGTCCGAGATGATCGCCTTCCGCCCCGAGGACCTCGCCGCCTTCGAGCGGGTCCACGCCTCGACCTGGCGGGTGTGGATGGCGGGACCGGCGAGCTATATCACCTCGCTGCTGCTCAACATCTGGATCTTCGACAGGCTGCGCGGCAGCGGCGACGGCTCCGGCACCGCCGGCCTGATGGTGCGCGGAGCGATCGCCTCGGCCTTGAGCCAGGCGGTGGATTCGGTGATCTTCATCACGCTCGCCTTCTACGGCGAATTCGCGATCCGCGACCTGATGATCGGCCAGGTCCTCGCCAAGGTGTTCCTGAGCCTCGTGCTGGTGCCGTTCCTGATCACCTTCGGGGTGCAGGGTGCGCGGTGGCTGGACGCGCGGCGCACGGCCTGAGTCCCCCCCCCCCCGGCGTTCCGGCGGCACGCCCCGGCGTGGGCGCGGATCATTTTGCCCATCCGCGCATAGCCCCTCCTTCGCGCAAGAGGAGGAACGGCCGTGCTGCAATCGATCATGATGGGCTGCGTCGGCGGCCAGCGCGCGATGACGCCGATCGCGACGGTCGCCGTGGCGGCAGCGCGCGGCGAGTTGCGCCATGACGGCACCGCGGCCCGGTTGCTCGGCCATCCGCTGGTGGCCGCCGGTGCCGTGGCGCTGGCAGCGGCCGAGATGGCGGGCGACAAGATGAAGTCGGCGCCCGACCGCATCGTGCCGATCGGCCTCGCGGCACGCTTCGTCACCTCCGCGATCGCCGGCGCAGCCCTCGCCCCGCCCCGGCAACGCCCCGCCGCCGCGCTGGCGGCCGGGCTGGTGTCGCTCGGCGCCTCATGGCTAGGCTGGCGCGCCCGCATGGCCGCCATGCGCCGCCACGACCGCGTGACGACCGGCGCGCTCGAGGACGCGCTGGTGCTCGGATCGGCAACGGCGGTGATGAGGATGGCGTGACTGCGCTCAAGCAGCGAAGCGGTAGCGCAACAAGCACGCGCTCAAGCAGCGAAGCGGTAGCGCGGCAAAACGCGTTCATCCATCACGCCGCCCTCATGCTCGATCGTGAGTTCGAAATGTCGAAAACGCATAGCAAACATCTCCGTGTGCGTTGGTGATGCTTGCAGCGTAGCGGTGCGACGCAGTCGATGCGGGTGGGCGATGCGCTTGCCGCTGTGGGATCGACACGTCCGGCTGTTTCGCGGCGGCCGGTTGGCAAATGTGCCGGACGGTGCCGACCTGATCGCGATCATCACGCAGCCGCCAAGCCCGCCGAGAAAATGGAGCCAGCGCAGCGGCCAGTGACCGAACTGCATGAAGTGTGCACCCCGCACCCATGCGGACGCCTCGCCGATCGGCGGCTTGGCGAAGTCTTGCAGGACAGCGCCGCTCTGCCCGGCGAAAACCGCCACATGCTTGCTCAGCGCTACCCGGTTCTCAAGGAAGGTGTTGCGGAAATAGACGACCGCGCTCCGGTCGCCATTGTTGAGGATGCGCACGATGCTCGTCTTGACCGGCACGCCCTCGGCCTTCGACCACATCGCTTCGGCACGGTGCTTCATGGCATCGAGCGAGGCGACCTTGCCGGGCTTGCCGGTGCGCTCGCCAGGGTCATCCTCCCCCGAGGTGAACGAGCAGAGCTATGCGATCGGCTGGCGTGCCAATCCCAACACGCGCTTACTCGGTGAGGACAAGCCTGTCTGGGAACGTTCATCACGGCGGCGTCTCCAAGAGCGCCCATAGCTGGCTGGTTATCTATCCCGAACAGCGCCTCGTCGTCGCTCTCAACGCCAACGCCAGGCTCGACGAGTTCGGTGACTTCATCGCGATCGAGCAAGCGATCACGCGAGCCTTCTTGAATCCCAGCGGCGGTGGCCGGTGATGCGGCGCACAGCAGGAGAGCAGTAGCATCGCGGAACGAGCTGAGCGGAATCACATCATCGCGCGACGGGCCTCGACCCTAGGTAATCTGCGCCTGAAGGGCACCCATAACACCCACCAGCCGCCTTCGTCTTCCTCGAAAACTGCGATTTGACGGATCGATGATTGCTCAGCCGCGGTCCTTCCGGCACTTTCGTCGCCATGGAACTGTTCTTCGGCTGGCGCACTGCGGTGCTTTTGTGCGCCGTGCTGGTGACGCTGCCCATCTGTATCGGGCTGCTCCACACCGCCGCAAACCGGACCGCCAGTCGCACCCTCGCGTTCCTGCTGCTGGCGCTTGTCGGCGTGGTGACACCCTGGATGATCGGCTTCGCTGGCTTCTACGACCGATGGCCATGGCTGACCTTCCTGCCCGTCGCAATGCCACTGTTGGTGCCGCCGCTCGCCTGGGCATATGGTCATGCCCTGACCCATGACTGCTGGCCTTCCCGGGCCAAGGTCGCCCTGATGCCTGCGCTGCTCCATTTCGCACTCATGACGGCCGCCTTCTGCCTGCCATTACCGCTCAAGGAGCGGGTCGCCGATGCGCTGGCAGGGTGGCTGGATGCGGTCGTCGCCGGCCTTCTGGTTGCGAGCTTCTGCGTCGCCATCGTGCTGCTGCGCCGCGACTTCGAAAACTACACACGCTGGCTCGTCGAGCAACGCAGTGACGATGCACGCTACGCCACCCGCTGGCTGGCGCGGACCCTGACGATCCTTGCCCTGCTGTTCGCAGGCTGGGCAATCTTCGAGATCACCGATCTTGTCCATCCGCTCGGCTACGAGGGCCTGATGCCGCTCTACTGCGGAATTGCTGCCGCGATGGTGTTCCTCGCCGTCGAGGGCTGGCGCCACGCGGCGCTCCCGTGGCCGGTGATGACGCACGCCGAGCCCGAAGCTGCTCCACCCGGACCAGCTGGACACGATTGGACGGCGCTCGGCCAGGAGTGGCAGCGGCGGCTGCGCGAGGAGGAGCACTACCGCGAGAGCGACCTCTCGCTCGCACGCACGGCCCGGCTGCTCGGCACCAACACCAGCTACCTCTCGCGCGCCTGCAACGAGGGTTTGGGGGTGAGCTTTTCGTCCATGGTCAACCGGATGCGTGCCGAAGCGGTAGCCGAGGCGATCGCCGCCAATCCGACCGCAGGGCTGCTCGATCTTGCGCTTGCGGCGGGCTTCGCCTCGAAGGCGAGCTTCAACCGTGCCTTCGCCGATCGCTTCGGCACCAGTCCGTCGGCGTGGCGGCGACGTCTCAGATCATGAATTTGCGCGCTTTGTGCCCAAGGTGAGGCGACATCCGCAAGCGGCGCGCCCAGCAAGCACAGCATGAACCGCCGCCACTTCATCTCGACGCTTGCCGGAACCTCGCTCGCAGGGCTTCTGGCGCCCCGGCCCACCTTCGCTGCCACGCTGCTCGGGGAGAAGCCGCCGACAGGTGCCGCACTGGACCTCGCCATCCTCCTCGCGGCGATGGACATCCACCCCGGCCTCTACCGCCACCAGAGCCCGCGCGCCGCCGAGCAGGCCCTCGCAGCCTTCTCGACGGGCTATCGCAAGGCGGCCGAGCGCGATGACATGGTGGCCGCCTACCTCGTGCTCTCGCGCTATCTCGCCACCCTGCGCTGTGGGCACAGCTATGCCAACTTCTTCAATCAGGAGGACCCCGACGTCCTCGCCTTGTTCAGCAGGACTACGCGCCTGCCGTTCTGGTTCCGCTGGGTCGGCCCCCGCATGTTTGTCACCCGCGATCCCCAGGGCCTCGGCATAGCTCCGGGGAGCGAGATCGAAAGCATCAATGGCGTCCGCGCTGCCGAACTCCTCGCGCGGCTGATGCCCTACACCCGAGGCGATGGCAGCAATGACGGCAAGCGCCGCGCGCTGCTGAGCGTCGAGGGGCAGGAGGAATACGAGACCTTCGACATCTTCCAGGGCCTCCTCGCCCCGCCGCCTTCCGGCGGGCAGCACCGCGTCGTGCTGCGCACCCGGGAGGGCCGGCGCGAGACGCACATGCTGCCGGCCATCGACCTCGCTGCCCGACGCGCGCAGATGACCCGCGTGCCCGAGGCAAGCAACGCACCGCGATGGACGTGGACCGAGCGGCCCGACGGCGTGCGCGTCCTTAACATGCCGGGATGGGCGATGTGGAACAGCAGCTGGGACTGGCGCGCGTGGCTGGAGGAGCGGCTCGACAGTCTGAGTGACGCGCGCGGGCTCGTCATCGACATCCGCGACAACGAGGGCGGCGATGACTGCGGAGATCCGATCATCGCGCGCCTGATCGATGCACCGCTATCAGGTTGGCCCTTTGTCACTCGCCTGCGCTTCACCCGGATGCCGGACCTGCTCCGCGAACACTCCACCACTTGGGACCGGAGCTTCTACACGCTCGGCGAGGGCGCGAGGCCGCTCGGCAACGGCGAGTGGGAGCCGCGCGAGGACGTGGTGCAGTCGGCTGTGACGCCATCCCCCAAGCGCATCGCTTGCCCGGTCGCGGCGCTGATCTCGCCGACCAACAGCTCGGCGACCTTCGCCTTCATCAACGCCGCCCGCGCGAGCGGCAAGGTGCGGCTGTTCGGCGAGACCACCGGCGGCAATCGGCGCAGCATCAACGGCGGCGCGTTCCTGTTCGTGAAGCTGCCCTTTAGCGGGATCGAGTTCGACCTGCCGCTCAAGGGCTATGTCGCGCCCACGCCGCAGCCGGATCGCGGCATCGACCCTGATGTGGCGATGCCCTTCGATCCGGCTTGGATTGGCTTGGCGCGGGACCCGGTGCTCGAAGCGGCGGCAGCCTGGTGTAGCGCTGGCGGTTGAGGTTGAAGTTCGTCGAGAACCTCCGCGCGCTGGGCGGTGTCGAAGAGCGCCTTCGCGACGTCCTCGTTGGGAGCCACCGCGAGGATCTCCATGCCGCGGCAATCGAGCGAGCGGTAGGGGCTCGATTGGCTCCCTTAGGTTGCCATGCACAACCTGCCCCTGAATGCCAAAACCCGCAGAAAACGGTAGATCTCGCGGTTCCTGCGGAGGCGCTTGGCTTCCTCTCGTCGTCGCTTCTCTCTGATTCCAGTTATCGATCAGCCATTCTCGGCCGCCAAGGAGCTCGTGAGGGCGGCGCGAGCGCCGACCGCCCGAAGCGTGCCGCTGCGCGGGCGAACTGCGCGACCGCCTGCCGCCCTGTCCAGTTGCAGCGGCACCGACTCTAGGTGCGCCCCAAGGTGGGGCGACTCCGGTATCCCGCCGCACCTCGCAGTGCGAGACAACCGTGAGAGACAATCCTCCCCTTTCCCCGGCCACGTCACTGATTTTGAGAATGGTGAGCCCGACAGGATTCGAACCTGTGACCCGCTGATTAAAAGTCAGCTGCTCTACCTACTGAGCTACGGGCCCACGCTGGCCCTGCTCGCGTGGCGGGGCGTGGGGGTCACCTAGGCAGGGGGCGCGGGCGGGTCAAGCGGGCATGGCTGTGCGCGATGCTGCGGCCGCTTACGGGATCGCGCCAGCGCCGGGCGATGGCGCGGGCGGGGCCGAGCACGAAGGCGCGCGCGGCGAAGGCGGGGTGGGGGATGGTGAGCCCGCGGCTCTCCCAGCGGCCCCCGCTCCACAGGATGATGTCGCCGTCGAGCACCCGGTCGCCCCAGCGCTGGCCGCGGCGGCGGCCGAATTCGCGCTCCATGCGCTTCAATGCGGCGAGCAGCGCAGGTGGCGCAAGCGCGCTTTCGAGCACCAGCGCAGCGTTGGCGAAGCGGCGGCGGGCCGCGCCCATCGCCGGGGTCGCGATCACCGGCGAGCGCGCCGTGACCGTGCCGAGCGCGGCGCATTCCTCCATCGCCGCACGCACCACGCCTTCAGGCCGCCCGTGGCGGTGGTGCCGCCGGTTGCTCCCCAGCGCGACGAGGTAGATGCTGCTCACGAGCCCCCGCCGGCAGGCGATCAGATATCTTCGGCGATCCGCCCGTAGAGCTGCGGGCGGCGGTCGCGGAAGAAGCCCATGCCGGCGCGGTGCCTGGCGGCGCGGGCGAGGTCGAGCCGGGCGAGGAGCACGCCGGTCTCCTCCTTGCCGTAGAGCGCGAGATAGTCGCCCCATTCGTCGCAGATAAAGGAGTGGCCGTAGAAGGACTGCGCGCGCTCGGCCGGGCCTTCGTGCCCGATGCGGTTGCTGGCGACCACCGGCATACAGTTCGACACCGCATGGCCGAGCATCGCGCGGCGCCACATCCGGCTGGTGTCGAGGTCCGCGTCATAGGGTTCCGAGCCGATCGCGGTGGGATAGAGCAGCACCTCGGCGCCGAGCAGCGCCATGACGCGCGCGGCCTCGGGATACCACTGATCCCAGCAGATGCCGACGCCGACCTTGACGATTGCGCCACCCTCCCCGGCCACGTCCCACACCTTGAACCCGTCGTTGCCGGGGCGGAAGTAATACTTCTCCTCGTAGCCCGGGCCGTCGGGGATGTGGCTCTTGCGATAGGTGCCCATGATCTGCCCGTTGGGGCCGATCATCGCGAGGGTGTTGTAGTAGTGGTGCCCGTCACGCTCGAAAAAGCTCGTCGGGATCGTCACCTTCAGCCGCGCGGCGAGTTCGCGCATGGCGATGACGCTGGGGTGCTCGGCGGTGGGCCGGGCGAGCGCGAAGAGCGCCTCGTCTTCCTCGCGGCAGAAATATTCGCCGCTGAAGAGCTCGGGCGGGAGGATCAGCTGTGCGCCTTTCGCCGCGGCCTCCTCGACCAGCGCGGCGACGGCGGCGATGTTGGCAGCCTCGTCCTGATGCGACAGGGCGAGCTGGAGGGCGGCGACGGTGATGGCGGTCATGGCGCGCCCCTACAGCAAGACCCGGCGCGGGGGAACCACCCGCCCGCGCCGGATGGGCGCGTCACTTCGCCTTCTTGAACAGCAGCGTCATCCGGTCGCTCTCGCCCAGACCCTTCAGGTCTTCGCGCTTGGTGGCGAGTACCGGGGGCATCTCCCACACGCCTTCCTTGTGGTCGGCGGTGTCCCTGGGGTTGGCGTTGATCTCGCTCTTGCCGACCAGCTCGAAGCCCATCACCCGCATGAAGTCGATCACATCCTTCTCGCGCAGGTAGCCCTTGGTGCCGTTGGCATAGGACCACGGCGCGTCGGCCTTGGCGCGGTGCTGCTCGATGCCGATGAGGCCATCGTCCTTGAGCAGCGCGCGCATCGCGGCAAACTCGCTGTCGGCGGTGCCGCCGCGCAGCATATTGTGCATCGCGCGCATCACCATGATGCGGTCGAAGGTGCCCTTGTGCGCCTCGATCTGGTCCATCGTGATGGCGCTGAACTTCTCGGCCGGAAGGCCCGTCGCGGTCGCCACGTCCTTGGCATAGCCGGCCGCCGTGTCGCGCATCTTCTGCTGGCGCGCGGGGTCGGAGGTGGCGGTGAGCGGGTTGGCGTAGAGGCCGACCAGTTGCCCCTCGCCGCCGAGGTAATGCCCGAGCAGGCGCGAATACCACTCGCCGCCGGGTGCATATTCGCCGACCTTCATCTCGGGGCCGACATGGAAAAAGGCGAGCGTTTCGGCCGGATGGCGGAAAGCGTCGCGGGCCTTGTCGGTGGCGCGGCTCGGGTGGTTGATCGCCGCCGAAAGCTGCGCGCCGTGCTCCTTCATGAAGTGCGCGGTGTCCTTGATGTGCGCCTCGTCCACCGCGCCCGCGCCGGCTTTCGTGGCGTGGCCGGCGTGCTGGGCGGCGAGCGGCGCAGCAAGAGCGAGACCGCTCACGGCGGCGAGCGCAAGGATCGTCCTGTTCATTGTCAAATCTCTCCCTCGAAGTGCGAAATCGGATGCCGACACATGGCAACTGGCCGCTTGCTAGCCTATCTTGGGAGAAAACCAACGGAGAAACATCGTGAGCGATACCAACACGGCGATCATTGCCGGCGGCTGCTTTTGGTGCACCGAGGCGGTGTTCCGCGACGTCGTCGGCGTCTCGAGTGTCGAGAGCGGCTATATCGGCGGCACCAAGGCGAACCCCACCTACAAGGAAGTCTGCACCGGCACGACCGGCCATGCGGAAGGGATCCGCGTGACCTTCGACCCCGCGGTCATCACCTTGCCCGAAATCTACGACGTGTTCCTCGGCACGCACGATCCGACGCAGCTGAACCGGCAGGGCAACGATATCGGGACGCAGTATCGCTCCGCGATCTTCCCCCTCTCCGAAGAGCAGGGCAAGGAGGCAGAAGCCGCGATCGCGCGCTGGAACGCGGAGAATGGCAAGACGGCCGTCACCACGATAGAGGGCCTGTCGGGCGGCCAGCAGACGGCGGAATGGTATCCGGCCGAGGACTACCACCAGGAATACTGGGACGGCGAAGGCCAGCGCAATCCCTACTGCCTTGCGGTGATCCCGCCCAAGCTGATGAAATTGCGCAAGAGCTTCCAGAAGTATGTGAAGTAGCACAAGGGCAGCGCCAACCCGGCCCGTCAACGGACGGGCCGCGGGCGCACGCGCGCGAGCCGCAGGCGATCAGGCCCGCAAGGGCCTGAGACTCGCCGAGGACGTGCCCGCGGAGGCGGGCACGCGCCTTACCTGTACTTGCCCGCCGTGATGAACTTGCCGAAGGCCTCGCACCAGATCACGACCGTGTCATAGTCCTCGATGTTCACGCCGGCGGGCACTTCGGTGATGAAGCCGTTGTAGCTCTTGATCGAGCCCAGCTGCACCGACTGCGCCTTGATCTTGCGGAAATCCGCATCGGTCTCGACGTAGCTGGGCGCGAGGTAGATCTTGTAGTCCGGGCCCGGCGCGAGTTCGCCCTGGTGGACGATCCGCTGCGGGGTGACGCTGATCGTGCCCGTGCCCCAATGGAGCGAGTCGCTCCCCGGCAGATCCTTGCGGAAGGTTGCGGAATGGGTGGCGGATTGGGCGGCGGCGGCGAGCTGCGTGGCATCGGGCGCGCGCTCGGCGACGAGGATCGGGAGGAGATAGACGCCGAGGCCGAAGCCTACGCCAAGCGTGGCGAGGTGGGTAGCGGCAAGGAGGAGGATCTTCTTCATGGGGCGCATCTTTCACGAAAGGTTACGCGGTGCCTTTCGCAGAAACGCCGGGCCTTGTTACAAACTCCGACCAACCTCCCCACCCCGGGGGATCACGGTTTGACCCAACGCCCCACGAAAAACCCGTCGAGCCCGCCCTGCTCTGCCAGCATCCCGGGGTGGGTGCGCAGCCAGCCCTCGGCCGTGGGGGCGAGGCCCGCCGGAAGTTCCTCCGCGACGATCGGCTTGGGCACGAGGCCCAGCGCCGCGTCGATCCACGCCCCCTGCTCCTCGCCCTCCTCGGCCTCGAGCGAGCACACCGCGTAGACCAGCGTGCCGCCCGGGTTCAGCCACGTGGCAGCCCGCGCGATCAGCCCCCGCTGCAATTCGACCATCTCGGCGATCTGGCCTTTGCCGATGCGGTGGAGCACGTCCGGGTGGCGGCGGCAGGTGCCGGTCGCGGTGCAGGGCGCGTCGATCAGGATCGCGTCGAAACGGTGCTTCGGCTCCCACGTGAGCGCATCGGCCCGGACAGGCGAGGCCTTCAATCCGGTGCGCTTCAGGTTGTCCTTGAGCAGGTCGAGCCGCCGCTTCGACAGGTCGAGCGCGGTGACCTTCCAACCGGCGGAGGCGAGCTGCATCGTCTTGCCGCCCGGCGCGGCGCACAGGTCGAGCGCGGAGCGGCCCTCTCCCGTGCCTAGCAGCCGTGCGGGCAGCGAGGCGGCGAGGTCCTGCACCCACCACGCGCCCGCCTTGTAATCGGCAAGGCTCTCCACCTGCGCGCCGCGCGGCAGGCGGATGTGACCGGGGGCGAGGCTGACGCCGCCCATCGCGACGGCGCGGACCTGCGTCTCGGCGGGGTCGCGCAGCGCCAGATCGAGCTCGGGCGGGAAGGCGAGGCCGGGGGCTATCGCGGCGGCCTTGTCCGCGCCCCAGCGCGCGGTGACACGTTCGGGCAGGGTCGGAGCGGGGGGGAGTAGCCCCTCCCGCCGCCCCCGGCCTTCGCCGGGGCTGGTATCGGGGTTGGGGTGGGCCTGTCCAGAGTTCCCAGCCCCTGCCCCTCCCGCAGGCGGGAGCGGGGTATCGGCGCCCTTGATGATGGCCGCAAAAACGCCGTGTGCGAGGCGGCGTGGCCCGCCTTCGAGCAGCGCAAGCCCCGTCGCGATCACCGCGTGGGGAGGCGTGTCGAGCCGGAGCGCCTGCGCCAGCATCAGCCGCAGCACCATGCGGGCCTTGGCGTCTTCGGGGAGGCGCTGTTTGGTCGCCCCGTCGATCAGCGCATCGAGATCGGTCAGCCAGCGCAGGGTCTCCCCGGCGATGGCGCGGGCGAGCGCGCGGTCGGGGGCCTTGCGGATATCGGCGAGCGCCGCACCCTCGGCCTGTTCGAGCGTCTCGCCCCGGCGCAGCACGGCATCGATGAGGCGCAGCGCCGCGCGGCGCACGGGAAGTCCGGGGGGAAGAGCCATCGCAGCGCCCCTAACCTTCCTTGAAACAAAGCGCCAGCATGGGCATTTGGACGGGCATGACCAAGGAAAAGTCCGAAGCCGCCAAGGCCTTCAGGAAGCCCGCCCACTGGAGCAACGACCCCGCTCCTGCGCCCAAGCCGGTCGCGGTGGACGAGAAGCTCAGCCCCACCCGCTACGGCGACTGGGAGAAGGACGGGATCGCCGTCGATTTTTGAGGGTCACGCGTCGTTGCGCGCGTAGCGAAGCAATCCAGAGTGGAACGCGGATCGCCCTGGATTGCCGCGTCGCCTCCGGCTCCTCGCAAAGACGACGCAAGCGGGGCCCAAGTGGCCTCTCGACCCCTGCCAGAGCCAGCCTATACCCCCGCTAGGCCCCTTCTAGACCCCTTCCAGGCCCCCGCCCGCGCGGTGTTTCACGTGAAACATCACAATGGGGTGAAGCGAACCTTGAGCCCGTCCCTGGGTTGCGGGATCGGCCAGTCCTGCCAGCTCGGCCGGTAGCCCGGCTCGGCCTCGATGCGGTAGCGCTGGAGAAGCTGGGCCATGAGGATCTTGACCTGCATATAGGCAAAGTGGAGCCCCAGGCACATATGCGCGCCCCCGCCGAAGGGCACCCAGGCATATTTGTGCCGCTCGCGCACCTTGTCGGGCGTGAACCGCATCGGATCGAAGCGTTCCGGATTTTCCCAATATTCTTCAGAGTGATGCGTCCAGTGGATGTTGATTCCCACCATCGCGCCGGCGGGAATGCGGTAGCCGCCATACTCGAATTCGCGCAGCGCCCGGCGCGGCATCGAGGGCACCGGCGGGATCAGCCGGAGCGATTCCTTGAAGGCCATTTCGGTGAGGTCGAGCTTCGCCAGATCGTCGTAATCGAGCGGGCGCGGGTTGCCGTCGCCGTCCGGGCCGCCCGTGACCGCGAATACCTCCTCGCGCAATTTTTCCTGCCATTCCGGATATTTGGCGAGATAGTAGATAAGCGCGGTCGCCGACGAGGTGATGGTGTCGTGCGCCGCCATCATCAGGAAGTTCATGTGATCGACCACCTCGTCCACGGGGAGTAGGGAACCATCCTCGCGGGTCGCGGTGGCGAACTGGCTGAACATATCCTGCCCGCCCCCTTCAGCGCGGCGACGCAGGGTCTCTTGCGTAAAATAATCAACCAGATAGGCGCGTCCGTCGACGCCCTTCTTCATCTTGGTGAAGGGCAGCGGGCGGCGCACCGGGGCGACCGAGGCCTGCACCATGTCGACGAAAGCCACGTTGATCTTGTCGGCTTCCGGCCCCCACGGCAGGCCGATGAAGCTGTCGGCCGCGAGATCGAGGGTCAACTTCTTGATCGCGGGGTAGAATTGGAGATCGCCCGCCCAGTTCGCCACTTCCCGCGCGATGCCCCGGTTGAGCGCGCCCGAGTAATGCCGCATCGGTTCGGGCTTGAAGGCGATCGACAGCGCCCGGCGGTCGATCCGGTGATGGTCGAAATCCATCAGCATGAGGCCACGCGGAAAAAGCTGATCGAGGATCGGGCCCCACCCCTGCTCGGACGAGAAGATCTTGTCCTTGTTGAACAACAGCAGCTCGTTCGCCTCCGCGCCGATGAGCGCGACCTGCCAGCCGCCGAAGGCGCGGTTCTTGTAGACCTTGCCGTGGGTGCGGATCATCCGCTCGGCAAAGGCATGCGGATCGGCGAGCATCGTGAAGGTATTGCCGACCACCGGCCAACCCGCCTCGCCCGGGATATGGGCCAGATCCGCCTCGCTGAGGCGCAGTTCGCTCCAGTGCCCGGGCGCCTTGGCGGGGGCTTGGGCGGGTGTGCGGGGGGCTTGGGCGAGGGTGGCCATGGGGTCCTGATGCTCCGGTGTCGCGTTCGGATTCGCAACTGACTCTGATGTAAATACGCCGCCCGGTCAATCCGGGGGGAACCTCAGATCCAGCCAGCCAGTTCCCGGCGCAGCATCGTCTCGATCATCGCGAGGCCATCGTGCGAGGTGTTGAGGCACTCGAGCACCGCGTAGTCCTCGCCGCCCGCCTCGATGAACTCGTCGCGCCCCTCGAGCGCCAGCTCCTCAAGCGTCTCGACACAGTCGGCGGCAAAACCCGGCGCGGCCACCACGAGCCGCTTGGTGCCCTTGCCCCCTTCCGCGATCAGCGTCGCGTCGGTCGAAGGCTCGAGCCAGGCCGAGGGGCCGAAACGCGACTGGAAGGTGGTCTCGAAGCGCACTCCGGCAAATTCGGGCCGCTCGGCCAGCATCTCGCGCAGCAGGCGGGCGGTCTTCATGCAGTGGCAGTAGTAGGGATCGCCCTTCTCGAGCGTCTGCTGCGGCATTCCGTGGAAACTCAGCAGCATGACCTCGGGCACGAAAGTGAGCGCGCGCGCCTGCCGGGTCAGGTCCTCGGCAAGTGCGTTCAGGTAATTCGGGTCATCGTGATAGGGCGGCACGAAGCGCAAGGTCGGCTGCCAGCGCAGGCCCGCCATCACCCGGGCGATCTCGTCGAACACCGTCGCGGTCGTCGCCGCGCAATATTGCGGGTACATCGGCGCGACGAGGATGCGGTCGCAGCCTTCCGCGATCAGCGCGGTCATCCGGCTCTCGATCGAGGGGTTGCCATAGCGCATCGCGTAATCGACCAGAACTTGCTCGCCGAACCGATCCGCCATCGCCTCGGCCTGGCGGGCGGTGATATCGGCGAGCGGCGAGCCGCGCTCGGTCCAGATCTTCTGATAGGCCCTGGCGCTTTTCTGGGGCCGCGTGTTGAGGATGATGCCGCGCAGGATCAGCTGCCACACGATCGGCGGGATCTCGACCACCCGCGTGTCGGACAGGAACTGCTTGAGGTAGCGCTTGACCGATTCCGGATCGGGTCCGTCGGGCGTGCCGAGATTGATCAGCAGCACGCCGATGCGCCCGCTCTTGGCGGGAGGATGATCGCCCGGAAGGCGCTGGGTCTGCCAGGTCATAGCCGGTCCAACGTTTGGCAGGACGTTGGTTTCCGCGCATGGCAAAAGGCCCGGCGGCGGGGCGGCGGAATTGTCGGGGTCATATGCCGTCCGAAAGTAGTGGGAGGCGGCGCAGGCGCAAGCCCGTCGCCGAATAGAGGGCGTTGGCGATGGCCGGCGGGGCGACCACCGCGCCCAGTTCCCCCGGGTCGGCGGGCGCGGCTTCGCTGGCGATGAATTCGATGCGCATTTCCGGGCAATCGGCGAGCGTCGGCAGGCCGAGCGCGGCATCGCTGTCCGCCTCGGGCAGGCCGCCGCGCAGGCGCAGGGGGTTGCCGAGCGCGATCCCCATGCCGAACACCAGCCCGCCCTCGATCTGCTGGCGAGCGATGTCGTGGTTGACGATCCGGCCGATGTCGGCGGCGGCGGAGAGGCGGATCACCCGCACCCCGCCCTCGCCCTGGCGTGCGGTGGCGACGCAGGCGATGCGCGCCGCCTCAGGCCCCTCGCCAATGCGGGCGCAGGCGATGCCCTGCCCGCTGCTGTTCACGCCCCCGTCCCACTCCGCGAGCTGCGCGGCGCGCTGGAGGCAGGCGGCAAGACGCACGTCGCTCCCGAGCATCGCCATCCGGTAGGACAAGGGCTCGCGCTTCAGCTTGGCGGCGATTTCGTCGATGAAGCTCTCGATGGCGAAGATCGTCGGCCCGTGGGCATTGCCGCGCACCCGGCCGACGGGCAGGCCGATCTCGGCAGGGATATGCTCCACCAGCAGCGCCGGGATCTGGTAGGGCGGCACCGCGCCCTCGCAGGCGAGCGGATCGGCCATGCCGGCGGTCTCGCGCATCGCGGCGGCGGGGGTGAGGTTGGCGAACAGGCGCTTGCCGAATTCGCGCGCGGCGGGCGGCGTGGCGATCCGCAGACGCATGGCGTCGATGGTGCCGCCATCGCCGTTCGCACCGGCCTTGGCGAGCTGTGCGCCGAGCAGCAGCCAGGCCGGCGCGCGCGGGCGGGCCCGGATCAACTCGTCCCGGCGCGGCCAGGTGAGCTGCACGGGGCGCCCGAGCTCGCGGGCGATCTGGGCGATCTCGATGGCGTGGTCATGCTCGAGCCGCGCATCGAAGCTGCCGCCCGCGGGCATGGGGTAGAGCGCGACATCCTCGGTGGCGATGCCGATCGCCCGCGCCGCAGCGATGCGCGCCTGTTCGGGGGCCTGCGAGGCGATCCACAGGTCGAGCCGCCCATCGGCGAAGCGCGCCGCTGCCGTGGCGGTCTCGAGCGGGGCGGCATAGGCAGGCTCGACCTCGTAGCGCCGCCCGATATCGACGCGCTCCAGTCCCGCACGCCCGTAGCCGGTCTCGGCGATGGTGTGCGCTTTCCCGGCGGTCAGGAGCGTGTCGAGCTTGGCGGCGATGTCGGCGCTGCTGACCGGGGCCGCCGTGGTCCAGCGCGGGCGCATCGCCTCCAGCGCGCGATCGGCGTTCCACCAGGTATCGGCGGCGACCGCGATCCAGCGCTTCGACTGGACGATGCCGGCCAGGCCCCGGAGCCCGTTCAGGCCCTTGCGGTCGAAGCCGGCCAGCTCCGACCCCTCGGCCGGGCCGTGGCGGATCGCGGCGAACACCATTTCCGGCAGTCGCACATCCCCGGCGAAGCGATAGGACCCGTCGACCTTCGAGGGCAGGTCGATACGCGGATAGGCCGGGGCAGCGTCAATCTCGGCACGCAGCGGTGCCTCGCGCGGCGGCTCGGTGCGCAGCGGCGGGGGATCGGGGGGCGTCATGTCGGCGGCCGCCTCGGCAAGCTCGCCGAAGGTCGCACGGTTGGCGCCGTTGGTGACGAAGCCGTTCGCGACCTCGCACTCCTCCCAGGCGACCCCCCAGCGGTCGGCGGCGGCCTCGGCGAGCATCGCCCGCGCGGCGGCAGCGGCCTCGCGGCAGGGCTGCTCATAGGCGGCGAGCGCGGTGCCCTCGGCGGTCGCGTTGAAGCGGCGGGATTGCGCGAAACGGGTCGCGATCAGATCATCGCTCGCTGCGGACAGGCCCGCGAAGGCCGGGTCCCACAGCGCCATCCACTTTCTCGCGAGCGGGATGTTGGCATAGGCACCGGAAATCGGCGCGGGCTCGACCGCGACCTGCCGCCAATCGGCGCCGAGCTCATAGGCGACGATCTGCGGGAGGAGCGTGGTGATGCCCTGCCCCATCTCGAGCTGCGGCACCGCCACGGTCACCACCCCGTCGGCGGCGATCTTGAGCCAGGCGCCGAACACGTGTTCGCCGCGCGCGGCGACCAGCGGCGTGCGGAAGCTGCGCGGCATCAGCCACCAGGCGACGACCAGCCCGCCGCCTGACGCCGCGCCGGCCAGCAATCCGCGCCGGGTCACCTGCATGGTTCAGATCGCCCCGGTGTCGAGCCAGCGGGCCAGCTTCTGGGCGATCGCCGCGAAGGGCGCAGCCTCCTCGCCCTCTCCCGCCGCCGGGGGCTCGCCCCTGTCGCCGGCGATGCGGGTGGCAAGGGTCAGGGGCACGCGGCCGAGGAAGGGGATCTCGA
Source organism: Erythrobacter sp. WG (assembly GCF_026586795.1). Lineage (GTDB taxonomy): Bacteria > Pseudomonadota > Alphaproteobacteria > Sphingomonadales > Sphingomonadaceae > Erythrobacter. Next base: position 38,133 of record NZ_JAPFGY010000030.1, read on the forward strand.
GCGCGGCGGCGAACTTCTCGACCCCGCCCGAGCCGAAGGGGTCGCTGATATGGCCGCATTCGGGGCAGCAATAGCCCGCCATGTTCTCGACGAGGCCGATGATCGGCACCTCGCCCTGCTCGAAGAGCTGTCCGGCGCGCGCGGCGTCGATGAGGGCGAGGTCCTGCGGGGTCGAGACCAGCACCGCGCCGTCGGGCTTGTGCGCCGAAAGCATCGAGAGCTGCACGTCGCCGGTGCCCGGCGGGAGGTCGACGAGGAGCAGGTCGGTCTCGCCCCAGTCGGCATCGACCAGCTGCGACAATGCCTTGCCGGTCATCGGCCCGCGCCAGGCGAGCGCCTTTCCGGGGGCGACGATGTGGCCCATCGACAGCACCTTGACGCCGTGGGGGCTGTCGATCGCGACAAGCTGCTTGCCGTCGGAGGTGGCGGCGGGCTTGACCCCTTCGGTCTTCAGCAGCTTGGGCTGCGAGGGGCCGTAGATGTCGCCGTCGATCACCCCGACGCGGCGACCCAGCTTGGCGAGCGCGACGGCGAGGTTGGTGGTGAGGGTGGACTTGCCGACCCCGCCCTTGCCCGATCCCACCGCGATCAGCCGCCGCCGACGGCGCTCGCCGGTCAGCGCGATGCGCACCTCGGCAATCTCAGGGAGCGGCGTGAGCGCGGCGGTGATCGCCGCCTCGAGCTCGGCGCGGCCCTGATCGCTGAGGTCCCCCGCCTCGGCGACGATCACGGCGCGCCCCGCGACGATCCGCGCCGAGCGCAGACGATCGGCAATCGCGGGCGTGAGAGCGGCACGGATCAGCGCTTCCTCGGCGGCAGGCGAGCGCGACGGTGGGGGCGGGTTGTCCATTGCGCGATGCCTCTAACACCAAATTCACGCAGCGAACCCCTGTTTTTCGCCAGAACCCGTGCCTATAAACACCTCATGCAGAGAGTGGACGGCTGGAAAGAGCGTCTCGGCGCGGGCCTGAAGGGGCTTGCCATGGCCGGGAAGAAGAACCCCTGGGGCGGCGGATCGGGCGGCGACGGGCCGACGAGCGACGACGGCGCTGGAGGGGGCGGCGGCGACAGCGGCGGTCCGCGCAATCCCTGGTTGCCGGGCGGCGGCGCGGAGCCCGGCAAGCGCCGCTCGGCGAGCATCGAGGACATCTTCCGCAATCGCGGCCCCGAAGGCCCCCGCCGCGTCGGCGGCGGCGGACCGGGCGGCCCCGGCTTCCGCCTGCCCGAACGCGGCGACGGCAAGAGCTGGCTGCCGGTCATCATCGGCGGCGTCGCGCTCGTCTGGGTGGCGGTCACCAGCGTCCACTTCGTCCAGCCCGGCGAGCAGGCCGTGGTGACATGGTTCGGCGGCAAGTATTCGCACGAGCTCGATTCCGGCACCAATTTCACCGCGCCCTGGCCGATCCACATGGTCGAGAAGGAGAACGTGACGCAAGTCCGCCTCGAAGAGGTGCCCGGCACCAAGACCGAGAAGCTGATCCTGACCGGCGACCAGAACCTCGTCGACCTCAGCTACCTGATCCGCTGGAACATCTCCGACCTCAAGCTCTACAAGTACCAGCTCAACGACCCGCGCAACGCGCTGCTCGAGATCGGCGAATCCGCGATGCGTGCGGCGGTCGCACGGCAGCAGCTCGACAGCGTCTTCACCGGTGCCGGGCGGGCGGAGATCGAACAGGACGTGCGCGCGGCGATGCAGGCGCGGCTCGATGCCTATCGCTCGGGCATCCAGGTGCAGGGGATCGAGATCAACAAGGTCGATCCGCCCGGCCGCGTCGAGGAAGCCTTCAAGGATGTCTCCTCGGCCCAGCAGGACGCCGACGCCGCGATCAACCGTTCGCGCGCGGTCGCGCAGCAGGTGCTCGCCCGGGCGCAGGGCGACGCGAGCGAGTTCAACGACATCTACGAGGAATATAAGCTCGCCCCCGACGTGACCCGCCGGCGCCTCTATTACGAAACCATGGAGCAGATCCTGTCGAAAACCGACAAGACCATCGTCGAATCCGGCAACGTGACCCCCTACCTGCCGCTGCCCGAACTCCGGCGGCGCGCGCAGGCCGCCCCGCAGCGCGAAGGGGAATGAGGCGATGAACGGCATTCTTCAGAACTACAAGGCCATAGCCATCGCCGCGATCGTGCTGCTGGTCGTGCTGCTGTCGAGCGTGGTGATCGTGCCCGAGACCCATCAAGGCGTGGTCGTCGCCGCCGGTAAGCCGGTACGGGTGTTCAACAAGTTCCGCCCCGACGTGCCCTACGGGTCGACCGGGGCGGGGCTGCAGCTGCGCATCCCCTTCTACGAACAGGTGCGGATGATCGACCGCCGCGTGCTCGATGTCGACATGGAGCGCACCCAGGTGCTGTCCAACGACCAGCAGCGCCTCCAGGTCGATGCCTATGCGCGCTACCGGATCATTGATCCCGTCAAGCTCGTCGAGCGCGCCGGGACCGAGAGCCAGTTCGAAGCGCAGCTGCTGCCGATCCTCACCTCGGTCCTGCGGCAGGAGCTCGGCCGGCGGCCCTTCGCGGCACTGATCAATGCCGAGCGCGGAACCGCGATGGAGAACATCACGAAGTCGCTCGACCAGCAAGCCCGCATCTACGGCGCGCAGGTGCTCGACGTGCGGATCAAGGCGGCCGACCTGCCCGAGGGACGCCCGCTCGACGCTGCCTTCACCCGCATGGAGACCGACCGTCAGGAGGAGGCTGCCCGCATCCGTGCCGCCGGCCAGCGCGACGCGCAGATCATCCAGGCAGAGGCCTCGGCCGAAGCCGCGCGCATCTACGCCGATGCTTACGGGAAAGACCCGCAGTTCTACGACTTCTACCGCGCGATGCAGAGCTACCGCCAGACCTTCCTCGCAGGCGAGGGGCAGAGCAGCATGGTCCTATCGGATGACAGCGAGTATTTCCGCCAGTTCAAGGGGAACCGCTGATCGACCAAGGACCGACCCCGGACGCCGAACGCGCGTGCGCGTTCAATCGGCGTTCAGCGGCGCGGGGCGCATTTGGGGCCGCCGTTCCGGCTTGCCGGACAGGCTCGTACACGGGTTGAGGAACGGCGCGGAACCTTCGCGCATTCCGGCCAGGATAAGGACCAAGAGGACGTGAACAAGGTGCGCTATATTTACGGACTGTCGAGCGCGCTGCTGGTGGGCGGCGCGGCCATGACGCTGATCACCGGCTCGCCGCTGGGTGCGCAGGTGGCGCAGAACGACGATTCGGTGATGAACCGTGTGGTGCCGGTCGAAGGTGCCCCGGCAAGCTTCGCCGACCTGACCGCGCAGCTCGCCCCTTCGGTGGTGCGCATCGCCACCCGCCAGCGGGTCGAGGTCGCCAACAATCCCTTTGCCGGCACGCCCTTTGCCGATCTGTTCGGCGGGCAGGGCGGCCAGCCCCAGACCCGCGAGGCGCAGTCGCTGGGCTCGGGCTTCATCATCGCCGCCGATGGTGTGGTGGTCACCAACAATCACGTCATCAACCCGCCCGACACCCGCGCGAAGCTCGAAGCGATCACCATCACGCTCGCCGACGGGACCGAATACGAGGCCGACGTGATCGGCGCCGACGCGGCGTCCGACCTCGCGGTGCTCAAGATCCGCGCCAACAAGACCTTCCCCTTCGTCAAGTTCGGGGATTCGAGCAAGGCGCGGGTCGGCGACTGGGTGGTGGCGATCGGCAACCCCTTCGGCCTCGGCGGGACGGTGACGGCGGGGATCATCTCGGCGGTCTATCGCTCGACCGGCCAGGGCACCGCCTATGACCGTTACATCCAGACTGACGCGAGCATCAACCGCGGCAATTCGGGCGGTCCGCTGTTCGACATGCGCGGCAACGTGATCGGCATCAACAACGCGATCTTCTCGCCCTCGGGCGGCAGCGTCGGGATCGGCTTCGCGATTCCCGCCGAGACCGCAGCACCGATCGTCGAAAAGCTGCGCGCCGGCCAAGAAATTGAGCGCGGCTACCTTGGCGTGGGCCTTGCCCCGATCGACGAGGACTTCGCCGCCTCGCTCGGCCTGCCGCGGCGCCGCGGCGAGCTGGTGCAGCGGGTCGAGGACAACAGCCCGGCGGCGCGCGCAGGCCTGCGGCCCGGCGATATCGTCACCCAGGTGAACGGCAACGATGTGACGGCCGAGCAGACCGTCTCCTTCACCGTTGCCAATCTCCAGCCCGGCACCAGGGTCCCGGTCGAGGTGCTGCGCGACGGGCAGCGGCTCAACATCACGGTGACGCTCGGCAAGCGGCCCTCCGAGGCGGAACTGCAGCAGCAGGCGCAGACCTTCGATCCCGAAGCCGACCAGCCGATGGCGCCGGGCACGTCCGACAAGACCATCGAAGGCCGTCTCGGACTGCAGGTCATGCCGATGAACGCCGCTGCGGCGCGCGCTCTCGGCGTGCCGGCGGACACGCAGGCGGTGGTTGTCGCGGCGGTCGACCAGAGCTCCGACGCGGCGCGCAAGGGTCTCCAACGCGGCGACCTGATCGTTTCGGCCAACTACCAGCCGACCCCGACCGTCGAGGCGCTGCTGGCGCAGGTCAAGGCCGCGACCGATGCCAAGCGCGAGGCGCTGCTGCTGCGCGTGCAACGCCGCAACAACCCGCCGGTGTTCATCGCCGTCCGGCTGCGCTGACACCGGCGCCGCACATGCACAAGAAAGGGCGCCGGGAGCAATCGCTCCCGGCGC
>NZ_JAPFGY010000031.1 GCF_026586795.1 Erythrobacter sp. WG
GCTGCGGTCGGCGCCGGGGTCGCCCCCTCGCCGCCTTCGCCGCCCGCCTCGCCGCCGCTGCACGCGGCGAGCAGCCCGCCCGCAAGCGCCGTGCCGAGGCCGAGCTGGGTCCAGATCCTGAGGGTGCTGTTCATCGGAGACGGTGTCCTTGTGCAGGGAAATGCGTGGGGCGCTCCTTGGCCCAGATGATAATCGCTCGCAAGAGCCTTTTGAGGCCAGAGCCTTGCCACCCCGTCGCTCTAGCGATAAGGGATGATACAACATTACGTTATTTTCCGGGAACACCCAACCCATGGCCACCCTGCTGGACCCCTCTGCCACGATCAGCGAGAATTCCGGGGTGCTCCGGCGAATCGCCGATCCGGATTGCAGCCTCGCGGTCTGGCGCCGCGCGCCCTTCGCCGACTTCGCGCCGCTGGTGGAGGGGACGCCCCACGACCTGCGCTTCACGGCCGAGCCCGAGGGGCTTGCCGACCGGCTCGCCGCGGAGCTCGCGGCGGGTGGTTTCGGCGGCGGGGCGGCGCTGCACCGCGCGCTCGCCGAGGACACGGCGGGCCTCGCGCGGCTGTTCTGCGATGCGCTCGCGCTCGCACGCTTCGAGCTGCGGCTCGAGGTGGTGCGCAGCGATTCCTGCCGCAAGTTCCACGCCGACTATGTCACCGCCCGGCTCATCACCACCTATGTTGGCGAAGGCACGGACTGGCTCGACCATGCGGACGCCGACCGGGTCGCCGCGGGGGAGGAGCCTTTCCGCATCAACCGCCTCGACGCCTTCGATGTCGGCCTGTTCAAGGGCAAGCTCGGCGCGGGTCGCCCGGCGATCCACCGCTCGCCGCCCATCGTCGGCACCAGGGGCGGCGCGCGGCTGCTGCTGGTGCTGAACCCCGATGCGGCGGCGATTGCCGGAACGTCGCATTCGCCCCTTCCGCCGCCCCGCCATCTCGCCTAACACGCGCGCCATGCGCCAAGCGGCGCGTTCAATGCCTTGAGAGAGGGTACCCGACGATGAAGAAGTTCCTGCTGGCCGGGGCGTCCGCCCTGATCGCCGCCCTGCCGCACGCCGCCATGGCAGACGAGGGGATGTGGTTGCCGAGCCAGACCGCCGCGATCGCCGAACAGATGAAGGCCGCCGGGCTCGAGCTCGATGCCAAGACCCTGGGCGACCTCCAGCGCCCGCCGCTCACTGCGATCGCCTCGCTGGGCGGCTGTTCGGCCGCGTTCCTCTCGCCCGAAGGCCTGGTGGCGACCAACCACCACTGCGTGGCGGGATCGCTCCAGTACAATTCCTCGCCGCAGAACGACTACCTCACCAACGGCTTCCTTGCGAAGACGCTGGCGGACGAACTGCCTGCCGCGCCCGGTAGCCGGGTCTACGTGATCGAGGACCTGCGCGATGTCACCGCCGCCATGCTCAAGGGCGCCGAGAAGCTCGATGGGCGCGCCCGCTATGACCGCCTGCAGGCCAACCGCACCGCGCTGATCGAGGCGTGCGAACGCCAAGCCAACCGCCGCTGCGACGTGCGCGCCTATTTCGGCGGGGCGCAGTACTGGCTCCAGCAGCAGCTCGAGATCAAGGACGTGCGGCTCGTCTATGCGCCGGCCGGCGGGGTCGGCAATTTCGGCGGCGAGAAGGACAACTGGATGTGGCCGCGCCACACCGGCGACTTCTCCTTCTACCGCGCCTATGTCGCGCCCGACGGTTCCTCGGCGACCTTCAGCAAGGACAACGTGCCGTTCAAGCCCAAGGCCTGGCTGCCGATCGCCAAGCAGGGCGTCAAGGAAGGCGATTTCGTGATGGTCGCGGGCTTCCCCGGCGTGACCGAACGCCTGCGCACCGCCGAGGAGGCGCGCTTCTACTACGAGGAACTCTACCCCTATCAGCAGAAGATGCTCGCCACCTATGGTGACCGCATCGACGAGCTGACCGAGGGCAATCAGGCGGCGACCATCGCCTATGCCGCGACGCTGCAAGGCGTGGAGAACTACGAGAAGAAGATCGCCGGGCAGCTTGCCGGGGCCGACGCCATTTCGCTCGTCGCCAAGAAGCAGGCCGAGGAAGCCGCCTTCCGGGCGTGGATCAAGGCTGATGCGGGGCGCGAGGCGAAGTACGGCGCGGCGCTTGCCGAGCTCGACCGGCTGGTGCTCGAGAGCGACAGCACCGCGCTCGCCGACGCCAAGAAGGGGATGCTCGCGCGCGGCCAGCTCTACGGCGCGGCGCGCACGCTCTACCGCTGGGCACTCGAGCAGGCCAAGCCCGAGAAGGACCGCGAGCCGGGGTATCAGGAGCGCGACCGCACCTTCATGACCCAGCGGATGCAGATCATCGAGCGCCGCTACGTGCCCGCGATCGACCAGGCGCTGTGGGCGGACGGCATCGCCGAATACCGCACGCTGCCGGCCGAGCAGCGGATCAAGAGCTTCGATGCCTTCATGGAAGGCCGCGACCTTGCCTCCTTCTATGCCGCAACCGAGCTCGGCAACACCGCCAAGCGCATGGAGTGGATGGGCAAGTCGCCGGAGGATTTCCGCGCCTCGAGCGATCCCTTCATCCGGCTCGCCGTCGCCACTTCCGATGAAGCGCTGGCAGGCGAGGCGGCCGACAAGGCGCTGTCGGGCAAGGTCCAGAAGGCCCGCTCGGCGGTGATGGAAGCGCGGCTCGCCTATGCCGCCTCGCAAGGCCGGGCGATGTACCCCGACGCCAACGGCTCGCTGCGCTTCACCTACGGCAAGGTCACCGGCAAGAAGGTCGACGGACAGGTCTGGACGCCCTTCACGACGGCGGAAGGTCTCCTCGCCAAGCACACCGGGCGCGGCGAATTCAACGCGCCGGCCAAGATGATCGACCTCATCAAGGCCAAGGACTATGGCCGCTATGCGGCGGCGGAACTGGGCACGCTGCCGGTGGACTTCATGTCGACGGTCGACATCACCAACGGCAACTCGGGCTCCTCGACGCTGAATGCGAAGGGCGAGTTCGTGGGCCTTGCCTTCGACGGCACGATCGAGGGCGTGGTCAGCGACTGGATGTACGATCCGGCGATCAACCGCACGATCCACGTCGACAGCCGCTTCATGCTGTGGACCATGGAGAAGGTCGACGGGGCGCAGCGCCTGCTCAAAGAAATGGGCGTCCAGTAAACGGCTGGGGGGCCGCGCATCCTCTCCGGCTGCAGCGCCGGAGGGGAGCGGGGGGCTCGGCCCGGAGGGCCTCGCGCGTGGCCGCTGGCGGGGGCCCCTCCCCCTGCCCCCTCCCCGGCGGGGAGAGGGTTCGCGCGCTTGCGCCGCCGCCCCGGGCTTAGAACCGGGGCTGCACTTTTCGGTCCTCGCTAGCTCCCTCCATCGGAGGCCGGCTAGGCCTCGGACCCGGCGCAGGCAGGCGCTGCTCGTCCTCGGCGCGGCACCGCAGATCTGAATAAGTATGCGGCGCGTGGGAATTTCGCGTGCCGCCTGCTAGGCAGCTGGCTCAGGATCGGCGAGGGGATGGTGAGCATGGCGCGCGACGTGGTGGTGGTCGATATCGGCGGGACCCATGCCCGCTTCGCGATTGCCGCGATCCTTCCCGACGGGACGATCCAGCTCGGCGAGCCCGAGACGCTCCACACCGCTGACCATGCCAGTTTCCAGACCGCCTGGGAGGCCTTCCGCGCGCGCAAGGGCGGTGCCTTGCCCCCAGCCGTCAGCATGGCGATTGCCGGACCGGTCGGCACGCCGGGCAATCCCAATCCCGTGATCCGCTTCACCAACAACCCGTGGATCATCCGCCCGGCGCTGATCCCGGAGAAGCTGGGCGTTGCCGACTACACCCTCGTCAACGATTTCGCCGCCGTCGCCCATGCCGTGGCGCGCGCCGACGACAGCCAGTTCCTGCACCTTGCCGGACCCGATGCGCCCCTCGGGCGCGAGGGCACGATCAGCGTGATCGGGCCGGGGACCGGATTGGGGGTCGCGCACCTTTACCGTTCGGGCGAGCATTACCGCGTGCAGGCGACCGAAGGCGGGCACATCGACTTCGCCCCATTGGACAGCATCGAGGACGCGATCCTCGCCCGCCTGCGCCGCCGCCACAACCGCGTCTCGGTGGAGCGCGTGGTCGCCGGCCCCGGCATCGTCGACATCTACCAGGCACTCGCCGCGCTCGAGCACCGCACCGTGCCCGAGCGCGACGCGGTCGAGATCTGGACCCTTGCGGCAGGCGGCGAGGATTCGCTCGCCGCCGCTGCCGTGGACCGCTTCTGCCTTGCGCTGGGATCGGTCGCGGGCGACCTTGCGCTGGCGCAGGGCGGCTTTGCGGGCGTGTGCATCGCCGGGGGGCTCGGCTATCGCATCCGCGAGACCCTGCTGACCTCGGGCTTCGCCGCGCGCTTCAAGGCCAAGGGGCGTTTCGAGAGCCTGATGGCCTCGATACCGGTCAAGCTGATCGTCCACCCGCAGCCTGGCCTGTTCGGCGCGGCGGCGGCCTTTGCCGCCGAGCACCCGGCGGCGGCGACATGAGGAGCCTCGCGGACCTCGAATCCCGGCTCGGCGCGCTCCACGAGCGGACCCGCGAGACGCCGCTGTTCAACCCGGTGTTCCAGCTTTCGCTCGACATCTCGCGGGCGCTGGAAGGGGGCGGGGTCAGCCTCGATGACCTTGCCGCGCTGGTGGCGGGACTCGAATGCGACGGACTCAAGGCCCGCGCGAACCGGTTGCGCGCGCTGGTGACGCCGCAGGCCCCGCCCGCGCCGCTGGCCGCAGAAGGGGAGGATTTCGAATGCTTCGCCGCGCGCTGGGAGCGCCCGCAGCTGCACGCGGTCTTCACCGCGCACCCGACCTTCCTCCTCACGCCGGCGCAGAGCGCGGGCGTCGCAGCGGCAGCCTCGGCGCCGGGCGCGGTCGACGACACGGTCTGCGCCGTTCCGGCCGACCGCACGGCGGTGACGCTCGAACACGAGCACCGCGCCGCGATGGCGGCGATGGCCCGCGCGCAGGACGCCCGCGATGCGATCGTCGCCCGGCTGCTCGGGGAGGCACGCGAGCGATGGCCCGAACAGTGGCGCACCCTGCGCCCCCTACCGTTCCGCTTCGCCACCTGGGTCGGCTACGACATGGACGGGCGCACCGACATCGGCTGGCACACCTCGATCGGCTTCCGCCTCGCCGAGAAGGCCGAGCGACTGGCCCGCTACACCGCGAGCCTCGAGGTGCTGGACGCAGGCCACCTGCTGCTCGATACCCTGCGCCCCGCTGCCACCTTCGCCGCCGCGCGGGCGGAGGACTTCGCGGCCGACCTCTCGGGCGCCGAGGCGCTGGCCGCCGCCGCCAACCGGCTGACGGCGCATAGTCCCGACAACCTCCTCACCCTTGCCCCGATGATCGCCGCACTCGAGGGCGAAGCGGCAGACGCACCGCCGGAGCGCGCCGCCCGCCTTCTCACCCTCGCTGCCGCGATGCGGGCGGACGGATTGGGCATGGGCTGGATCCACTTCCGGGTGAACGCCAAGCAGCTTCACAACGCGGTGCGCCGCCGATTGGGCGAAGATGCCGAGGTGCTCGACCTCGCCAGCAAGGGCGCGATTGCGACCCTGCGCAAGCTGGTCGAGGAAGCGCGCCCGCTGCGCACCAACTTCGCCGCGCTCGCCACCGAAAGCTCGACCGCGATCCGCCAGTTTCTCGCCATGGCGCAGATCCTCAAGCATATCGATGCCGACGCGCCGATCCGGATGCTGGTGGCCGAGTGCGAGCAGCCTGCAACGGTGCTCGCCGCGCTCTATTTCGCCAAGCTGTTCGGGGTGGATGAGAAGGTCGATGTCTCGCCCCTGTTCGAGACCGAGACCGCGCTCGAACACGGCGGGCGTTTCCTCGATGCATTGCTCGCCGAGCCCGCCTACCGCGCCTATGCCCGCGCGCGGGGGCGGGTCGCGGTGCAGACCGGGTTCTCGGACGCCGGGCGCTTCGTCGGTCAGGTGCCCGCCGCGCTCGCCATCGAGCGCCTCCAGGGCCGGCTCGCCGAGGCGATGGCGGCGAACGGCCTCGGCGATGTGGCGGCGCTCGTCTTCAACACCCACGGCGAAAGCATGGGTCGCGGGGCGCACCCGGCTTCGCTGAAAGACCGGCTCGAATGGCCGCTCTCCCCATGGGCACGGCGCAGGTTCGCCCGCGCCGGGATAAGGCTCGAGCCAGAGGTCAGCTTCCAGGGCGGCGACGGCTACCTGTTCTTCGCCACGCCCGAACTGGCGCTCGCGACGCTCAGCCGGATTGCCGAGGCGCGCCCGGCGGAGGCCGACACGCAAGCCCCGGCCGATCCCTTCTATCACCGCACCGATGTGAGCCTGGACTTCTACCGGGCGGTGAAGGAGCATCAGGGCGATCACCTCGCCAGCCGCACCTATGCCCGCGCGGTGACGGCCTTCGGGCTGGGGCTCCTGAACCCCACCGGCAGCCGCGTCTCGCGCCGCCAGAGCGACATCAGCGCCGACCGCGAGATGAGCCTCAGGCAGATCCGCGCGATCCCGCACAACGCGATCCTCCAGCAACTGGGCTACCCCGTCAACGTCATCGCCGGGATCGGCAGCGCGGCCGACGGGAACCGCGAGGAGATCGCTGCCTTGCTTGCGGAATCCCCCCGCGGGCGGCAGATCATGCGGCTCGTCAGGGCCGCCAATGCGCTCGCCAGCATCAAGACCGTCGCGGCCTATGGCGAGCTGTTCAATTCGGCCTATTGGGCGAGCCGCACCTATCGCGGCACCGAGGACCACCTCGCGCCCGCCTGCGCGGCGCTGGCCGAGTATCTCGTCGGCGACGATCGGACGGGGGTGTTCCGCCGCCTCGCCTCGCGCCTCAGGATCGATGCGCTGAAGCTGCACCGCCTGCTGGCGCTCCTGCCCGGCGAGAGCGGTGCGGGCGAGGCGCGCGAGCAGGTGCGCCGCCGGATCGGGGTGCTCCAGGCGCTGCGGCTGGCGCTGCTCCAGCATATGCTGCTGAAGATCGTCGCGGTCCCGGCCTTCAGCCGGGCGAACGACATCAGCCGCAGCGACGTGATCGAGATGGTGCTGACGCTGCGGGTGGAGGAAGCCCTCGCCCAGCTGCGCCGCGCCTTCCCGGTGCGCGTCCCCGGCCCGCGCGATTTCCCCCTGGACGAGCCGAGCGACTACCCGGACGGCGGCGAGGAAGGCTACGGCGCCTACGAGCGCGACTTCATGACGCCCATCGCGCGGGCGCAGGCGCTCTCGCTGCGCATTGCCACCGCCATCGCCAACGAATTCGGCGCGCACGGGTAATCCTCCCCTTCAGGGGAGGGGGACCGCGACCCGCAGGGTCGGGGTGAAGAGGCGCGCTCGGCTGATCGAAACTTCACGGGTTCGGAGCAGCGGCGCGTGCCCCTCCACCATGCTGCGCATGGTCCCCCTCCCCTGAAGGGGAGGATTACCTTGCCGTGCTTCCCCGCGCGATCAGCTTGACCGGCACGCGGCGGCGGGCGGTGTCGCCTTCGTCCAGCACCGCCTCGACCAGCGCGGCCCCCGCCTCGGCCGGGTCGGGGGCGATGGTGGTAAGCGGCGGGCGGCTGAAGCGGCCCGCGACGAGATCGTCGAAGCCCATCACCCCGATCTCGCCGGGCACCGCCATGTCGGCGGCGGCAAAGGCCTCGAGCGCGCCCAGCGCCATCGCGTCGCAGGCGGCGAAGACCGCGTCGACGCTCTCCCCGCGCTCGATCAACCGCCGCGCCGCGCGGCGGCCCTCCTCCTCGCGGGTGGGGGCGTTGACGGTGGGGGCAAGGCAGGGTTCGAGACCCGCCGCCCGCATCCCCTCGGCATAGCCCTCCCAGCGCTCGGTGAACTGCACCTGCGGGGTGTTCAGCGCGCCGAGGAAACAGGGGCGCTTGTAGCCGGCGGCCAGCAGATGCTCGACCGCCAGCCTCCCGGCCGCACGATTGTCCGAGCGCACCCAATCGAGATCGTCGAAGGGCGAACCCCAGTAGGCGACGCGGCGCCCCTCCGCGTCGAGACCGCGGAAATGCTCCCAGGCGGCCGCATTGGTGGTCGTGCCGATCACGATCAGCCCGTCCGCGCGGCCCTGTTCCTGATGGTGGCCGAAGAATTCGCCCTCGCGCGACTGGAAGGAGACCAGCGTCTCGAACCCGCGTTCGGAGGCGGCGACGCACACAGAACCGAGCAGGGCATAGGCGAAGGGATTGATGCTGGCGGCGCTGTCCCCCTCGCGGCAGATCACCACCACCGCCAGCGTGCCGGTCGATCCCCGGCGCAGGCGCGCGGCGCGCTCGTCGACGAAATAACCCAGCGCCTCGGCCGCGGCGATGACCTTGCGGCGGGTCGCCTCGGCGATGGCGGGCGATCCCGACAGGGCACGGCTGACCGTCGGCTGGCTCACGCCGGCCCGCTCCGCCACATCGAAGGATGTCGGCCGTCTGCGCGTTCCCGAGGTCATGCCGCCTCTCTACGGCCTGTGGACACCGCCGCGCAAGGCGGGGATGCATTGCTATTCACTCTGGCCATGTCGCAGCCGCTCGCGCAAAGCTGCGGCCGAGGACGGCCCGGGAGACGGGTCGCAGGGGAGAGAGACGAATGGCCATCGCACCGGCGCCTGCGCGCCTGACGGACCCGCAGGCAAGCGACGATGATGCGCCACAGGTCGATGCTCCGGGCCTCAACTACTTCGTCTTCGCGCTGTTCTTCATCTTCGGCGGCATCACCTCGCTCAACGACGTGATCCTGCCCAAGCTGAAGGAGCTGTTCACGCTGAACTACACCGAGGCGATGCTGGTGCAGTTCTGCTTCTTCACCGCCTATCTGCTGATCGGCATTCCGGGCGCGGAGCTGGTCAAGCGGGTGGGCTACATGCGCGGCGCCGTCGTCGGCCTGCTCACCATGATGGCGGGCTGCCTGCTGTTCATTCCCGCTAGCCAGACCGCCACCTACGGCCTGTTCCTCGCCGCGCTGTTCATCCTCGCAAGCGGGGTGGTGGTGGTGCAGGTGGTGACCAATCCGCTGATCAGCCTGCTCGGCCCGCAGCGCACGGTCCACAGCCGCCTCACCTTCGCGCAGGCCTTCAACAGCCTCGGCACCACGATCTTCCCGGGGGTGGGCTCGGGCCTCATCCTCGGCGGGCTGGCTGGCGTCTCCGCCGCGCAGCTGAGCGGCGCCGAGCTCGACGCCTACCGCACCGCAGAAAGTGCGGCGATCGTATCGACTTATATCGGCCTCGCGGCCGCGCTGGCGGTGATCGCGTCGGTGGTGTGGGTCTATCGCAACGAGCTGCCCCACGATGCCGGCGCGCAGCGGGAGGCCGCGCTGACCACGCCGGGCCGCTATGCCGCGGGGCTGGTGCCGATCGGGCTCGGCGGCTGGCTGGTCATCAACGGCAGCGAGCTGCCCGGCGCGGCGCTGCTCGTCGGCGGGCCGGCGGTCTGGCTGTGGGGCAATGGCCTCCTCACCCGCACCCGCTTCACTTTCGGCGCGGCCTGCATCTTCCTCTATGTCGGCGCCGAGGTCGCGATCGGCTCGCTGATCGTGAACTACCTGATGCAGGAGGGCGTGATGGGCCTCACCGAGCGCGGGGCGGGCGACATGATCTTCCTCTACTGGGGCGGCGCGCTGGTCGGCCGGCTGATCGGCTCGGCCGTGCTGCGCGTGGCGAGCCCGGGCCTCGTCCTTGCCGGCGCGGCGACGGGCGCGATCGCGCTGGTGCTGGTCTCCACCGGGACGAGCGGCGCGGTCTCGGGCTACAGCCTGCTGGCGGTCGGTCTGATGAACGCGATCATGTTCCCGACCATCTTCAGCCTCGCCTGCGAGAAGCTGGGCGCGCGCGCGGCGGACGGTTCGGGGATCATCAACATCGCCATCGTCGGCGGCGCGATCATCCCGCTGTTCACGGGGATCATCGCCGATGCGAGCGGGAGCCTTGCCGTGGCGCTGGCGCTGCCGGTCGCCTGCTACGCGATCATCGGCGCCTTCGGGGTCTACGCCAGAAGGCCCGCGTAAGCTGCGGCCCGGCTTGAATAAGTATGCGCCGGGGTGGCAGGGTGAGGCCGGGGGGCCTAGGTAGGGCCCGCAAGACAAGGGGCCTTCGCGCATGAGCTTCACCGCTGACCGTCTGCTGCTGTTCGGGGCCACCGGCGACCTTGCCCAGCGGATGCTCCTCCCCAGCCTCTTCGCGCTCGATGCCGACGGTCTGCTCGCCCCCGATCTCAAGATCGTCGGCACCGCCCGCAGCGCCATGAGCGATAGCGAGTACCGCAATTTCGCCCGCGCCGCGCTGGAAAAGCACCTGCCTGCCGAGCGGCGCGGCAAGATGGCAGGGTTCCTCAATCGTCTCAGCTACCAGACCCTCGATGCCACCACGCTCGAGGGCTATGATGACCTCGCGACCAAGGTCGGCCGGCCCAAGCGCGGCCTCGCGATTTTCCTGTCGACCGCGCCCAGCCTGTTCGAGCCGACCATCAAGGGGCTGCAATCGGCCGGGCTCACCGGCCAAGAGGTGCGGATGTGCCTCGAAAAGCCGCTCGGCACCGATCTTGCCACCAGCCGCGAGATCAACGACGCGGTCGCCGCCGCCTTCCCGGAGGCCCGCATCTTCCGCATCGACCACTATCTCGGCAAGGAGACGGTGCAGAACCTTCTGGCGCTGCGCTTCGCCAACCTCATGTTCGAGCCGCTGTGGAACGCGGCGCATATCGACCACGTGCAGATCACCGTGGCCGAAACCGTGGGTCTGGAGGGCCGTGTCGCCTTCTACGACGATGCCGGCGCGGTCCGCGACATGGTGCAGAACCATATGCTCCAGCTTCTCGCACTGGTCGCGATGGAGCCCCCGGCCCACTTCAACGCGACCGCGGTGCGCGACGAGAAGGTCAAGGTGCTGCGCGCGCTGCGCAAGGTCGCGGCCGGCGAGACCGTCACCGGGCAATACCGCGCGGGCGCGATCGGCGGGCAGGCGGTGCCGGGCTACGACGAGGAGCTGGGCAAGGACAGCGCCACCGAGACCTTCGTCGCGATCAAGGCCCATGTCGACAACTGGCGCTGGAAGGGCGTGCCCTTCTATCTGCGCACCGGCAAGCGGATGCCGCGCCGGGTGACCGAGATCGTCATCCAGTTCGCCTGCGTGCCGCATTCGATCTTCGCGGGGAGGGGCGCGACAATGCAGCCCAACCGGCTCGTGATCGGCATTCAGCCGGAGGAGAACATCACGCTCTCGCTGATGGCCAAGGTGCCGGGGCTGGACCGCGATGGGCTGCGCCTGCGGCAGGTGCCGCTCAACATCGCCATGCCCGATGCCTTCTCGGGCGCGGTGCGGCGGATCGCCTACGAACGCCTGCTGCTTGATCTCGTCGAGGGCGACCAGACCCTGTTCGTGCGCCGCGACGAGGTGGAAGCGCAGTGGGAATGGGTGGACGCGATCCGTGCCGGCTGGGAGGCGGAGGGTCTCTCCCCCAAGGCCTACACCGCAGGCACCTGGGGCCCGAGCGCAGCGATCGCGCTCGCCGAAAGGGACGGAGTGACGTGGCATGAGTGAGAGCGACCTCATCCTCCCCGGAACGGGGAGGGGGACCACCCGCAGGGTGGTGGAGGGGCGGGCAACCGCAATCCGCAAGCTGATCCAGCGGGGCGCCGCCGCTCGCCCCTCCCCCCCGACCCTGCGGGTCGCGGTCCCCCTCCCCTTGCAGGGGAGGATCGCATGAACGACACCCTTCACCGCGTGACCCAGCGCGTCATCGAAAACTCGCGGGCGTCCCGGCAGGCCTATCTCGATCTCATCGCCCGCGAGGCCGACAACCTCGGCAAGCGCCCGGCGGTGTCCTGCTCGAACCTCGCCCACGCCTATGCCGGCACCGGAGACGACAAGGCGGCGCTGGTGGCGGCGAGCGGCCCCAACATCGGCATCGTCACCGCCTACAACGATATGCTCTCGGCCCACGCGCCCTACTATCGCTACCCCGAGCGGCTCAAGATCTACGCCCGCGAGGTCGGCGCGACGGCGCAGGTCGCGGGCGGCGTGCCGGCGATGTGCGACGGGGTAACGCAGGGCGAGACGGGCATGGAGCTCTCGCTGTTTAGCCGCGATGTGATTGCGCTCGGCACCGCGGTCGCCTTGAGCCACGCGATGTACGAGGGCGCGCTGATGCTCGGCATCTGCGACAAGATCGTGCCCGGCCTCCTGATGGGCGCGCTGCGTTTCGGGCACCTTCCCACCATCTTCGTTCCCGGCGGACCGATGCCGACCGGCATTCCGAACAAGGAGAAGCAGCGCGTCCGCCAGCTCTACGCCGAAGGCAAGGCAACCCGCGCCGAACTGCTCGCCAGCGAGATGGCGAGCTACCATTCGGCGGGCACCTGCACCTTCTTCGGCACGGCGAATTCGAACCAGATGATGATGGAGATGATGGGGCTGCACATCCCCAACAGCGCCTTCATCAACCCCGGAACGAAGCTGCGCCAGGCGCTGGACCGCGCCGCCGTCCATCGTGTCGCCGAGATCGGGCCGGGCGGCAACGACTACCGGCCCTTGGGGCATTGCGTGGACGAGAAGGCGATCGTTAACGCTGCCGTCGGCCTGCTGGCGACAGGCGGCTCGACCAACCACGCGATCCACCTGCCCGCCATGGCCCGCGCGGCGGGGATCATCCTCGACTGGAACGACCTTTCGGAGCTGTCGAGCGCCGTCCCGCTGATCGCGCAGATCTACCCCAACGGCTCGGGCGACGTGAACCACTTCCACATGGCCGGCGGCATGGGTTTTGTCGTAGGCGAGCTGCTGGAAGCGGGCCTCGCCCACCCCGACATCCTCACCGTCGGGCGCGGCGGGTTCGCCGATTACGCGAAGGAACCGGGGCTGGAGGGCGACGACCTCATCTGGCGCGAAGTGGGCGAGGCGGGTGACGAGACGATGCTGCGGCCCGTAAGCAACCCCTTCAAGGCGGACGGGGGGATGCGCCTCCTTCAGGGCAACCTCGGGCGCGCCTGCTTCAAGGCCTCGGCGGTGGACGCCGCGCGCTGGACGGTCGAGGCGCCGGCCAGAGTGTTCGACGATCAGGCGGCGGTCGCGCAGGCCTTCAAGGCGGGCGAACTCGATCGCGACGTGGTGGTGGTGGTCCGCTTCCAGGGCCCGCGCGCCAACGGGATGCCGGAGCTCCACAAGCTGACCCCGCCCTTGGGCGTGCTCCAGGATCGCGGGCACAAGGTCGCGCTGGTCACCGACGGGCGGATGTCGGGCGCATCGGGCAAGGTCCCGGCGGCGATCCACTGCACGCCCGAGGCGCTCGGTGGCGGCCCGCTGGCGCGGCTGCGCGACGGGGACGTCGTGCGTGTCTGCGCCGTGACGGGCGAACTTTCGACCACCGCCGACCTCGAAGCCCGCGAGCCCGCATCCGAACCGCGCGCCGAGCTCGGCACGGGCCGCGAGCTGTTCGGGATGTTCCGCCGCTTCGCCGACGGGGCCGAACGGGGCGCGAGCGCGATGCTGGCGATGGGAGACCTGTGATGACCATCGACGCCATCATGCGCATCGCGCCCGTGATCCCCGTGATCGTCATCGAGGAGGAGGCCCACGCTGTCCCGCTCGCCGAGGCACTGGTGGCAGGCGGATTGCGGGTGCTCGAAGTCACCCTGCGCACCCCGGCGGCGCTCGGGGCGATCCGGGCGATGAAGCAGGTCGAAGGCGCGATTGTCGGGGCTGGGACGGTGACGAATCCCCGCGATCTCGACGCGGCGCTCGAAGCCGGTTCCGAGTTCATCGTCTCGCCCGGCCTCACCGAGACGCTCGGGCGCGCCGCTATCGCCAGCGGCGTGCCCTTCCTCCCCGGCATCGCCAATGCGGGCGACATCATGCGCGGGCTCGACCTGGGGCTCGAGCGCTTCAAGTTCTTCCCGGCGATGGCAGCGGGCGGCCTCCCGGCCTTGAAGGCGCTGGCGGCGCCCTTCGGCAATGTCCGCTTCTGCCCCACCGGCGGGATCAGCCTCGCAAACGCGCCGGAATGGCTGGCTTTCGATCCGGTGCTGTGCGTGGGCGGCTCGTGGGTCTCGCCCAAGGGCGCGCCGGACCGGGCGGCGGTGGAACGGCTGGCGAAGGAGGCATTCGCGCTGCGGTGACATCTTCTCCCCCTCCCCTCGGGGAGGGGGTCGGGGGGTGGGGGCTCTGCCCTATCGAAGGTGGGAACCCCCACCCCCAGCCCCTCCCCAAGGGGAGGGGAGAATTGGCGCTAATCCTTCGCCAGCAACCACCCGAACACCTCCGGGAGCCGCGCGGCCCAGGCGTTCTCCTCGTGCTCGGCGCCCGCGTAGACGCGGCTCTGCCAGTCGCGGCCCTTCTGCCAGCCCGCCGCAGCAAACCGCGCGTCGACGACCTGCTGGTAGGGCGCGTAATACTGGTCGAGCGTCGCGGTGCCGTGGTCCAGCCACACCCGCCGCCCTTGCGGAGCGCCGAGGCGCGCGGCGAACCAGCCGTCCCACAGCGCCTTCACGGCCTCGCTCTCGCCCTCCACCGTGCGCGGGTCGACCGCGGGCCAGTGCGAGGAGACGCAGCCTGCACGGCCGAACACCTGCGGGCGCTCGAGGAAGGCGTAGCAGCTCATCAGCCCGCCCATGCTCGAACCGACGATGGCGGTGTCGTCGCGGCCCGGGCGAGTGCGGAAACTCGCGTCGACCCAGCTCTTCAGCGGCCCTGCGATCCACGCTAGATAGCGGTCGGAGACCACCTCCCCGTTCGCGCTCCGGTCCATCTGCGCGCGCAAGGCGCCGGTTGCGGCCTCATAGGCGCTGCGGGGCAGGTATTGCCGGTAGCGGTCCGCGCCCGGCGCCCAGATGCCGACGATGATGTGCGGCTCGACCGTGCCGGTCTCGACGGCCGCCAGCATCGCCTTGTCGGCAGCCCAGATCTTGTTGAAATTGCTGTTCTTAAGCTCGAACAGGTTGTGCCCGTCATGCATGTAGAGCACCGGATAGCGGCGGTCCGAGGCATCGTAGCCGGGCGGAAGCCAGATCGTCAGGCGCTGGTCGGGGAGCCCGGCGGCGGCGACAATCTCGTATTCCAGCAAGCGTCCGGTCTCCTGCGCGGCCAGCGGCGCAGCGATCCCGATCAACGCCAGCAGCGCGAGCGTCAGGCGGATCATGGCGGGGCTCTCCTCGTCTCTCCCGCTCGCGAGTATCGCGGGCCAGCGGCGCGGGCTCAAGCCCCTGCGGCGCCTTGCGCGAGCAGCATCGCGCCGACGATCCCCGCATCGCCGCCGAGGCGCGGGCGGATCACACGGTGGCGCGCCCCGCCGGGGAGGTAGCCGGCATCGAGCGCGCGGGCGCGCTCGGCGATGCGTTCGACGAGGCCGGGCGTGCTGGCCACCCCGCCGCCGATCACCACCTGCTCCACCGCCACGCTTGCGAACAGGGTGTGGCAGGCCTGCGCGACATATTCCGCGATGATGGCGTGCGCCGGGTGGTCGGCAGGCAGGTCCGAGAGCGACTTACCCCACCGCGCGAAGATCGCCGGGCCGCTGGCGAGGCCTTCGAGGCAGTCGCCGTGATGCGGGCATATCCCAGCAAACTCAGTGTCCTGTGGGTGCCGCCGAGGGTAGATGTGGCCGATCTCGGGGTGGGCGATGCCGTGGACCGCCTCCCCGCCCAGCACCACCCCGCCGCCGATCCCGGTGCCGATGGTGAGATAGGCGAGGCTCCCCGCCCCGCCCCCCGCGGCACGGTGTTCGGCGAGGGCAGCGGCGTTCACGTCGGTGTCGAAGCCGACCGGAACCCCCAGCCCCTTCGCGAAGAACCCGGCGATGTCGCAATCCGCCCAGCCGGGCTTGGGCGTGTTGGTGATGAAGCCCCAGCGGTCCGAGGCGCGGTCCAGCTCCACCGGGCCGAAGCTGCCGATCCCCAGCGCCTCGACGCCGCCTTGCGCGGCGAACCACGCCGCCGCCTCGGCCAGCGTCTCGGAGGGCGCCCGCGTAGGAATGACGTGCCGCGCCGCCAGCGCATCGGGCGTTTCGCCTACCGCAAGCACGAACTTGGTGCCCCCGGCCTCGATCGCGCCGAGCATCAGCCGGCTAGCCCTGCGCGCTCGCCATCGAGCTCCAGTCGGAGCAGCGGCGCGGGGACGCCGCCGAAGCTGCCGTCGGGCAGCACGTCGACGAAGCTCGAGACCCTGAGGTCCGCGTCGACGAACCAGCTGTAGGTCTGAAGCGGCCGGTCGGCCGGGTTGGCGAGCACCAGGCCGGTGCCGTTCAATGGCCGCCACGGGCCCGCCATGCTGTCCGCCACCATCCCGTAGAGCCCTCCCGGCGCGTGGCGCAGATCGGGCGCGAAGGTCGCGGTCTGCGTCGACCAGAAGGCGTAGTAATGTTTCACGTGAAACACCAGGTGAGCGCGCTCTAACTCGTTGTTGACGCCCTCTGCATGGAGGCAAGGGGGGGTCAGGACCCACCCTAGACGGGGGCAACGGCGGGCTAGCCCGAAGGCGCCGTTGAAGGCGCTCGGCGATCCGGCGAGCGAGGCGGTGAAGGCCAGCCACTCGGTCCCGTCGGCGGGATCGCGGAAGAAGGCCGGATCGCGGAACGCCTTGATCGCGCCCGGAAGCCCCTCGTGGGCATCGGCGGGCATATAATCCGCGCCATAGTGATCGACGAGCGGCGCGGGCACGGACCAGCTTTGCGGCCAGCCGTCGGCACCGACATTGGCCGAGGCCGACCACAGCTCCTGCCGGTAGCCGCCCGCCCGCCGGCTGCACCCGGCGGCGGTGAAGAACAGAGTCACGCGCCCATCGTCGAACAGCGCGGAGCCCGCCCATTCGCGCTCGTAGGGCACCTCGCCCGTCGGCAGCACCGGGCCGCGGTCGTGCCACACGGTCCCATTCTCATTGGGCGCCCGCTCGAGCCAGTGGATCTTCGCCTCGAAATGCCTGAGCGCCGGGTCCCCCCGGTCGGGCGCGGTCAACGCCATCCACAACTCACGGCCCGCTGGCATGGCCTGCCGCCCAGCCGCGTCCTGGAGCGGCCACATATCCCAATACAGCCGGTCCGCCGCGAGCCCCCCGCGCGCGCCCGGGCCGACAGGCGGAATCAGCGCCCCGCCGCCCGCGCCGCCCGCCGCAATACGGCTGACGTGCTCGGCGGTCCAGGCGCCCCCGGTCGCGTTACGCGCGGCATTCATCGCGGCCATCATTGCGTCATGCCTTCTCACAAATCAGATGGGGCCGGCCGCAGGGGAGAGAGGGGCGGCCGGCCCCGAACGTGGCCAACGCCTCAGAAGTCGAAGCGCACCGAAGCGAGCACCGTGCGCCCGGCGATCGAGCGTGCGCGCACGATGCCGTTGGCCGGGATCGATCCCTCTTCCGCCTCGGTGAAGCCGGTGGCGTTGAAGAGGTTCGCCGCGTTCAGCCCGATCTCGACCCGGTCGATCGGCCGCACCGCGAGGAAGGCGTTGACCTGCGCGAAGGCGGGCAGCTTCAGCTGGTTGTTGTCCTGCGTGAAGCTGTCGGTGGTGCCCACGATGTTCGCGCCGAGCGTGAACAGGCGGCTGTCGTATTGCGCGGTCGCCTGATAGACGAGGTCGGCCTGCCGGCGCGGCCGGTTGCCGATCACCGTGCGATCGAGCGCGTCCTTGATCTCGGCGTCGGTCCAGGTCGCGCCCGCACTCAAAGTGAAAGGCCCGGTGCGATAGCTGCCCTCGAGTTCGAGCCCGAAGGCCTCGTATTCGGTGTCGAACAGCACCAGCGGGGCGATGTCGACATTGGTCTCGCGGGTCTTGGCGTAGAAGCCGGTGGCGTAGAGCCCGAGCCCGCCGGACTGGTACTTGAGCCCGGCCTCGAGCTGATCGACCCGCGCGATCACGCCCTCGTCGCCGCCCGGCAAGCCGCCGGTCACGGGGCTGACCGCCGGCGAGAACAGCGAACGGTCGGCGGTGTGGCGCCCGCCTTGCGAATAGCGCACGAAGGCGCCCAGATCGTCGGTGACGAGGTAGTTCGCACCGAGCGAGAAGCTCGCATAGCCGAAGCTGTAGTCCACCGGCCGGGCATTGCCGAGCGGGATCACCGCGGTCTGCGCCTCGGCGCGGCTGATCGCGCCGTTGCGGTCGAAATCGAAGCTGGTGACGCCGGTGCCGAACCCGCTGTCGGACCCGGCGATGAAGCCGCTCGCATCGCCGAAGTCATACCGCACCGAGGCGTCCAGCGTCAGGCGCCCGGTGTTGACCGAGAGCGAGGCGAAGGGCGCGTAGGTCGAATAGTCGACATCGTAGGAGCGCCGGCAGCAATTGCCGAAGAAGCTCGCGCTGTAGGCGACCTGGCCGTTCTGGGTGACGGTCTGCCCGCCGGCGTTGCGGATATTGACCAGCACCGCGCGGCCATCGCCCTCGACGGTCTGGACGTGGCTCGTCCACAGCCAGTCGGTGTCGATCGACTGCCGCGAGAGGTAGAAGCCGGTGGTGAAATTCGCCGTCGCCCCGCCCGCGAAGGCGAATTCCTTGTTGATCCGGAAATCGTTGGTGATGTTGTCGAGGCTGTTCAGCCGCACGTTGAAATTGACGATGTTGGCGAGCAGGCCGTTGCCGCCAATCGTGGCCGCGTTGGCGACCTGGCCCGCGTTCGGCCCGGTGGCGAAGACGATGCTCGAGCCCGCCCCGCCGATGCCGTTGGCGATGCCCTGCGCGGCGCCCGCCTCGGCCGGGAAGGGCGACATGAAGCTCCCCGAATTGTCGGCGAAGCGGAAGCGGTTGGTGAGCGTCCAGCCATCCGCCACGTCGATCTCGCTCTCGATCCCGAAGGCGAGGCTCTTGACCGAAAGCCCGTCGCGGAAGTCGTAGGAGGCCGGGTTATTGTTGCCGTCGAGCGATTGCGCCGGGGTGAGGAAGGGGCTGTAGAGGCTGTCGGTGCGCGGATCGAAGCCGGGGATCGCCTGATAGTTAGGGTTGGCGTTGGTGCCGGTGACGCGCACCGGCTGCGGCAGGATCGTGGGCGTGCGGTCGTCGAGATACTTGGCGCTGAGGCGCACGTAGCCGCCGTCGAAGGTCTTGGTGATGTTGGCCTTCACCTGCCCGCCGTCATAGCCGTTGTAGCCGATGTCGCGCGGGCCCTCGCCGGTGCGGTAGAAGCCGCCGATGTGGAAGGAGAGCGTGTCGGACAGCGGCGCGCCGTAGTCGAAATCGAGGCGGTAGGTCTCGAAGTCGAGGCCGACGCTGCCCTGGATCGCGCCGCCTTCGCGTTCGCCGGTCTTGGAGATGAAGTTGATGACCGCACCCGGCGCGTTGGAGGCGAAGGTCGAGGCCGAGCCGCCGCGCACCGCCTCGACGCGGGCGACCGATCGGTCGGCGCGCAGGAAGTTGTCGGCATTGCCGAAGATGATGTCGCCGAACTCGAGGATCGGGAGGCCATCCTCCTGGAGCTGGATGTAGCGCGCGCCGCCGGTGGAGACCGGGATGCCGCGCACCGCGATGTTGGCATTGCCCTCCCCGCCCGAGGCTTCCGAGCGGATGCCCGGGATCTGGCGGATGAGATCGGCGGCGGACGGCGCGGCAAGGTTGGCGATGGCCTCGGCGCCGATGGTGCTGACCGAGACCGAGCTTTCGATCCGGTTCTGCCCGCGCGCGACGGCGGTGACGATGATCTCCTCGCCCTGGGCCACCGATTCGTCGGCAGTGTCCTGGGCAAGAGCGGGGGTGGCGGCGGCGAGCAGGCCCGGCAGGGCGACGCCGGCGTAGAGCGCGAAACGCAATTTCATGACCATTCTCCTCTCGGGAAGTCGCGCTTCTGCGGCGCTGACCCGGGCATGGCCTAGCTCACCTGCAAACGTTTGCAAGCCGATTCTTGCAATCGTTTGCAAGTTGCGCGGAATCATGTCACCCCTGCGCCACAGCACCGGATATACAGGTGCGGATCAGGGGATGAGGAGAGGCCCGCTATGTCGCAGAAGCCGAGGCTTTCGCTGGCGCGTATCGTCGAGATGAACATCGGCTTCTTCGGCCTGCAGTTCTCCTTCGGGCTGCAGCAGGCGAACATGGGGCCGATCTACGGCTTCCTGGGCGCGGACGAGGCGACGATGCCGCTGCTGTGGCTGGCCGGGCCGATGACGGGCCTCATCATCCAGCCGATCGTCGGCGCGATGAGCGACCGCACCGACAGCCGCCTCGGGCGGCGCACGCCCTATTTCCTGATCGGCGCGGTGATCTGCACGCTCGCTCTGTTCGCCATGCCCTATTCGAGCGCGCTGTGGATGGCCGCCAGCCTGTTGTGGATCCTCGATGCCGGCAACAACATCACCATGGAGCCCTACCGCGCCTATGTCGCCGACCGGCTCGCGCCCGAACAACGCTCGGTGGGCTTCCTGACGCAGAGCGCCTTCACCGGGCTTGCCCAGACGCTCTCCTACCTCGCCCCCTCGCTGCTGACCGCTTTCGTCGCGAAGGACGTGCTCGACGCCAACGGCATTCCGGTGATCGTGCGGATCGCCTTCGTGATCGGCGCGATCCTGTCGATCTCCACCATCGTGTGGTCGGTGTGGCGGGTGCCCGAACTGCCGCTGGACGATGCGGAGCAGGCCGAGCTTGCCGAAAGGCCGCTCACCTTGCGCGCCACCCTTGCCGAGATCCGCGATGCGATCGCCGAAATGCCCCGCCCGATGCGCCAGCTGGCGGGCGCGATGCTGTGCCAGTGGTATGCGATGTTCGCCTATTGGCAATTCATCACCTTCGCGGTCGGCCGCTCGATCTACGGCACCGCCGACCCGGCGAGCGCCGCCTTCCGCGCGGCGACGCTGACCACCCAGCAAGCGGGCGCGATCTACAACTTCGTCGCCTTTCTGGGTGCGCTCGCGCTGATCCCGGTGGTCCGCCGCATGGGCGCGCGCCACACCCACGCGGCGTGCCTCGCCGCCTCGGGGGTCGCAATGCTGCTGATCCCCTCGGCCGCGACCCCTGCCGGACTGTTCGTGCTGATGCTCGGCATCGGCATCGGCTGGGCGGGGATGATGGGCAACACCTACGTGATGCTCGCCGACTGCATTCCGCCGCAGCGGAACGGCATCTACATGGGCATCTTCAACCTGTTCATCGTCATCCCCATGTTGATCCAGACCCTCACCATGCCGCTGATCTACCGCCCGCTGCTCGGCGGCGATCCGCGCAATGTGCTCATATTGGGCGGAAGCTTGATGCTGGCGGGCGCGCTGGCTACCTTGCTGGTCGACGCCGGACACAGGCGGCCCCGCGATACGGGCCTGATCGCCGGCCAGGGGGTGCCATGAGCGACGGCGAGGACAGGCCTGCACGCACCACGGTGCGCACCATCACCGATCTGGCGCGGCTCGCCGGGGTCTCGGCCGGGACGGTCAGCCGCGCGCTTGCCGGCAACAGCCTCGTCAACACCCGCACCCGCGAGAAGATCGTCAGCCTCGCCCGCGAGCATGGGTTCCGGCCCAACCAGATGGCAAGCGGTCTGCGCCGCCAGAAGACCGGGGTGATCGGCGTCGTCATTCCGCTTGGCCACGACACCCGCCAGCAGATTTCCGACAGCTTCTTCATGACCCTCCTCGGCCACCTCGCCGACGAACTGACGCACGAGGGCTACGACCTCATGCTGCGCCGCGTCGTGCCGGGCGATGACCCCGACTGGCTCGACCGCTTCATCGGTTCCGGCATGATCGACGGGGTGATCGTGATCGGCCAGTCCGACCAGTTCGAACGGATCGAGGAGGTCGCCGACGGCTACCGGCCGATGGTGGTATGGGGCAACCGGCAGGAGGGCCAGCACCACTGCGTGGTCGGCACCGACAATCGCCTCGGCGGAAGGCTGGCGGCGGAGCGGCTGGTGGCGGCGGGCGCGCGGGCCCTCGCCTTCCTCGGCGACACCGGCCCGATGGAGTTCGCCGCGCGCTTTGCCGGGGCGCAGGATATCGCCACGCGCCGCGGCCTGCCGCCGATCCTGCCGCTGCCCACCCACCTTTCGCCCGACCGCGCCGGCGAGGAGATCGCCCGGCACATCGCCGCGCATTCGGGCACCATCGACGGGATCTTCGCCGCCACCGACACCCTCGCCGCGCTGTGCCTCATCGAACTGCGTGCGCAGGGCATCGCGGTGCCGCAGGACGTGAAGCTGGTCGGCTTCGACGACCTGCCGATCGCGCGGCAGACGGTGCCGCCGCTGACCACCATTCGCCAGGATATCGCCGCGGGCGCGCGCGGCCTCGTCGACCTGCTGCTGCGGCGGCTGGCGGGGGAGAGCACCGAAAGCCTCGTTCTTCCCCCGGAACTGGTGGCCCGCGCCACCGCGTGACCCCGGCCCTCAGGCGGCGTTCATGCTCTTGACCAGAGCGGAGGCCGAGGCCCCTTCGAGCGACAGCCCGTAGCCGACCTCGCGCACCAGCCGCGCCTTCAGGGGCTGGATGAAATGCATCCGGGTGTTGCGGCGCGTGACCGCCGGCTTTTCGAGATAGAGCGCCGCGAGTTCGCGCGCGCGGGCCAGCGCCGTCCCGTCGGGCACCACTTCGGCGACCACGCCCCACTCCTTCGCCGTCGCGGCGCTGATCGGTTGCGGGTCGAGCAGCCAGGCCTCGGCCCGGCCCGGCCCCGCGCGATAGCTCCAGGTGGTGAAAATCCCGTCGCCCGGCACGATCCCCCCCGCGAAATGCGGCAGATCGTGGAAGGTCGCACCCTCGCCCGCGACGATCACGTTCGCCAGCAGCGCATATTCGGAATGCACGTGCGCGGCGCCCTCGACGGCGGCGATCACCGGCACGCGGATGTTGGCGATGTTCTCGAGGATCTGCACGCCCTCGTCATGGACCTGTGACCACACATCGGGATCGGCGACATTGCCGAAGCTCGGAAAATCGACCCCGGCGATGAACTGCCCGCCCGCCCCGGTGAGGATGACGATGGCGTTCTCGCGGTCCTGCGCGATCCGGTAGAAGGCCTCGGTGTAGTCGGTGTGATCGCGCGCGGTGAAGATCAGCGGGCCGCCGCCCGTATGGAAGGTGGCGGTAAGCACGCCGGCGTCGTCACGGCTCAGGGCCAGGCCGGGGAAGGCGTCGAAATAGGCTGGTCGGGTCACGGCGGGAGGCTCTCCTTGGCTGGCGGGTTCGCACCGGGAGTAGCCGGGGGGCGTCGGGCCGGTCTTTCGCAAT
The DNA here is from genome assembly GCF_026586795.1 of Erythrobacter sp. WG. Classification (GTDB taxonomy): domain Bacteria; phylum Pseudomonadota; class Alphaproteobacteria; order Sphingomonadales; family Sphingomonadaceae; genus Erythrobacter. Next base: position 23,087 of record NZ_JAPFGY010000031.1, read on the forward strand.
TCCCCCAAATCTCGCGGATGTTGCAGGAAGCCGCTTGCGTTATTGAGAATCATTCGTAGTAAGGCGCGCGAATGATTATCAGGAACAGTTCATCCATGCGCTTCCCGCTCCTCCTCTCCGCCGCCCTGCTCCCCCTCGCCACCGCCGCACAGGCCGCCGACAAAGCGCCCGAGGAGCTGGAGACGCCGATTGTCGTCACCGCCGCGCGCACCTCGCTCCCCGTCACCGCGCTCCCGCTCACCGCCGAGGTGATCGACCGTGCGACGCTCGACCGGCAACTCCAGATCTCGGGCTCGGTGGTCGATGCCATTGCCGCGCTCACCCCCTCCTTCTCCCCCGCCCGCCAGAAGCTCACCGGCCAGGGCGAGACCCTGCGCGGCCGCTCGCCGCTGTTCGCCATCGACGGCATTCCCCAAACCGCCCCCTTGCGCGACGGATCGCGCGACGGCTTCACCATCGATCCCTTCTTCATCGACCGGGTCGAACTGATCCTCGGCTCGAACGCCTTGCAGGGCATCGGCGGCACCGGCGGCGTCATCAATCAGGTCACCGTCAGCGCTCCCGCCGAGGACGGATGGAGCGCGCGCACCATCCTCCAGGGCACCGCCGAGAGCGGCTTGCGGTCCGACGGCTTCGGCGGCAAGGCCGGAGCGCTGGTCGCCAACCGCTCGGGCGCCTTCGACGTCGTCGCAGGGGTTGCCTACGAGCGGCGCGGCGTGTTCCGCGACGGCGAGCAGCGCCGCATCGCGCCCGACGGGACGCAGGGCGACCTCATGGATTCGCACAGCCTGTCCTTCTTCGCCAAGGCGGGCGTGGAACTGGGCGGCGGGGTGCGGATCGAGGCAATGGGCCAGCGCTTCCACCTCGAAGGTGACGGCGATCTCATTGCGGTGAACGGCAACCGCCTGACCGGCCTCCCCTCCACCGGCGTGCGCGGCGTGGTCCCCGGCGACCCGCCCGAGAACCTTGCCGAAACCCTCGCCCTCACCCTCACCGCCGACGACCTCGCCGGCGGCGCGCTCCGGGTGCGCGGCTTCTGGAACCGCACCGCCGACATCTACGGCGGCGGCACCTTCGCCGATTTCCAGGACCCCGCCATCGCCCCGCGCGGCACGCTGTTCGACCAGTCGCAGAACATCAGCCGCAAGTGGGGCGTCAACGCCAGCTGGGAGCGCGATCTGGGCCCGCTCAACCTCGTGCTCGGCGCCGATCTCCTCAACGATCACACCGTCCAGCGCCTCGCCCAGACCGGCCGCGCCTGGGTGCCGCCGACCGACTACCGCTCCATCGCCCCCTTCGCGCAAGGCAACCTCGCGCTGTGGGACGGCAAGGTGCGGCTCGCCGGGGGCTTACGCTGGGAGAACGTGCGCATCGACATCCCCGACTACACCACGCTGTGGTTCTATGGGCCGCAGCGGGTCGGCGGCGGCTCGCCCAGCTTCGACCGGGTGCTGCCCAACGGCGGGATCGTGATCGAGCCCACCCCCGGCATCCGCGCCTATGCCAGCTATGCGCAGGGCTACACCGTCCCCGATATCGGCCGCATCACCCGCGCCATCGCCCGCCCGGGCATCGATCTCGACACCTTCCTCGACATCGCCCCGGTGCTCGCCGACAACCGCGAGATCGGCGTCGAGGTGAAGCGCGGGCCCGTTGAGGCGAGCGCGACCTATTTCTGGTCGGACAGCAGCAACGGCCAGCTGCTGGTGCTGGTGGGCGACAGCTTCGCCGTCCAGCGCCAGCGGATCGAACTTCAGGGGCTGGAGCTGAACCTCACCACCGCCACCCCGGTGCCGGGTCTCCGGCTCGGCGTGGGCTATGCGCACCTCGATGGCCGGGTCGACAGCAATGGCGACGGCCGGGTCGATGCCGATCTCGACGGGGCCAACATCGGGCCGGATCGCCTCAACCTCTCGGCCGACTGGACGATGGGCCCGGTCAGCCTCAGGCTGCAATCGCGCACTCACTTTGCCAAGCTGTTCCGCGGCCCAGCGCGCGATCCGCGCAACGATTTTTCCGGCTATCACCTGCTCGACGGGGCGGTGAGCGTGGCGACCGGGGTCGGCACCTTCACGCTTGCCGGGCAGAACCTCCTCGACCGGCAATATATCGACTACAACTCCGACACCCAGCGCCCGACCGACAACCTCAGGTTCTTCGCCGGGCGCGGGCGGTCGGTGACGCTCGGCTGGCTCGGCCGCTTCTGATGCGGCGGGCGCTGGTCACGCTCCACCGCTGGCTGGGCGGCCTCGTCGGGCTGGGCCTCGCGGTGCTCGGCCTCACCGGCGCGGCGCTGCTCTGGAAGCCGTGGTGGGTCGGCGCTCCGCTCGCGGCGCGCCTGCCGAGCGATGCCGAGACGCTGGCGATGATCGCGGCGGCGGGGCGGCTGGGGGCGCGGCACGTGACCCTGCCCTCGGCCGAATTCGGCGCCGCGCAGGCGGGGCTCGGCGAAGGCGCGGGGGCCTACCTCGCGCATGACGGCACGCTGCTCGCCCGCTGGCAGAGCCCCTGGGACCGGCCCGAGACCTTCCTCTTCGATCTCCACCACCATCTGCTGATGGGCGAGACCGGGGAGCTGATCGGCGGCTGGCTGGGCATCGCCGCAGTGCTCTTCGCGGTGACGGGCCTCGTCCTGTGGTGGCCGACACGGCGCACCTTTCGGCCGCGGGCTCTCCCGCCCCGCCTCACCCGCCCGGCGATCATCCGCCACCACCGCGATATCGGTGCGGTGCTCGCCCTGCCGATCCTGCTCGCCGGGCTGACCGGCGCGCTGATGGTGCTGAAGCCATTGGGCGCGGCGGTGTTCGCCCCGCTGTCCCCGCCCGATGCGGTCGCAGCCTGGCAGGCGAAGCCGCCGGCTGCGCCCGCGAGGGCCCCCGCCAGCGGCAACGCCCCGGCCTGGCCCGCCATCCTCGCCGCCGCCCACGCCCGCTTCCCCGATGCCGAACCACGCATGATTATCTGGCCCAAGGCGCCGGGCGATCCGGTCACGCTGCGGATGCGCCGCCCGGCCGAGTGGCACCCGAACGGGCGCACCACTCTCACCTTCACCGCCGACGGCGCGCTGCTCGCCGCGCGCGACGCACCCGCCGCGCCGCTGGCGGTGCGGGCGCAGAATGCGCTCTACCCGCTCCATTCGGCGCGGCTTTCGGGGAGCGCGATGGGGCTGCCGCTGCGGATCGTCATGACGCTCGCCGGCCTTGGCCTCGCCCTGCTGGGGAGCCTTGCGGTGCTGACCTTCTGGCGCAGCCTCGCGCCCGCGCGGGCGGTGCAGCCCGCCCTGCCGCGCCGTCTTGGCGCGGGCTAGCCTACCAGCGCACCAGGCGCGGGACCAGCAGGCCGCCGATCCCCGCCATCACCACCACCGCGGCGCTGTGCCACAGGCCGATGTGGACGATGTCGTTCTCGGGGCAATGGAGCGAGACCGCGAAGCTCCCGAAGGCGCCGGCCGCCACCCCGGCGACCAGCCCCGCCCGGCCCGGCGCCGTCGGCGCGCCGCGCCGCAGCCACCCGGTCAGCACCGCCAGCACCAGGAGCGAGGCCGCCGCACCGATCGCCAGGCACGCGGCGCCATGGGCCATCGCGTCACCCGCCATCGCCGCGTGGCCGCGCTCGGCGGCGACGATCAGCCCGGCGATCGGGAGCAGCGCCGCCATCCCCGCCGCCCAGCGCCACCCGCCGTGGTCGCTGCCGACCTGCGGGCGGCCCATGACGATCACCGTCACGCTCGCGGCAAGGCCGAGCACCCCATAGAGCCCGGTCGCCACCAGATGCATCGGATCGGCGGAGTGCAGCACCCCGTCGGGCCGCGCGCCCAGCAGCGCCACGACCCCCGCCGCCGACACCCCCGCCGCCGCCAGCGCTGCGGCCAGACCGCTGCCGAAGCGCAGCGGCGTGACCGGCTGCAATTCGCCCACAAGCTCGGCGATGAGGGTGTCGGAAGGGGCCTTGTCCATGGTCATTCTTTCTCGATCAGGAGGGCGAGCTTCTTCAGCCCGCGATGGATGTTCACCTTGACAAGGCTTTCGCTTTGCCCCGTCTTTTCAGCGGCTTCGACAATGCTCAGCCCTTCGATCTTGACCAGCGCGATGGCCTGCTGCTGGCCTTCGGGAAGCAGGGCAAGCAGCCGCTCGAGGCTGATCCGCGCGGCGATCGCGGGCTCCGCGTCGCTGCCGATCAGCTCCTCGTGGAGCTCGCCCGCATCGTGGCGGTAGAGGCGGCGCAGGTGATCGACCCAGCGGTAGCGCGCGATCGCCGCCAGCCACGGCAGGAACGGCCGCGCCGGGTCCCACGAGGCGCGCTTGTTGTGAAGCGCGATGAGCGTTTCCTGCACCAGATCGTCGAGCTGCCCGGGCGCGATGCGGCGGCTGTAGTAGCCGCGCAGCCAGCGCTCGCAGGCCTCGAGCAGCGCGGCATAGGCCTGCCGATCGCCGGCTTGCGAGAGCGCCATCAGCCGGGCGAGCGTCGCCTCGTCGGCTCTCATCCGCGCCGCACGGAGGTGCTGTCGTCATGCGTCATGTCCGCCTCCCTTTCGTGCCCGCGCCGCTGTTGGACAGAGTTCGGGACGGCCGGGCCGACGGTTACATGGCGTAGGACATTTTTCCGCGTCTTTCGCGAAAGGACCGCGCGCCGAAACGCGCAGGCCCCGCGTCCGCCGTCAGGCGGGCGCGGGGCCTGCTTCCTCACCTGCGGGCGGGTCAGCTCAGCGCGACGTGGCGCTTCAGGTGGTGGTCGACATTGCCGAACTCGGAATCGAAGATCGTCAGCCGCTTGAAGTAATGCCCGATCGCATATTCGTCGGTCACGCCGTTGCCGCCGTGGATCTGCACCGCTTCCTGCCCGATCAGCCGCGCGGCCTGGCCGACGCCGACCTTGGCCGCGCTGACCGCCTTCTTGCGCTCCACCTCGTCGGAACCGAGGCGAAGGGTCGCAAGATAGGTCAGCGAGACGGCCTGTTCATAGGCGGTGTACATATCGACCATGCGGTGCTGGAGCACCTGGAAGCTGCCGATCGGCACGCCGAACTGCTTGCGCTGGCGGGAGTATTCGACCGTCATCGCATGGGCCACCTTCATCGCCCCGCAGGCCTCGGCGCACAGCGCGGCGATGGCCTCGTCGGTGACGGTCTCGATCAGCGCCAGCCCCTCGCCCTCGGCCCCGATCAGCGCGTCGGCGCCCACGGCCACGTTCTCGAAATAGACTTCCGCCGCGCGGCGGCCGTCGACCGTCACATAGTCGCGGGTGGTGATGCCCGGCGTGTCCTTGGCGAGCACGAAGACCGAGACGCCCGAGCGATCCCGCCGCTCGCCGCCGGTGCGCGCGGTGACGACGAGGTGGCTCGCCCAGGGCGCGCCGATCACGACCGCCTTGTGGCCGTTCAGCACATAGCCCGCGCCGTCCTTCTTCGCGGTGGTCTCGAGATCGGCGTAGTCGTAGCGCCCCTTGGGCTCGGCGTAGGCGAAGGCGAACACCGCGCTGCCCGAGACAATCGCGCCGATATGCTCCTCCTTCTGCGCCGCCGTGCCGGCGTGCTTCAAGAAGCCGCCCGCGCAGACCACGGTGGGAAGGAAAGGCTCGATGACGAGGCCCTTGCCGAATTCCTCCATGATGACCATCGCATCGACCGCGCCGCCGCCGAAGCCGCCGTCGGCCTCGCTGAAGGGCATCCCGAGAATGCCGAGCTCGGCAAGCTGCGCCCACACTTCCGGCCGCCAGCCTTCGGCGCTCGCAATCGCCTTGCGGCGCTCCTCGAAACCGTATTGCTCGCGCACCAGCCGCGACAGCCCGTCACGCACCATGCCCTGTTCTTCGGTGAAGTTGAAATCCACGAATTCTCTCCCGCAAAAAAGCCCTTCCCCGTGGGGGAAGGGTTGGGATGGGGGGCCTGCGCTATCGACGGCAGAGCCCCCACCCCCGGCCCCTCCCCATGGGGAGGGGAGAAAAAGGCCTTAAAGCCCCAGGATCATCTTGGTGATGATGTTGCGCTGGATCTCGTTCGACCCGCCGTAGATCGAGGTCTTGCGCATGTTGAAATAAGTCGCCGCGGCATATTGGGCGTAGTCGGGCCCGACCGGGTGCTCGTTCGAATTGTCGTTGGCGACCCCGCCGTGATAGGGCGCCGAATAGGTGCCGACCGCTTCCAGCGTCAGCTCGGTGAGGCGTTGCTGGATTTCGGTGCCCTTGATCTTGAGGATCGAGCTTTCCGGCCCCGGCCCCTTGCCCGCCTGCTCGCCCGCCAGCGTGCGCAGCTCGGTGATCTCGAGCGCGGCGAGATCGATCTCGAGCTGGCTCACCTTCCTGGCGAAGTCGAAATCCTCGATGAGCGGCTTGCCGTCGAGCGATTCATGCGCGGCGATCTCGCGCAGCTTCTCGACGCCGCGCTTCGAACGGGCCACGCCCGCAATGCCCGAGCGCTCGTGGGCGAGCAGGAACTTGGCATAGGTCCAGCCCTTGTTCTCCTGGCCCACGAGGTTCTCGACCGGCACGCGCACGTCGGTGAGCCAGGTCTCGTTGACCTCGTAGCCGCCGTCCAAGAGCTTGATCGGCTTCACTTCGACGCCCGGGGTCTTCATGTCGACGAGGATGAAGCTGATCCCCTCCTGCGCCTTGGCCGAAGGGTCGGTGCGGCACAGGAAGAAGCCCCAGTCGGCGTGCTGGGCCAGCGTCGTCCAGGTCTTCTGGCCGTTGATGACGTAATGATCACCGTCGCGCACCGCCGTGGTCTTGAGGCTCGCAAGGTCCGACCCCGCGCCCGGCTCCGAATAGCCCTGGCACCACCACACGTCGCCCGAGACGATGCCGGGCAGGTGCTTCGCCTTCTGCTCGGCATTGCCGAAGGTGTAGATGACGGGGCCGACCATCGAGACGCCGAAGGGCAGCGGCATGATCGCGTTGACGCGGGCGTTCTCTTCCGACCAGATGTAGCGCTGGGTCGGGGTCCAGCCGGTGCCGCCGTATTCGACCGGCCAGGCGGGGACCGACCAGCCCTTCTTGCCCAGGATCTTGTGCCAGGCGAGGAAGTCCTCGCGCTCCATGTCCTCGCGCATCCCGAAATCGGCGAGGTGCTTGGGATAGTTCTCGGCGATGAAGGCGCGGACCTCGTCGCGGAAGGCCTGCTCTTCGGGGGTGAACTCGAGGTTCATCGGCGTGTCTCCTCTCAATCGGTTTCGATTTTGCGATACGTCTTGTCACCGGTGGCGGACGCGGAAAAGAGGAAATTGCGGGCCGTTTCCCGAGGGCGGGGGAGCCGTAGGGGAATGTTTCACGTGAAACACGTTCTGCGGGGTGCCTAAGGGGGGTCTGGAGGGGGGGCTGGAGGGGGTCTGGACCGGTCTGGAGCCGCGCAGAGTCGCACAAAGGGGGCGTCTGGCGCGACCTACACTTCGAGGGGCGATGTGTGTTGGAATGCCCCCGCCCCGGACGTGATCCGGGGCCCAGCTCATTCCTGCCGCTCACAGCACAGAAAGGATAGCTGGGTCCCGGGTCACGCCCGGGACGGGGATCGCGTTACATCTCGAGCGGCGCGTGCTGGATATGCGGCAGCACATGGCGGGCGAAGAGGTCCGCTTCCTGCATATGCGGATAGCCCGAGAGGATGAAGGCCTCGATCCCCTCGGCCTGATAGGCCCTGAGCTTGGCGAGCACCTGATCGGGCGTGCCGACAATCGCCGCCCCGCAGCCCGAGCGCGCGCGGCCGATGCCGGTCCACAGGTTCTCCTCGACGAAGCCGTCCCCGTCCGCCGCGCCGCGCAGTTCCTGCTGGCGCTGGACGCCGTAGTTCTTGGCATCGAGGCTCTTCTCGCGAATCGCCCGGCCCGCCTCGTCGTCGAGCTTGGAGAGCAGGCGGTCGGCATAGTGGCGCGCCTCGTCCTCGGTCTCGCGGACGATCACGTGGACGCGGTAGCCGAACTTGAGGGTGCGCCCGTGGTTGGCGGCGCGGGCCTTCAGGTCGGCGATGGTCTCGCGCACCTTGGCAAGCGTGTCGGGCCACATCAGGTAGACATCCGCCGCCTCGGCCGCACATTCGCGCGCCTCGTGGCTGAGGCCGCCGAAATAGAACGGCGGGCACTTGCCGCTGAGCGTCGTGATCCGCGGCGGATCGAGCTTCAGCTTGTAGAACTCGCCGTCGAAGTCGAGGTGCTCGCCGTTCAGGAGCGTCTTGACGATCTTCATGATCTCGGTGCCGCGGCGATAGCGCGGGCCGCTCTCGATCTTTTCGCCCGGCATGTCCGACGAGATGATGTTGACGTTGAGCCGCCCCCCGGTGCCGCTCGCGTTCGGGCCGAGGATGCGGTCCAAGGTCGCGATCCGGCGCGCCAGCTGCGGCGGCCAGTCCTCGCCCATGCGGGTCGCCCAGAGCAGCTTGATGCGTTTGACCTGCGTGGCGACGGCGGCGGCGAAGATCGTGGTGTCGACCCCCAGCTGGTAGCCCGAAGGCAGCAGGATATTGTCGAACCCGCCCTCCTCGGCGCGCAGCACGATGTTGCGGCAATGCTCCCAGCTCGAGGCGAGATAGGGATCGGGTACCCCGAGGAACTCGTAATCATCGTCGCACAGCGCGGAGAACCACGCGATTTCGCATTGCTGGGTCATTGTTTTCGTTCCTCGTCCAAACCTTCTCTGTGCCCCCCGAACCTCTCTCAGGGCAGCGGAACCCCCCGCGCCGCGACCAGCACCGCGTACCAATCCTGCCGGGTCCAGCGCACCTTGAGCGCCTGCGCCCCTTCCGCGATCCGCGCGGCATTCTGCGACCCGATGATCGGGATGATCCCCGCCGGATGCGCCATCAGCCAGCTGTAGGCCGCCACCGTGCGCGAGACACCCTGCGCCTCAGCCACCGCATCGAGCGCCGCCGCCACCGCCTTGTCGCGCGGCGTCTCCGGCGCGGCGAGCCTGCCGCCGCCGAGCGGCGACCACGCCAGCGGGGTGAGGCCCAGCATCATCGCCTGATCCAATTCGCCGTTCTCGAAGCAGTCGATCCTCAGAGGGCTGATCTCGGGCTGGGTCGAAACCAGCTTTTGCCCGAGGAAGTGCTGGAGCGCCGCGATCTGGCTTTGCGTGAAGTTCGAGACGCCAAGCGTCCGCACCTTGCCGCTCGCCACCGCATCGTCGAGCGCGCGGGCCACCTCCTGCGGGTGGGCGAGGATGTCGGGGCGGTGGATCTGCCACAGGTCGACGTGATCGACCTTCAGCCGCGCGAGCGAGGCGTCGATCGCCTTCCTAAGGTAGTCCGGGCTCTGGTCGTAGGGGAGCGGCGGCATGATCCCGCCCTTGGTGGCGAGCACCATCTTGTCCCTGAGGCCCGGCTCGGCCGCGAGCACCTCGCCGAGCAGCGCCTCGGCATCGCCGAAGCCGCCCGCACCGTCGAAGCCATAAATGTCGGCGGTGTCGAGGAAGGTGATCCCGGCATCCAGCGCCGCGTGGACCAGCCGCGCGGCCTCTGCGGCGGTGCGCCCGTTCTCGGTCAGGCGCCACATCCCCCAGGCGATGGGGCTTACCTCGATGTCGCTGGCGCCGAGGCGGCGGGTGGCAGGCGGCAGGGGCAGTTCACTCATGGGGCTTTCCTCTTTGGGGGCGCGACCGAAGCGCGCTCGACAAGTTCGTGGGGCAGGCGCTTGTGGGTGATGTCCCCGCCCGCGATCAGGATTTGCGTCGCCGTGCGCGCGAGGTCGGCCATCGGCTGGCGAATGGTGGTGAGCGGCGGCCAGACGGTGCGCGCCAGCGTGGTGTCGTCGAAGCCGGCCACGGAAAGCTCGGCGGGGACATTGATCCCCCGGTCGTGCGCCACGGCGAGCACGCCTGCGGCCATGTCGTCGTTCGAGGCGAAGATCGCGGTGGGGCGGGCAGGCTGGTCGAGCAGCGCCTTCGCGCCCCTCACCCCGGAATCGAAATCGAACTCGCCATCGACGACCAGCCCCGGCTCGAACGGAATGCCGACCCGGTCCAATGCCCGGCGGTAGCCGAACAGGCGGTCGTCGGACGCCATGTGGTTCGCATGGCCCTTGATGAAGCCGATCCGGCGGTGCCCGGCGTTGATGAGGTGCGTGGTCATGTCGTCGGCGGCCTGCGCGTCGTCCATGAACACGCTCGAGGTGAGCGCGTGGTTGGTCCCCGGCGAGATCCGCACGAAGGGCACGTCCATCGTCTCCAATGCGCGCAGCACCGGGTCGCAGTCGGTCACCGGCGAGGAGAGGATGATGCCATCGACGTGCGTCTCGCTGACCAGCCCGCGCACCTGTTCGCCGACGCGCGGGTCGGCGACGTCGACGGGCTGCGCCAAGAGGCGGATGCCGCTTGCCTGGCACACCTCCCAGCAGCCGGTCTGGATCTGGAACATGTAGAAGGGGCTGTGATTGTCGTAGATCAGCGCCACCTGCCCCGACTTCGCGCCCGAGAGGATGCGCGCGGCCACCGAAGGCCGGTAATCGAGCTCGGCCATTGCCTGTTCGACCTTCTCACGCAGCGCCGCGCTGACATAGGGGTGGCCGTTCAATACGCGGCTGACGGTCTTGACCGCCACGCCCGCGCGGGCGGCGACATCCTTGATGTTGGCGCGGCTCATGGACGGAGACTTTCGAACAGGGGCGCAAAGGCGCTGCCCGCTCGGAAGAAGACCGGCGGGCTGCCGATCGGGGCGGGGACATCGTGCCAGCCGGGGGCGCGGGGCGCGCCGCTCCACAGGTGGCGCCATTCGCCTTGCGGCAGATAGACACGGCGCGATGTCGCCCCCTGCTCGATCACCGGGGCGACCATGAGGTCCTCGCCGTAGAGGAACTGGTCCTGAATGGTGAGGGTCTCTGGGTCCTCGGGGTGGTGGAGGAACAGCGCGCGCTGGGCGGGGAGGCCGCTTGCTGACGCTTCGCGGATCAGGTGGCGGACATAGGGCGCGAGGCTCTCGTGGATGCGGCTCCAGCGGACAAAGCCTTCGACGAGCGCTGGGGTGCTGTCGATCTGGAGATTGTCGTCCGGGCGGTTGCCCTCATGGGTGCGGAAGACCGGGCTGAAGGCGCCGAGTTCGTACCACCTGAGGATCAGCTCCGCGGTGCGAACATTGCCGAACAGGCTGGTGTAGCCGCCGACGTCGGAATGGCTGAAGGCATTGCCGACGAGACCCGATGACAGCGCGGCGGTGATGACCGTGCCGATCCCGTCGTGGCGGCTGAAGTCGACCGACTGGTCCCCCGCCCACAGCAGCGGGCAATGGGCCTGCACCCCGGTGTGGCCGGCACGCATGAACCACAGCGCCTCGCCGGTCTTGCCGCGTGAGGCGACCGCGCGGGCGTTCACTTCCGCCCAGCGCACCGGCCAGCGGTTGTGCTCCTGCATCGGATCGCCGTTGTGCAAGCGCAGGTCGGTGGGCAGGTATTCGCCGAAGTCCGCCATCCAGCCATCAAGACCGAAATCGAGCATCCGCCGGCCGATCACCTCCTCGGCGAACCATTCGCATGCGGCGGGGTTGGTGAAGTCGACCACGCCCGCATCGAACTCGCCGAAGTCGACGCGGTAGGGCTGGTCGCTGTCGAGGCGCAAGGCGAGGAGGCCCCTTGCGGCCGCTACGGGGAACAGCGGGCCGTCGACCGCCAGATAGGGGTTCACGTAGCCGAGGAAGCGGATGCCGCGTGCCTTCAGCGCCGCGATGCGCTGCGGCAGATCGGGGTAGCGCGCGGCGTTCCACTGCCAGTCCCAGAACAGGCGGCGCCCGAAGCTGGTCTCGCGGATGCCAACCCAGTCCTCGCACCACAGGCCCGAGACAGCAGCCCCTGCCTCGATCAGCGCCTCGAGCCGTTCGAAGCTCGCCTCACCCTGCTTGAGGCCGACGACCGCCCCGCGACAAGCCCAGTCGGGGAGCGCGTGGCGCGTGCCGAACCGCTCGCCCAGTTGGCGGGTCAGCTCGGCAGGCGCGCCCTCGAACAGGTCGATGGCGACCTCGCCCGACCAGACATGCAACCTGAGCCGCCCCGGTTGGCGGGCGTCGATCTCCGCGTATTCGCTGTTCGCGAGGCTGATCGCCCAGCCGCCCGAGCACAGGAGCGTGGGTTCGGGATAGTTGGTGGTCCAGTAATCCCCGCCCGCAAAGCTCCCGTCGGCGCTCGCCTGGTCGGTGAGCGGCGTGCCGGGCTCGCGCCCGACGCCGGGCTCGGTGGTCCACAGCGGGAAGATGCGGCCGTTGAGGACGAGGTGGCTCATCTGCTCGCCCCCGCCCCACAACACGTCCCCGTCTTCAAGGCAGAGGTCGAGCGTCAGGCGGTCGTGCGGCGCGTTCGCCGTGAGGACAAGCCGGCCGCCGGTCAGGGCAAGCGCCACCTGCGCGCTGCCATCGGCGCTGGCGAGGGTCACGCCGCCGGTCGCATCCACTTCTGCGCGCGACAGTGGCCTTGCTGCCACAGGCCTGTCGGCGAGGCGGAAATTGCCGCGCACCATCGTCACCGTGGAATCGCCACAAGCGACCGATATCGCAGTGCTTTCCGGGCGATGGCGCAGCAGGACGCGACCCGCCAGCAGCAGGTCGACACCCCCCTCTCGTGGCTCCAGTCGCGCGGTCAAAGCCCCGTATCCTCTTGCCGAACCCTCCGTCCGGCGCCTCTGACACCGCTTGACAGATTGCGACGGACAGCGCAACCCGACGCTCCGAAGATCGACCGCACGGGCGAGGGTCTTCGGCCCATCGCCCGCGAACACACCGATCACGCCCAGGGGAGAGAACACCAATGCCGGCCACCACTCGATTCGCCATGAAGGCGCTCGCCATTTCCGCCAGCGCGCTGGCCCTCGCCAGCGCCGCGCCGGCGCTGGCGCAGGTCGAGGAAATCGTCGTAACCGCCCAGAAGGTCGAAGAAAACGTCCAGGACGTGCCGATCGCCGTGACCGCCGTCTCGGGCGAGCGGCTCGACCAGAACCTCGTGCGCAGCCTCGAGAACATCTCCACGGTCGTCCCCTCGGTGAGCTTCCGCAAGGGCACCACCAGCGCCAACAGCGCGATCGTGATGCGCGGCGTGGGCACCATCTCCTTCGCGATCGCCGCCGAGCCGTCTGTGTCCACCGTTGTCGACGGCGTGGTGCTGAGCCGTTCGGGCCAGGCCTTCGCCGAACTCGCCGATCTCGAACGCCTCGAAGTGCTGCGCGGCCCCCAGGGCACGCTGTTCGGCAAGAACGCGAGCGCGGGCCTCATTAACATCGTCTCCAAGGGCGGCACCGACACCTTCCAGGCCGAGGCGCTGGCCGAAGCCTTCGAAGGCAACGAATATCGCCTGCGCGCCGCGATCTCCGGCCCGCTCGCCGAGAACCTCACCGCCCGCCTGACCGGCTTCTACGGCAGCTTCGACGGCAACATCACCAACGTCTTTGGCGGCCGCCGCGAGGACATCAACGGCTACGAGCGCTACGGCGTGCGCGGGATCGTCGACTTCGACAACGGCCCCGCCCGCCTGCGCTTCATCGCCGATTACTACCGCGCCAACGACGATTGCTGCGCCGACGTCACCGGCATCACCCGCGGCCCTGTGGTCGATGCCGAACTGAACCTGCCGGGCGGCGTCGACATCGGCGAGAAGCAGCGCTTCGTGAACCACAACGTGGTCACCCGCACCCGCGACCGCCAGTGGAGCCTTACCGCCAACGGCGATTTCGACATCGGCGAGACCCACACGCTGAGCGTCATCGCGGGCTACCGCAACTGGTTCAACGAGGAGACCCGCGAGGGCGACTTCCTGCCGCGCGCGCTGGTCGGCTTCCCCGAGACGACCGATTTCGGCATCGTGCGCACCGAGCAGGTAAGCCTCGAGGCGCGGATCGCGTCGGACCAGTCGAAGCCCTTCTTCTACCAGTTCGGCGCCTTTGCCTGGCAATCGAAGAACCGCCAGGACTTCACCCGCCAGGTGGTCAGCTGCGCGACCTCGAACCTGCCGGTCGACCCGCGCACCGGCGGCCGTCCGTGCAACCTCAACGATACCGCCAACACGCTGTTCCCCATCGCCACCGGCGACAGCGACGTGACGGTCAACAACTACGCCATCTTCGGCCAGGCGACCTATCGCTTCACCGACCAGCTCTCGGTGATCGGCGGCCTGCGCTACACCTGGGACGACCTCGAGTTCACCCACACCCGCGCGCCCGGGGTCAATGCCCGGACCGGCCTTCCGGCAAGCGGCCCGGGGGTCCTCGCGGTGGGCGCCGGCGGCACCGTGGCGACGGGCGGCAACGGCACCAACACCTCGCGCGGCCAAACCGACAACGGCAACCTGTCGGGCCGCGCAGTCATCCAGTTCGAGCCCACGCAGGACGTGATGTTCTACGGCTCCTACACCCGCGGCTACAAGGGCCCGGCGTTCAACGTGTTCTTCAACCACGTCGCCCCCAACAACGCGGTGCCGATCAGCGCGGAGCTGTCCGACAGCTTCGAGATCGGCATGAAGTCGCAGTTCCTCGACAACCGGGTGCAGCTGAACCTGGCCGCCTTCACGGTGCAGTATGACGGCTTCCAGGCGAACAACTTCGTGCTGGTGAACGGGCTGCTCGTCTCGAACCTGACCAACGCCGGGACCGTGAAGAGCGAAGGCTTCGAGGCCGATCTGGTGGTGAACCCGGTCGAGGGGCTGAACCTGCGCGCCAGCGCCGCCTATGCCGATGCCCGCGTGAAGCGCTTCAACCCCAACCCGCAGACCAACGCGCCCGACGCGCGCAACGGCACCAGGCTGCCGCTCGCGCCGGAATTCGTCTACACCATCGGCGGCGACTACACGAGAGACCTCGGCGATGTCGCGCGGCTCTATCTCGCCACCGATTACCGCCACACCAGCACGCAGTTCTCGGACCTCGGCCAGCTCGCGGCGAACCGGATCGACCCCTACGGCATCTGGAACGCCTCGATCGGGGTCTCGGACCCGGACGACAAGTATCGCCTGACTTTCCACATCCGCAACATCTCGGACGAAGGCTACGTGCTGCTCAACCTGTCGAACCTGCAACGCCTCCAGATCCCGCGCGACGTTGACCGCTATGTCGGCGTCAGCTTGCGCGTCCGCACGTTCTGAGCGAGCGGGCCTCGCGTTCATCGGGAAAGGGCCGTCGGAGCGATCCGGCGGCCCTTCGTGTCTCGCCGATCCGCCTTTCGCTTGCCCCGCCTCGCACCCTGGCTCAGGAGTAGCCCGATGGCCGCCGAACCTGCCTCCGCCCTCTCCGCCCGGCTGCGCTGGAGCCTGTTCACGATCCTGTGCGTCGCGGGGGTGTTCAACGCGATGGACCGCCCGATCATCGCCATCCTGAAGCCCGACATGATGGCCGATTTCGGCTGGAGCGACAGTGACTTCGGCGATCTGGCCGCGGTCACGCAGTTTTCCGCCGCCTTCGCCTTCCTCGTCACCGGCTGGCTGGTCGACCGGCTGGGGGTGAACCGCTCGATGCAGGTCGGCGCTTCCGCATGGTCGCTGGCGGCGATGGCGCATGGCTGGGCCTTCTCGACCTGGCAGGTGGTCGCCGCGCGCGTCGGCCTCGGCGTGACCGAGGCGGTGCAGACCCCGCTCACCATCAAGACCGTCGCCCACCTCTTCCCCGCCGATCAGCGCAGCCTCGCCTTCGGCTTCGCGACGCTGCTGGCGGGCGCGGGGACGATTGCGATGCCGTTCCTGATCCCCGGCCTTGCCGAAGCCGTCGGCTGGCGCGGGGCGCTGGTGGCGGGGGGGATCGGCGGGTTCGTCTCGCTCCTTGCGTGGATGTGGCTGGCGCGCGGCATCGCGGCGCTCAACGCGCGCGACGGGGGCGAGAACGCAGGCGTGTCACAGGCGGCGAGCGATGCCTATGGCCCGATCCTCGCCGCGCGGGCAACCTGGGCAATCGTCGTCGCCAAGGCGCTCTCCGACATGACCTGGTGGTTCATCAACTTCTGGCTCGCCGACTATTACCGCAAGGCCTTCGGCCTGACGACGCTGGAGCTGGCGGTGCCGCTCGCCATCGCCTTCGCCGGCTCGGGCATCGGCGCCTTCGTCGCGGGCTGGGTCTCGACCCGGCTGCTCGAGGCCGGGTGGAGCCCCAACCGGGTGAGGAAGAGCGTGATGCTCGCCTGCGCGCTGATCGTCGCGCCGCTGCCGCTGGTGCTGGAGCTCGACACCTTCTGGCCGGTGGCGGTGATGATCGGCGTGGCGATGGCCGGGCACCAAGGCTTTTCGCTGTCGATCTTCTCGACCATCACCGACGTGGTGCCGGGGGCCAAGGTGGGCCGGGTGACGGCGTTCGGCGCCTTCATGGGCAACATGGGCGGGGTGGCGATCAGCCTCGCCACCGGCCGCGTGCTCGATGCGGGCCTCGGTTACGGGCCGCTGTTCGCCTTCGCGGCCGCCTCCTACCTCCTCGCCCTCGCCTGGTTCCAGCTGCTGCTGCCGGTGATCCGCCGGCCCGAGGACACACCCCACGCCCTGCCTTCGTTTGACTGAGGCCTCGCGCGGTTGCATTGAGGGGGCCCGCGCGATAGGGGTGTGACACCGTGAGACATATGCGCAGACTGGCAAGGTGATGAACCGCGGCTCCCGCCCCGATTTCGAGGCCTATGCCGGCGACCTGTTCGGCGAGATGATCCTCGCCGACAGCGCCGCCGCCGGCCCCGGCGCGGCGGCGG
>NZ_JAPFGY010000032.1 GCF_026586795.1 Erythrobacter sp. WG
TGACCGAGACCTCGACGATGGCGTCGACGATCGCCTGCATCCGGCCCGCATCGCGGTAGGCGAGCAGGCGTGCGGCGGGTTCGGCGGCTTCGGCGGCGGCGCGTCGGGCGGCGGCGGCGCTTCGGGAGGCTGGTGAGCGATGGCCCTCATGGATGATGCCGGTCGCGACCTCGTCAGCGCGGCGGTGACCGAGGCGGAAAGCGCGACCTCGGGCGAGATCGTCACCGTTCTCGCCGAGGCGTCGGACGGCTATACCGACGTCGCCCTCTTGTGGGCGGCAGGCGCGGCCTTCACCGCGATGAGCGTGTTCGCAGCCTTTCCCGAACCCTTCCTCGACACCTGGGACGCGCTGTTCGCCGGCTGGGGCCACCAGTGGACGACGGGCGAGCTTGCCAGCATGGTGATCGCGCTGGGGCTGCTCAAGTTCCTGGGCGTGATGCTCGTCCAGCAATGGGCGCCGCTCAAGTTCGCGCTGATCCCCGGGCCGGTGAAGACCGTGCGCGTCCACGATCAGGCGGTGCGCCAGTTCAAGGTGGGTGCGCGAGGCCGCACCACCGGGCACACCGGCGTGCTCATCTACCTCTCGATGCGCGAGCACCGCGCCGAGATCGTGGCGGACGAGAGCATCGCGGCGAAGGTGCCGGCCGAGGTGTGGGGCGAGGCGATGGGCGATATGCTCGCGCACATCGCCAAGGGGCGCGTCGCCGAAGGGCTCGCTGTCGGCATCCGCGATGTCGGCCACGTGCTTGCCGAACATTTCCCGCGCGGGGCGGACGACGTCAACGAACTGCCCGACCGGCTGATCGAGCTCTGAGCAAATACGGTCTTGACCCAAGGGGTCCGAGCCTGTCGAACGGCCGCCTCACGCTGCTGCACGGAGCCCCCCTTGGAACGAGACCGCGACGCCGACCTGCCCGAAGAGGTGATGTGGGAGGGGCGCTTCATCACCGCCAAGCGGCGGGGACGCTGGGAATATGTCGGCCGCGCGCGCGGCATCAGGGCGGCCGCGATCATCGCGCTCGACGAGGACCCGGACGGCACCCGGCACGTGGTGCTCGTCAGCCAGTTTCGCGTGCCGCTGGGCCGTTTCAGCCTCGAGATCCCCGCAGGCCTCGTCGGTGACGATGCGGGCGGCGAAGGCGAGGACGCCGCCGCCGCCGCCGCGCGCGAGCTGGAGGAGGAAACCGGCTACCGCGCGGGCAAGCTCGAGGTGCTGGGCGAATTCTATTCCTCCCCCGGCATGGTTTCGGAGGCCTTCACGCTGCTCAAGGCGACCGAGCTCGAACGCGTCGGCGAAGGCGGTGGGACGGAAGGGGAGAGCATCACCGTCCACCGGGTTGCCTTGCGCGACCTCATGCGCTTTGTGGCCGAGTGGCGGCGCGCGGGGCACGCGGTCGACGTGCGGATCGCGATGCTGCTGACGCCGGGATTTCTGGGAGAGGGATGAGATTATGGCAGGACGTGTAGCGGGCAAGCTGGCTCTGGTGACGGGCGGCGCGCAAGGCCTCGGCCGCGCGCATTGCATCCGGCTCGCGCAGGAAGGCGCGCGGGTGCTGGCGACCGACATCAACGGTGCGGGCGCCGAGGAGACCGCCGCGATCATCAATGCCGAGCTCGGCGAAGGCACCGCCTTTGCAATCGCGCATGATGTGACCAAGCCCGACCAGTGGGAAGCCGCCGTGGACGCCGCGCGGGAGAAGCTCGGTGGATTGAACGTCCTCGTCAACAATGCCGGGATCGGGGTTCCGGGCAACATCGAGGCCTGCGACTTCGGCGACTGGCAGCGCTGCTTCGACATCAACGTCAACTCGATCTTCCACGGCTGCCAGAAGGCGCTCCCCCTGATGCGCGAGCACGCGCCGGGATCGATCATCAACATCTCGTCGATCGCGGGGTTGATCGCGAGCGACACCATGCCCGCCTACAACGCCAGCAAGGCGGCGGTGTGGATGCTGTCGAAGTCGATCGCGCTCCACTGCGCGAAGAAGGGGATGCAGATCCGCTGCAACTCGGTCCACCCGACCTTTGTCGACACGCCGATCCTCGATGGGACGGCGAAGGCGCACGCGCTCGACAAGGACGTGCTGATGGAAAAGCTCGCGCGGCAGATCCCGCTCAAGTTCGTCGGCGAGCCCAACGACATCGCCAACGCGGTGCTCTACCTCGCCAGCGACGAGAGCCGCTTCATGACCGGCGCTGAATTGAAACTCGACGGCGGCATCAGCGCGATGTGAGCAAAAAAGAAGGGGCCGATGTGGCCCCTTCCCGGTTTCATCGATCAGGTGCAGCGGCCCGATAACCGGGAACCGCTTATGAAGCGCTGCACTCAATCCGCGATCAGCGCGACCGCGAGGTAGATCAGGATCGGGCTGCCGAAGCCCAGCAGGGTGGCGAGCACGAAGGCGATGCGCACCAGCATGGTGTCGATGCCGAAGTAGTTGCCGATCCCGGCGCACACCCCGAAGATCTTGCCGCTCTGCTTGTCGAGGCGGAAGCTGCGGCTGGGGGGCTTGCCGCCGGGCTGGCCCATGATGTCGTTCATCTGGTCGGTTCTCCTGGTTGCGGCGATCAGGCCATCAGGCCGGGCGTGGCGGGGACGATCGCGTAGGCGAAGCTCGCCACCGTGAAGATCACCGCGAAGGCGGCGGAAGCGAGGCGGGCGGTGGTGTCGGTCGAGAACATGGCGTGGTTCCTTGTCGTTTGGGTGAGCGTGGAGGCTGATCAGGCGAGAAGGGTGGGGCTGGCGGGGATGATCGCGTAGGCGAGGACACCGGCCGAAAGCACGATCGAGAAGGCGGCGGCGAAGAGGCGGTTGGCGGTTTCGGTGGCGAACATCTGAGGTCTCCTTGAAGGTCTGTCTGGTGTTTCCCGGGACCATCCCGGGGATGCCGGATACTTTGCAGGAGCCGTGCCAAACTCGAAAAATGGCTGATTTCGGCCATTCCATTCCTTTCACCCTGCAAACATCCGGTTCAGCAAAGCGAAAGCTTGGGAAAATTTCCCAAGGGTTGGCGGCAGCCATTTCGCCGCCCTCCCACTGGCCAAAGCGCCCCCCTCCCGCTACCCCCCACGCCGCCATGGGCCTCTCCCGCATCACCCTCGAAAACTTCCGCAACCACGCCGCGACAAGCCTGGCGGACACGGCGCATTTCAACCTGCTGGTGGGCGAGAACGGCGCGGGGAAGACCAACCTGCTCGAGGCGCTCTCGCTGCTCGGCCCCGGTCGGGGCCTCAGGCGCGCGAACCTCGCCGACCTGCCCCGCCGCGCGGTGCCCGGCGATCCGCCGGCGCCCTTCGCGATCGGGGCGAGCCTCAGCGAGGCGGGCGCCATGTCCGCCCGGATCGGCACCTATACCGAAGCCGGCCAGCCGGGGCGCCGGCTGGTGCGGATCAACGGCGCGGCCGCGAGCGCCGCGAGCCTTGCCGAATGGCTCGCCCTGTCATGGCTCACGCCCGCCATGGACGGCCTGTTCACCGACAGCGCGGGCGCGCGGCGGCGGTTCATGGACCGCATGGCGCTCGCCATCGCGCCGGATCATGCGCAGCGGGTGAATGCGCTCGAACGCGCCTTGCGCGAGCGGGGCAAGCTGCTGGAGAACCGCTCCGATCCCCGCTGGCTCGACGCGGTGGAAGCCCAGGCCGCCGAGCACGGCGCCGCCGTCGCCCGCACCCGCGCCGATCTCGTCCTCCGGCTCGCGGACGAGCTTTCCGCCCTGCCGCCAGAGCCCTTTGCCCGGCCCGCCCTCGCCTACCGCCACGGCGGGCCGACCGACGAGACCGCCTTGCGCGCCGAACTCGCCCGCGCCCGGACCCGTGACCGCGCAGCGGGCCGGGCTCTCTCAGGCCCGCAACGCGACGAATTGCTGGTCACCATGGCCTCCACCCGCCAGCCCGCCGCCGCCTGTTCGACCGGCGAGCAGAAGGCGATGCTGATCGCCATCACCCTCGCCCACGGCATCCTCGCCGCCGCCGGGCGGCCTTCGGTGCTGCTGCTCGACGAGGTCGCCGCCCACCTCGATCCGCTGCGCCGCACCGAACTGTTCCGGCGCCTGCGCGAAGGCCGCGCGCAAGTGTGGATGACCGGCACCGAACTCGCCCCCTTCGAGGCGATCCGCGCCGAAGCGGCGATCTGGCGCGTCTCGGGTGGCGGGGTGGAGCGGGTCTAGAGATTGAGGCTATCGGCCTGACCCTTGAACCGTTCGCCTCGAGCGAAGTCGAGAGGCCGGTCTGGGATGTCTCGACTGCGCTCGACACGAACGGGGATAATGCCCGCGGTCGGGACTCTCCTCACTCCTTCGGCAGCGCCCCTTCGACCGTCGGCAGGGTCGAGGCGACCAGCCGCTCGATGCCCTCGGCGGTGGGGTGGATGCGGTCCTGCTGGAATAGGGCCGGCTCGCGGTAAATGTCCTCCAGCCAGAAGGGGATCAGCGTCGCACCATATTCCTTGGCGAGATCGCGGTAGATCGCATCGAAGCGTGCCTGGAACTCGGGCCCGTAATTGGGGGGTGAGCGCATCCCCATCAGCAGCACCGGCACGCCCGCCTTCTTGAGGATCGCCAGCATCTTGCCGAGGTTCGCCTTGGTCTCCTCAGGCGAAATGCCGCGCAACAGGTCGTTGCCGCCCAGTTCGAGGATGAACAGCGCGGGCGGCGTCTCCTTCTGCGCGGCGAGCGTGAATTCGATGCGATTGAGGCCCGCCGCGGTGGTATCGCCCGAGACCCCGGCGTTCACCACCTCGGCATTGATGCCCCTGGCCCGGAGCGCGCCCTCCAGCTTTTCGGGGTAGGCATCGCGCGGGTCGAGGCCATAGCCCGCGAACAGGCTGTCACCGAAGGCGATGATCCGCCGCTCTGGACCCATCACCGGGATCGCCGGGAGTGTGGGCTGGCCATCCTCGGCGATCCCGCCCGGGGGCACGCTCGCTTCCTCCGCCTCTCCGCCGCAGCCCGCCAGCGCCAGCATGAGGCCCGCGGCCAGAGCAATATTCGACCAAGTGCGCTTGTGCATCCGCGAGCCTTCCATACCTGTAGCTTGTTGCAAATTGCCACCTATGCCATCGGAAAGCCGTGACAAGCCCCTCTCTCGCGATCAGCGCCCGCAATCTCACCCTCACCCTCGGCAGCAATGCCGCGCCGGTCACGATCCTGCGCGGGATCGATCTTGACGTGCAGCGCGGCGAGGTGGTCGCCCTGCTCGGCCCTTCGGGATCGGGCAAGAGCTCGCTGATGGCGGTGCTTTCCGGCCTCGAACGCGCGAGCGGCGGGAGCCTCACCGTGGCGGGCGCGGATTTCACCAGCCTCGACGAAGACGGGCTTGCCGCCGCGCGGCGGGGGCGGATCGGGATCGTGCTCCAGGCCTTCCACCTCCTGCCCACGATGACGGCGGCCGAGAACGTCGCGACGCCGATGGAGCTTGCCGGGATGGCCGACGCCGCGCCGCGCGCCATCGCCGAGCTTCAGGCGGTCGGCCTCGGCCACCGCACCGGCCACTACCCCACCCAGCTTTCGGGCGGCGAGCAGCAGCGTGTCGCCATCGCGCGGGCCACCGCGCCGCGCCCCGACCTCATCTTCGCCGACGAGCCGACCGGCAACCTCGATGCCGCGACTGGGGACGAGATCGTCGACCTGCTGCTTGCGCGCCGCGCCGAGACCGGGGCGACGCTGCTCGTCATCACCCATGACGCGCGGCTCGCTGCGCGCTGCGAGCGGGTGCTGACCATGGCCGACGGCGTGATCGTCTCCGACACGCGGGGCGCGGCCTGATGAGCCTGCCGTTGAAGGCGGCGTGGGCGATTGCCCGGCGCGATCTCAACGCGCGCTTCCGGGGCTTGCGACTGCTCCTGGTGTGCATCTTCCTCGGCACCGCCGCGCTCGCCGCGATCGGCACGCTGACCACCGCCATCGCCCGCGAGCTGGCCGCGAGCGGGCAGGAACTGCTCGGCGGCGATCTCGAGGTGACGGTCTGGCAGCGCGACCTCTCGCCCGCGGAGCGCGAGGCGATGGAAGCCTATGGCCGGGTGTCGAGCGGTTTCCGGATGCAGGCGATGGCGAGCACGCCGGACAGTGCCGCGCCGGTCGAGCTGAAGGCGGTCGACGCCAGGTGGCCGATGTTCGGGCAGCTGGTGCTCGCCGACGGGCGCAAGGTCGGCGCGCCGACGGGCAACGACGCGTGGATCGCCCGCTCCGCGCTCGAGCGTCTGGGCATCCGGGTCGGCGAGAGCTTCCGGATCGGCGGCGCCACCGTGCGCGCCGCCGGGGTGATCGCCGACGAGCCCGACCGCCTCTCGGAAGGTTTCCAGCTCGGCCCGACGATCATCGTCGCTGCCGACATGCCCGCCGCCGCAGGGCTGACCCAGCCCGGCGCGCTCTATGAAAGCAAGCACCGCATCGCCTTCCGCAGCGGCGTCGGAAGCCCCGACGCCGTCGAGGCGGCGATCACCAGGAAATTCCCGAACGCCGGCTTCAATGTCCGCACCCGCGACAAGGCCTCGCCCGGGGCCGAGCGCTTCGTGCGGCAGATGAGCGATTTTCTGACGCTCGTCGGCCTTGCCGCGCTGGTGATCGCCGGGATCGGCATCGCGGGCGGGGTCTCCTCCTATCTCGACCAGCGCCGGGCAAGCATCGCCACCTTGAAGGTGCTGGGCGCGACGTCGGGCGATATCGTGCGCATCTACGCGATGCAGATCGGCGTCGCGGCGCTGGCGGGAAGCCTTGCGGGGCTGGTGGCGGGCGTCGCCGTCACCCCGCTGCTCGCCCGCGCGCTCGCCGGACTGCTGCCGGTTGCGAGCGGGTTCATCATCGCGCCGGGCGCGCTGGCGCTGGCGGGCGCTTACGGCCTGCTCGTCGCTTTCGCCTTCGCCGCCGCCCCGCTGCTGCGCGCGCGGACCTTCCCGGCGATGGCGCTGATGCGGTCGGGGATCGTGCCTCTGGCGCGCGACTGGCGCGCGCTGGCGGCGACCGCGCTGGGGCTGGCGGCGATCTGCGCGCTGGCGCTGCTGACCACGGCGCAGCCGATGCTGTCGGGCGGGTTCCTGGCGGGCGCGGGCGGCGCGCTCGCGCTGCTCGCCGTGCTCGGCTGGGCGATCCAGGCGACCGCCCGCCGCCTGCCCCGCCCTGCCAACCCGCTGCTCCGGAGCGCGCTCGCCAACATCCACCGCCCCGGCGCGCCGACGGGGGCGCTGGTGACGGCGCTCGGCTTCGGACTCGCCGCCTTCGTGCTGCTCGCCGCCGTGCAGAGCGCGATCGACGGCAACATCGCCCGCCGCGTGCCCAACGAGGCGCCGGACTACTTCGTGCTCGACGTGCCGCAGGACGGCGAGGCGCGCTTCGGAGAGGTGGTGCGCAGCCAGTTCCCGGCGGCCAAGATCCGCTCTGTGCCGACAATGCGCGGTGCGATCCTCGCCTATGGGCCCAAGGACCGCATGACCCGGGTGGCCGATCGCAAGGAGATCCCCGAGGGCGCCTGGGCGCTGCGCGGCGAACGCGGCCTTACCTATGCCGACACCGCCCCCCCCGGCAATCGCGTGACCGAGGGTCAGTGGTGGAGCCCCTTCCACCGCGGCGAGCCGCTGGTCTCGGTCGATGCCGATTTCGCCAAGGCGGTGGGGCTCAAGGTTGGCGATTACCTGACGGTCAGCATCCTGGGGGTGGAGCGCACCGCGCGCGTTGCCTCGCTGCGCGAGATCGATTGGGAAAGCATGGGCTTCAACTTCACGCTGGTGTTCAGCCGCAACGCGATCAGCGACGCGCCGCACAAGCTCGCCGCCACGATCGAACTGCCCGACAAGGGCGACAGCGAGGCGCAGGGGCGCTTGCTCCGCGCGCTGGTGAAGGAAATGCCCTCCTCCTCTGTGATCGAGGTGGGCGGCATCCTCGTCGAGGCGCGCAAGCTGCTCGAACAGGTCAGCCTTGCGACGCTCGCGGCGGCGGCGGTGACGGTGCTGGCGGGGCTCGCGGTGCTGATGGGCGCGATCGCCGCGGCACGCGCGGCGCGCACCTATGATACGGTGATGCTGCGCGTGATGGGCGCGAGCCGGCGGCAGATCCTGCTGCTGCAACTGGCCGAATATGGCCTCTTGGCAGGTGTGCTCGCGCTGGTCGCGCTGCTTCTCGGGGGCGGCCTTGCCTGGGTGGTGATCACCCAGCTGTTCGAATTCGACTGGCTCCCCGACTGGGGCGAGGTGCTCGGCGTGCTGGGGCTGGGCCTTGCGCTGGTGCTGGCCTTCGCGCTCGCCGGATCGCTGCCGCTGCTGCGCGCCAAGCCCGCCCGCGCGCTGCGCGAGCTCTAGCGCGGTGTCCGGCCGGAGACCGCTTCAGGCGCTCAGGCGAACAGGTCTTCGCCGAAGGGGTTCTTCGGATCGGGACCGAAGCGGTTGGCGCCATCCGTCCCCGGAAGCACCAGCAGCACCAGAAGCGCGATGCTGGCGAGGCCGCCGACCAGCGGAATGAGGCTCGCCAGCGTCAGCCCGAGATACCACCAGCCCGACATATCGCGGTCATGCAGCCGCCGCACCGTCACCGCGATCGAGGGAATCAGCGCCGCGAGCACGAAGATCCCGTAGACCGCGAGCCCCGCCATCGAGAGCACCGAGCCGCCCTCCAGCAGCGCCCGGGCCATCGCCTCCTCGTCGTCCGGGTTCTGCACCGCGGCGGTGACGACATCGACCATGAACGGCCCGATCAGCACCGCACCGACAATCAGGTTGAGCAGCTGGAACATCCAGAACTCGCGGCGCCGCGAACGGCCGCCGAAATCCGCGTAGCGTCTGAAGGGCAGTATCATCCATTCCATGCGTCGATCCCCTCGCGCGCCGATGTCGGACGCGCAGATTGCGCAGGGCAACACAATTCGCGCCCCAGCGCAAACGAAAAGGCCCCGCACCTTGCCGGGTGCGGGGCCTTCGAAGATCGTGCCGGTAAGGGCTTAGAAACGGTAGCGGATCAGGCCGCCATAGGTGCGCGGCTGGTTGGGATAGCCGTAGATCGCCTGGCCTTGTCCGCCCACCCCAGGGAAGATCGTGCTGATGAAACGATCGTCCAGCAGGTTGCGGCCCCACAAGGTGAACTCCAGTCCCATGTCGAGCGCATAGGTGATTGAAGCGTTGAAGTTGTTGACTTCGCGGGTAAACTCCCTCGCCGCATCACGCGCGGTCTGGAAATTGGTCGTGCCGTTCGGGTTGGTGGTGATGAAATTCACCAGCCCGTCGAGGATCTGAACCGGCGCTTCGTATTGGTAATCGCCGCGCACAATGAAGCGATCGCCATTGGCCAGTTCCTTGTCCCACGTCGCGCCGAACGATGCGCTCAGCGGGTGCACGCCCTGCACCGGCTGGCCCGAAAGATCGCCCACCGGCGATCCGACGAAGCTGACATACTTGGGATCAAGGTAGGTCAGCGCCAGCGAAAGCGTGAGTTCGTTGGTCGGGCGCACATAGCCGTCGAATTCGATACCGAAGGTTTCGACCTCGCCTGCGTTCGCGAGCACGAAGAAATCGCCCACGAAGGTATTGGACTGGAAGTTCTCCAGCGTTTGCAGGAACACCGTCAGGTTGGCACCGGCACGCTCCCAGGCGCCCTTGATGCCGAGTTCGTAGACCGTGGATTCTTCGGGCAGGGCGAAGCGAGTGCCCGGACGCAGGTTGGGAACGCCCAGGCCCTGGCTGATTGCACGGGTAAAGTCGCCCGGCAACGGGCGGCTGTCGCGCGAAAGGTTGAACGAGCTTGCCTTGAAGCCGGTCGCGTAGCTCGCATAGACGTTCACCGTGTCGGTGACTTCGTAATTGGCCCGGGCCAAATAGGTGACGGCATCGTCCCGCGTGCGGCCATCCTCGACCGCGTTGGGGATGTTGAGGATGGGCGGCAGGAACTGGAATGTCCGCAAACCGCCGAGCGGGTTCGCCGCCGGGTTGTTCTGGTTGGCATTGGCGAAGGCGGTCGCGCCGGCGTTGATCTGACCGAAGGCGGCGGCATTTGCAGCCGCAAAGGCGCCGATTTCGGCAGCCGTGGCCGAACGGCCCAAACGAAGCGCCTGTCCCACGCCAGACGCCACAGCGCCTTGGCGAAGCAGGAGGTTGCGTGACGGTGCAAATTGCGGCGCATCGAGATTGATTTGCGAAAAGGCATCGGTGGTGCGCCCGTTCGAGCTCACGTCCTTGGCATCTTCGGTGTAGTTGGCGCCAACCGTCAGGGTCAGACGGTCGGTGACTTCAAAGTCGACCTGGCCGAACAGCGAGAACGCCTCGTTGTCCTGATCGAATTGGTTGAAGAAGCCCTGCCCTGCCTGCCAGAACGTGTTCGGTGCCACGCCGAGCAGCTGCTCGACAGAAGCCGCCGTCAGCGCCCCGCCCGAAGCGCCCGCGATAAGGCCGTTCGCATAGGCGCGGAAATCGCGACCGTAGAGAATCTGGTCCGCAGTCGAAAGCTGCTCGTTGAAGTAGTAGCCGCCGACAAGGAAATTGAGCGGCCCGTCGAAATCCGAGGCAAGCCGCAGTTCCTGCGTGAAAGTCTGGATGTCCGACTGACCGATGTTGGCACCCGTCGCCAGCGCGGCGCTGGTGAAATCCACGTCCTGATTGGCGCGGATCGAGGTCTCACGGTAGGCGGTGATCGAAGTCAGCGACAACGCACCGAACTGGTAATCGGCCTGCCCCGAAACGCCCCAGTTCTTGACCCTGTTGAAGGGCACCACATCGGTGAACACCACGTCGTCCAGCTGGGTGCCCGGCGCATTCAAACGCCCGCCAATCGACTGGATCAGGCCCGTGACGGGCGACGGGCGCAGGTTGGCGACTGCGCAGCACTTTTCGTCGAGTTCGTCGTAGTCGGCAATTACCCGGAAAGTGAAGTTGTTGCCGTTGTCGAACAACAACTGCGCGCGCGTGAACCAGCGGTTGCGGTCGTTGATGTCGTCCCCGTTGAAGCCGTTGGTGACGAAACCGTCGCGCTTGTTGAGCCCGCCCGCGACGCTCACCGCGATCGTATCGCTGAGCGGTCCGCTGATGTATGCGCGCGCCACCACCGCGTCGAAATTGCCGTAGGACAGTTCGGCGTTGCCCTCCAGTTCGAAAGACGGCGCGGAGGTCACCAGTGAAATGACGCCCGCGCTCGCATTCTTGCCGAACAAGGTGGATTGCGGACCGCGCAGCACTTCGACACGCTCGAGGTTGGGGAGGTCCGAGATCTGGCCGACGGCACGGCTGCGATAGACCCCATCGACGAACATCGCGACCGACGGTTCGAGCCCGAGATTATTGCCATCGGTGCCGAAGCCGCGGATCGAGAAGGTGGTGGCAAAAGCGCTTTGCAGTTGGCTCGTGCGCAGCGAGGGAACAACCGTGGACAGATCGGCGATGTCGCGGATCTGAGCCTGCTCGATCGTCGCGGCGGTGGTCACCGTGACCGCGACAGGGGTGTCCTGCAACGTCTGGGCGCGCTTGGTCGCGGTGACGATGATCTGGTTGCCGTTGTCGATATCGGCCTCGTCAACGGCCGGCGCCTCGGCATCCTGCGCGTCCTGCGCGAAGGCGGCACCCGGCAGGGCGAGCGCAAGGCTGGCAGCACCCGCCAGAAGGGTGAATCGGGTTGCGCCGGCCGCGCCGGTGAAATTCGATCGCATGGAAACTCCTCTCCAAAAAACGCGCGATCCCGGCGCCCGCTTCGGACACGCACCGTCCCTGTGCGCTCTCTCCCGGGATCGTGTGGCGGCTTGATAGGCCACCTAAGCGTCCGGAACAAGCGGCTGACCCGCGGTTTTCAGGGGCTAACGGGACGCCTGTTGCCAATGAGTCACACCTTCCGCGCGGCGCAGCGCAGCCGCCCGGCAGCCTTCCGCCTTGCCCCGCGCACGCACCCCTGCTAGGCGCCGCGGCGATTGTGCAACGCAGCACATCCGCACGCACGGCCCGGAACTCCCGATTGCCGTAGCGTCGGGTGCGTAGCCGTGCCCCGATAGCCCTGTCCATGCAGCGCCCGCAGCGGCGCTGCCGCCCGTCTCCTCCCGGATGCTGACCCAGCCTCCGGCCTGTCACCGGAAGTGCCTCCCCCATGTCGTCCGCCCTCAGAAATATCGCGATCATCGCCCACGTCGACCACGGCAAGACCACGCTGGTCGACCAGCTCTTCCGCCAGTCGGGCACCTTCCGCGAGAACCAGCGCGTGGAAGAGCGCGCCATGGATTCGGGCGATCTCGAGAAGGAGCGCGGCATCACCATTCTCGCCAAGTGCACCAGCGTGGAGTGGGAACAGGGCGGCGAGACCACCCGCATCAACATCGTCGACACCCCCGGCCACGCCGACTTCGGCGCCGAGGTGGAGCGCATTCTCTCGATGGTCGACGGGGTGATCCTGCTGGTCGACAGCGCGGAAGGCGCGATGCCGCAGACCAAGTTCGTGACTGGCAAGGCGCTCGCGCTGGGCCTGCGCCCCATCGTCGTCGTCAACAAGATCGACCGCCCGGACGGCCGCCCGCAGGAAGTGCTCGACGAGGTGTTCGACCTGTTCGTCAGCCTCGACGCGAATGACGAGCAGCTCGACTTCCCGGTGCTCTACGCTAGCGGTCGCGAAGGCTATGCAAGCGAGAACATGGACGCCCGCAGCGGCACGCTCGCCCCGCTGTTCAACAAGGTGATCGAGCACGTCCCCGCCCCCGGCCTTGACCCGGATGCCAAGTTCGCCTTCCTCGCCACCCTGCTCGACCGCGACAACTTCATGGGCCGCGTGCTCACCGGCCGCGTCCAGTCGGGCACGATCCGCGTCAACGATCCGATCCACGCCATCGATGCCGAGGGCAAGGTGATCGAAACCGGCCGCGCCACCAAGCTGATGAGCTTCGACGGGCTCGAGCGCGTGCCGGTCGAGATCGCGCGCGCGGGCGACATCATCGCGCTGGCGGGGCTCGAGAAGGCGACCGTCGCCAACACGATCTGTGATCCCTCGGTCAGCGAACCCATCGCCGCCCAGCCCATCGACCCACCGACTCTCGCGATGCGCTTTGCGGTCAACGACAGCCCGCTCGCGGGCCGCGAGGGCAGCAAGGTCACGAGCCGCATGATCCGCGACCGCCTGCTGCGCGAGGCAGAAACCAACGTCGCGATCCGCGTCACCGAGAGCGAGGACAAGGACAGCTTCGAGGTCGCCGGGCGCGGCGAATTGCAGCTCGGCGTCCTGATCGAGACGATGCGCCGCGAAGGCTTCGAGCTCGGCATCAGCCGCCCGCGCGTGCTGTTCCGCGAGGAAGACGGCAAGCGCATGGAGCCCTACGAGACCGTCGTGATCGACGTCGATGACGAGCACTCGGGCACGGTCGTCGAGAAGATGCAGCGCCGCAAGGCCGACCTCGTCGAAATGCGCCCCTCAGGGCAAGGCAAGACCCGCATCACCTTCTCGGCCCCCTCGCGCGGCCTCATCGGCTATCACGGCGAATTCCTGTCCGACACGCGCGGCACCGGGATCATGAACCGCCTGTTCGAGAAATACGGCCCCTACAAGGGCCCGATCGAAGGCCGCATCAACGGCGTCCTGATCTCCAACGGCGACGGCGAGGCGGTGGCCTATGCCCTCAATTCGCTGGAGGAGCGCGGCACTTTGTTCATCGGCCCGCAGATGAAGGTCTATGAAGGCATGGTGATCGGCGAGAACGCCAAGCCCGAGGACCTCGAGGTGAACCCCCTCAAGGCCAAGCAGCTCACCAACATCCGCTCCTCGGGCAAGGACGACGCGATCCGCCTCACCCCCCCGCGCCGCATGAGCCTCGAACAGGCGATCGCCTATATCGACGACGACGAGATGGTCGAGGTCACCCCGCAGTCGATCCGACTGAGGAAGGCGATCCTGTGCCCGCACGAGCGCAAGAAGGCGCGGCGCAAGAAGGAGGATTGAGGCCTCCCGGCTCGCCCCGGATTGCCCCGCACACGAAAAGGCCCCGCGCATCGGACGATGCGCGGGGCCTTTCCTTTTTTATGTGCGCGCGGGGCTCAGAAGCGGAAGTTCACCGAGGCGCGGAAGGAGTGGTAGTCGAAACGGTCGTTCGACAGGCGCAGGTCCGTGCCCGGGCCCTGAAGCAGGAAGGGGTTGGTCGCGGGCGCCGTGCCCTGGCCGACGCCGACCACGTAGTCGCTGTCGTCGAAGCTCGAGTAAAGATACTCGAGCCCGATGCCGAGGTTGCGGGTCAGCATCACCTCGGCCCCGCCGCCGGCCTGCCAGCCGAGCTCCCAGCTGCGGTTGTCGTTCGGGGTGAACGAGTTGGCGACGTTGCTGGTCGAGAAGCTGCGGTCGATGCGGGCATAGCCGCCGCCGCCGGTCACATAGAACAGCCCGCGGCCCTCGCCCGGCGCGATGCCGAGGCGCGCGCGCGCGGTCACCGCCCAGTCGAGCTCGCGGCCGAAGGTGTAGGAGGCCGGCGTGGTGCTGAAGCCCGAGGTGAATTCCTCGACGCCCGGACGCGCGCCTTCGAGCAAGATGCCGGCCACCACCGGGCCGCTGCCGAGGTGACGGTCATAGCCGACGCGCACGGCATAGCCATCGTTCTGGCGGTTGCCGCGGCAGGAGGCGACGCCCGCAGCCGTCGGCGTGCCACTGCAGAAGCCGGGCGAGAAGGCATCGACGCCCGCGCCGGTGCGGACGGTGTCGGTGAAGGTGCCGTCGCGGTTGGTGTCGAAGGTGATCACGTCGCCGCGGCTGGCTTCGGGGGATTCAAGCCCGACGGTCGCCGAGATGTACGGACCATCGAAATAGCGGTCGTCCTGCTGCGCATTCGCAGTCGAGGAGAGCATCAGCGCGGTGAAACCGGCCGCCGGGAGAAGATACTTGGGGGACATCAATAAGACTCCGAAATCGTGGAGAGAGATAATGCAACGTTGTGCGATTGCCTCCTGCACCTGTCCGGTCGCGGCCTGTGAAACCTAGCCTTGCGTTAGCTTTGCGTGCATTCACCGCGCATAAATCACGACTTGACGAAGGTTGTGAGGCCGGGAACCTCGGCGCCCTTCCCGGGTTCGCGCGCGCTCGTCGTCCGCTTCCGAGGGGGGTAAATCGGCGCGGCGGATGGCGTCGGCGGCGCGGGCTTGTTAGGCCCGCTGCCATGAACACCTGGACCCTTGCCGCCCTTGCCGCCTATTTCGTGCTGATGCTCGCCATCGGGCTGTTCGCCTGGAGGAAGTCGACGCAGGACAGCGCAGGTTACCTGCTAGCGGGGCGCTCGCTGTCGCCGGCGGTGGCGGCGCTCTCTGCGGGCGCCTCGGATATGTCGGGCTGGCTGCTGCTCGGCCTGCCGGGCGCGCTTTACGTCTCGGGCCTGGTCGAGGCGTGGATCGCGATCGGGCTGACCGTGGGCGCGGCGGCGAACTGGATCATCGTCGCCCCCCGGCTGCGCGAGGCGACCGAGCGGCTGGGCAATGCGCTCACCATCCCGCAGTTCCTCGCCAACCGCTTCCCCGAACAGGGGACCGTGCTGCGCGTCGTCTCGGCGGTGGTGATCGTCGGCTTCTTCACGGTCTATACCGCGAGCGGCATGGTCGGCGGGGGCAAGCTGTTCGAGACCGCCTTTGCCGGCGTGCTGCCCGACACGGGCCTTTCCGACTACATGCTCGGCATCCTCATCACCGCCGGGATCGTGCTCGCCTACACCATGATCGGCGGCTTCCTCGCGGTGAGTCTCACCGATTTCGTGCAGGGGATGATCATGATGACGGCGCTGGTCGTCATGCCGCTGGTGATTCTCTCCGACCTCGGCGGGAGCGCGGCGCTGAGCCTCGGCGCGGTGCCGCAGGAGGGGTTCCTGAGCCTCACGCAGGGGGCAAGCCTGGTGGGCGTGATCAGCGCGGTCACCTGGGGGCTGGGCTATTTCGGCCAGCCGCACATCATCGTGCGCTTCATGGCGATCGACCGGGTCGAGAACGTGGCGCGTGCCGGGGTCATCGGGATGGGCTGGATGGTGATCTCGCTTGTCGGCGCGGTGCTGGTGGGGCTGGCGGGGCGCGCCTATGCGGAAGGCAACGGCCTGCCCGTGAGCGATCCCGAGACGATCTTCATCATCCTGTCCGGCCTGCTGTTCCACCCGGCGGTCACCGGGTTCCTCTACGCCGCGCTGCTGGCGGCGATCATGAGCACCATTTCCTCGCAGCTGCTCGTCTCCTCCTCCTCGCTGACCGAGGATTTCTACCGCCTGTTCCTGCGCCGCTCGGCCAGCGAGCGCGAGGCGGTGAACATCGGCCGGCTGTCCGTGGCGCTGGTCGCGGCGGCCGCGCTGGTGATCGCGGCGGACCCGGAAAGCGAAGTGCTCGGCCTCGTCGCCAATGCCTGGGCGGGCTTCGGCGCGGCGTTCGGCCCGCTGATCCTGCTCGCGCTGACCTGGCCGCGGATGACCGGGGCGGGCGCGGTGGCCGGGCTGGTGACCGGCGCGGGCGTCGTCGCGGCGTGGATCGCGCTGGGCTGGAACAAGGCGTTCCTGAGCGGCCCGGGTCTTTACGAGATCGTGCCGGGCTTCACGGCCGCATTCGCCGCGATCGTGCTGGTGAGCCTCACGCGGCCCTCGCGAACAGAGGCTGGTTAACGCCTTCTGCCGCCTTTCTTCCGCGTTGATCCGTAGAATTTCTTAACCTTGTTTCTTGCCCGCGACTTAAGGTTACTTCCTTAAGTCTGTGTGGCATGAAACAGGCGACATTCCTTGGCAGAGCGGCTTTGCTGGCAGGCGCGATGGCGCTGCTGGGGGCCTGCGGTTCCCTCATCCCCCAAGGGCGCGGCGGCCCCGCCCCCGGCACGGCGAGCGCCCGCGCCAGCGCGCCCTCGCGGCCGGCGATGCCCGTCGCTTCGGCGCCGCGCAGCTATGCCCCGCGTCCCGAGGACATGGGCTGCATCGCCGATCTCGGCGCGAGCGGCGCGCGGTTCGACCTGCTGCCCGACATCTATGCCGCGCCCGGATGCAACAAGCTCGGCACGGTGCAGCTCATGGCGCTTGCCGGAGACCGCGCACCCTTGAGCGTCGCCAACCTTGGCCCTGTGAAGTGCCATGTCGCCAAGGCCTTCGGCGACTGGGCCCGCTTCGGGGTCGATCGTGCCGCGCGCGAGATCCTCGGCAGCCCGGTGACCCGGATCGAGACCATGGGCTCCTACGCCTGCCGCACCGTGGCAGGGACCGACCGGCTTTCCGCCCATGCCCGCGCCGAGGCGATCGACGTGTCGGCCTTCGTGCTCGGCGACGGGCGGCGGATCGTGCTCAAGCGCGACTGGCACGGCGGCGACGCAGCGACCCGCGAGTTCCTGCGGGTGGTCCACAAGAGCGCCTGCAAGCGCTTCGGCACGGTGCTGGGGCCGGAATACAACGCCGCGCACCAGGATCACTTCCACCTCGAAGGGGTCGGCGCGAAGTTCTGCCGCTGACCGGCGCGCGCCTGCGGCGTCGTTCCAATCGCGCCGCCGGACGGGCCCGCAACCCCGACCATCGCGAAAGCGAGAATCCTTTCTCCACGCCCGCTTGAGGCCTCGAAGGTCGGCGGCCCGGGCCGGGGATAGGAACCCGGTCCGGGTCGCTCGGGGGGACTTGCAAGCCGACGGTCCTGCTGTGCTGTCAGGCGCGCAGGCGCGGTTCGAGCTTCGCTTCCAGCTTCAGCCGCACCGCTTCGGCTGCGTGACGCGCGCCCAGCTTGGTCATCATGTTGGCGCGGTGGATCTCCACCGTGCGCGGGCTGATGTCGAGCTCGCGGGCGATCGCCTTGTTGCTGCTGCCTTCGGCCAGCCAGTCGAGCACCTCGCGCTCGCGCGCCGAAAGGGTCGAGATGCGGTCGCGCGCCTCGATCATGCGCCGGCGGGCGGCGCCGAACATCTCGGCCTCTTTCTCGATCCGCATGAGGCAGCGGGTAAAGCGTTCCGGATCAAGCGGCAGGGCGAGATAATCGAGCGCGCCGGCCTTGATCGCCTCGACGATGCGGCCGGGGCGCGGCTGGATGTCAACCGCGATCAGCGGCAGCCAGATGCCGAGCCGCCCGAGCCGGTCGAGGATCATTCCCACCCCGCCTTCTTCCGCGGTGTCGCGAGCGATGATGATCCCGTCGCGCGGCGGATGCACCGCAAGCTCGGAAAGGTCGCCGTAGACTTCGCAGTGATGGCCGAGGCCAAAGCCCACACGCGCGAGTTCGGCGCGTTGGCGGCTGCACGAGTCGATGAAGTGGAGGGAGGCTTTGCGTGTCATGCGATTGTGTCTGCGCTAACCGATTATGGGATTCACGCATGAGCGCCGCCGATCCGGACGATTTACCATATCTGTTTCAACTCAACCACATGAAATACAATGATTATTTTGCTCCGTAACGGAGACAGATCAGGCCTTGCCCTTACGCGTCATCGCTGAATGTGTAGGGCGGGAGCGAATGGAAGGCCGATCGCAGCGCACTGCCCCAACGTGATGAAATCGTGTCGAAATATTGATCGTCCTCGGTCACGCGGTTTTCATGCAAAGGTTTGAAGTTGTCCTTGCCGATCACCAGCAGATCGAGCGGCAATCCGACCGACAGGTTAGCCTTGAGAGTCGAATCGAAGCTGACCATCATCAGCTTCACCGCCTCCTCGAAGTTCATGTCGCGTTCGTAGCCGCGGATCAGGATCGGGCGGCCGTACTTGGTTTCGCCGATCTGGAAGAAGGGCGTGTCCCAGCTCGCCTCGATGAAGTTGCCTTCGGGGTAGATCATGAACAGGCGCGGCTGCATCCCCTTGATCTGCCCGGCGACGATCATGGTCGCGGTGAAGCGGCCCTTGCCGGCCTCGCCGTTGACGCGCTGCACCTCCTCGATGGTGGCGCGCAGGATGCGGCCGATCTCTGTGGCGACCTGGAACATCGTGGTGCCGCGCAGCAGGCAGTTGTCGCGCTCCTCGGGGGCCTTGGTGCGCTCCTCCAGCTGGCTGATCACCGCCTGGGTGGTGGCGAGGTTGCCGGCGGTCATCACCGCGATGATCCGCTCGTCCGGCACGCTCCAGTGGAACAGCTTGCGGAAGGTCGAGATGTTGTCGACGCCCGAATTGGTGCGGGTGTCGCTCATCAGGACGAGGCCCTTGTCGAGCACCATGCCAACGCAATAGGTCATGTCAGCGATCCTTCCTTGCCGCGCGCCCGCGAGGCCCTAGCGCCAAGCCGTGCCGAGCGCAAAGGGCCCACAAGTCCTCCTCCGCCTTACTGGCTCGACTGGCCCTGGCTCTGGCTCTGCGCCGCGACCGGCTGCCCCTCCACCGCGACGCCGACCGTCAGCACCTGGTCGGAGGCGCCGATGCTGATGCCGGTGATGGGGGCCGCGTCGCGATAGTCGTCGCCGGTGGCGACCCGGACGTAGCGCGGATCGGGGCTGATCCCGTTCGAGACGTCGAAGCCGACCCAGCCCAGCCCCTCGACGTGCGCCTCCGCCCAGGCGTGGGTGGCCTCCTGCTCGATCCGGTCGTTCATCATCAGATAGCCGCTGACATAGCGCGCCGGGATGCCGTTCGCGCGCGCGGCACCGATGAAGATGTGCGCATGATCCTGGCACACGCCCGCCCCTTGCGCGACGGCTTCCTCGGCGGTGGTGGTGGCGGTGGTCCGCCCGGTCTCGTAGGCGACGCGCTCGCGCACCGCCGCCGACAGCGCGTGGAGGAAGGCGAGCGGGTCCTGTGCCGAGGGGCCTTGCACGTCGCGCAGCAGCGCGCGCAGCTTGCCGCCGGGACGGGTCAGCGGGGTCTGGCGCAGGAAGCTCCACAGCGGCAGGTGCCCCGAGTGTCGCCCGATCACCCCGGCATTGTCCTCGGTCTCGACCGTGCCCTCGCAGGTCACCGTCACCTCCTGCGCGCCGGGGGTCAGGCTGATCAGCGTCACGTGGTTGAAGTGCTGGTCGTCGTACTGGAGTTCGGCCTCGGCATTCTCGAAGCGCATCCGCCAGTCGATGATGCGCTGCCCGTGGGTTTCCTTGGGGGTGAGCCGCAGCCGCTGGAGCGCGTGCACCACCGGCTGCGCGAAGGCGTAATGGGTGGTATGGCGCACCTGGAGTTTGAGCTTGCTCATGCGTGGAACCGGTAGTCCTCGGCAATCGCCCGGGCGATCGCGTTGTTGCGGGCGAGGAAGTCGACGAGGAATTCGTGCAGCCCCGCCTCGAAGATCGTGTCGACGGTGAGGTGGTTGATGCGGCTGTCGGCCTCGCGCATCAGCGCCACGGCCCGGCCCTCGCCCCCATGCGCGCGGGCGAGCGCATCGAGGCACCCGCGCAGCGCGCTGCGGCAGAAGGCGAGGCTCCGCGGGAAACGCTCGTCGAGCACCACGAACTCGACGATCCCGCGCGCCTCGATCTGTCCGGCATTGAGCCAGCTGTAGGCCCGCGCCCCCGCGACCGAGCGCAGCACCTGTTCCCACTGCCCGGTGTCGAGGCTCGAGCCCACGTAGGAGAGCGAGGGCAGCAGGATGAAATACTTCATGTCGAGGATGCGCGCCGAGCTGTCGGCGCGTTCGATGAAGGTGCCGGCGCGGCTGAAGTGGTAGCCCTCGTCGCGCAGGATCGACCCGTCGAAGGCGCCGTGCACCTCGGTGCCGGCGCGGCGGATGGCGGCCAGCACCTCGCCCACCGCGCCCTGCCCCACCGGGCGCGAGAGCAGCCGGTCGAGCTGCATCCAGTTGGCGTTGACCGCCTCCCAGACGTCGGAGGAAATGTTGATCCGCGCCGCCCGCGCATTGGCGCGCACCGCGCCGAGCATGGTGCGCACGTTGCCCGGATTGCCGCTCCCGCGCAGCACGAAGTTCCAGACCGACACGCCGTCATAGGCATCGTGCGCGGCGCCGTAGGCTTCGGTAAGGCCGAGGGTCGCGATCACCGAGCGCCATTCCGCCTCGGCAGTGACGATATCCCGCGTCAGCGCCATGCGCAGCGCGGCCTCGAGCAGGCGCGCGGTGTTCTCGGCCCGCTCGAGATAGCGGAACATCCAGAACAATCCGTTGGCGGTGCGGCCTAGCATTCTCCCCTCCCGCTCGCGGGAGGGGCCGGGGGTGGGCAAAAAACTGCGCACCATTCCTTGACGGGCCCACCCCTAACCCCTCCCGCAAGCGGGAGGGGGACTTTGGCAAGGCGATCCGTCTGCACCATCAGTCCTTCAAAACCCATGTGTCCTTGGTCCCGCCCCCTTGCGAGGAATTGACCACCAGCGAACCCTTCTTGAGCGCCACGCGGGTGAGGCCGCCGGGCGTGATGTCGATCCCTTCGGGGCTGACGAGCACGAAGGGCCGCAAGTCCACATGGCGCGGCGCGAGGCCGGCGGCGGTGTAGATCGGGCAGGTCGACAGCGCGAGCGTGGGCTGGGCGATGTAGTTCTCCGGCCGCGCGAGCAGCTTGACGCGGAAGGCGGCGATCTCGCGCTTGGAGGCGGTCGGCCCGATCAGCATCCCGTAGCCGCCCGAGCCGTGGACTTCCTTCACCACCAGGTCGGGCAGGTTGTCGAGGACATGGGCGAGCGCATCCTTGTCGGCGCAGCGCCAGGTCTCGACATTGGGCAGCAGCGGGCGCTCGCCGGTGTAGAACTCGACGATCTCGGGCATGAAGGAATAGATCGCCTTGTCGTCGGACACCCCGGTGCCCGGCGCATTGGCGATGGTGATCCCGCCCGAACGGTAGACGTCCATGATCCCCGGCACGCCGAGCACGCTGTCGGGGTTGAAGGTCAGCGGGTCGAGGAATTCGTCGTCGACCCGGCGGTAGAGCACGTCGATCGGCGTGTAGCCGCGCGTGGTGCGCATCTGCACCCGGCCCTCGACCACCCTGAGGTCGCTGCCCTCGACGAGCTCCGCGCCCATCTGGTCGGCGAGGAAGGCGTGCTCGAAATAGGCGGAATTGTAGATGCCCGGCGTCAGCACCGCGACGGTCGGCTTGCCACCGGTGTAGGCGGGCGGCACGCAGGCCGCGAGGCTGCGCGCGAGACGGCGCGGGTAGTTGGAGACGCTCTCGACCGCGATGCGGCTGAACAGATCGGGGAACATCCCCATCATCGTCTCGCGATTCTCCAGCATGTAGGAGACGCCCGAGGGCGTGCGCGCGTTGTCTTCCAGCACGAAGAACTCGTCCGGGCCGGTGCGAACGAGGTCGATGCCGACGATGTGGGTGTAGATCCCGCCCGGCGGGGTGAAGCCCACCATGCCGGCGAGCCACGCCGAATTGTTGCGCAACAGCCTTTCGGGCAGGCGCCCGGCGCGCACGATCTCCTGTCGGTGGTAGAGATCGTAGAGGAAGGAGTTGATCGCCCGCACGCGCTGCTCGATCCCGCGCGAGAGGCGGCGCCATTCGGCGGCGGTGATGATGCGCGGCACCATGTCGAAGGGAATGAGGCGTTCCTCCGCCTCGTTCTCGCCATAGACGTTGAAGGTGATGCCGGTGCGGCGGAAGGCGGCGTCGGCCTCGCGGTCCTTGCGGCGCAGGAATTCGGGGGGCTGTTCGGCGAACCAGCGGCAATATTCCTCGTAGGCCGCGCGGGTGAACCCCGCGCCGTCGAACATCTCGTCGAAATTGCTGCCCCGCCCGTGCATCGCCCCCTGCTCGGCTGCTCCAAGAAAGGGCCAGCTTAACCGCGCTTTCGCAAAAGAAAAGCGCGAGCCGCAATTGGCGCCGGTCAAATCGCCGCGAAGCGCTCGATGTCCTTGATCCGGCCGGAGACCACCAGCTCGTCCTCCGGGAAGATCAGCGTGTCGGGCACGGCGTGGATGAAGGCCTCGCCCTTGCGCTTCACGCCGACCACGGTGACGTCGTATTTCTTGCGGCAGGCGCTGGTGACCAGCGGCAGGCCGACGATCGGCTCGGGGGCGCACAGGCGGGCAATGGCGAATTCGTCGTCGAAGGCGATGAAATCGAGCAGGCGTTCGTTAAGGAGATGCGCCACGCGCTCGCCCATGCGCTGTTCGGGGAAGACCACATGGGTCGCGCCGATCCGCTCGAGGATGCGGGCGTGGTTGGCGTTGCTCGCCTTGGCCCAGATGTTGGTGAGGCCGAGGTCCGACAGGGCAAGCACCGTCAGCACGCTCGCCTCGATATCGGTGCCGATCGCGACCACCGCCGCCCCGAAGTCCCTGACGCCGAGCAGGCGCAGCACGTCGGCATCGGTGCAATCGGCCTCGATCACCTTGGTGAGATCGGCGGCGTATTCCTGGACGAGGTGCGGGTTGCTGTCGATCCCCAGCACCTCGCTGCCCATGCTGGTGAGCGTGCGGGCGACCGCGCCGCCGAAGCGGCCGAGCCCGACGACGAGGACGGGTTTGCGCCTGTCAGCCGACAATGAGGTTCTCCTTGGCAAAGCGATAGGGACGCGGCGGCCTGCCCACGGCAAGCGCCGTGGCGACGGTGATGGTGCCCACCCGCCCGACGAACATGAGGACGACGATGACAAGCTGTGCGCTCGGCGGCAGGTCGGCGGTGATGCCGGTGGACATGCCCACGGTGGCGAAGGCGGAGATGCACTCGAACAGGATCTCGGGCAGCGGCAGGCGCGTGATCGAGGCGATGTAGGTGGCGGCGGCAAAGACGATGCCGCCCGCCATCGCGGTGACGGTGAGCGCCTGCCGCTCGACCTCGCTGCCGAAGCGGCGGTCGAAGAGGCCCGCATCGCGCCGGCCCAGCACCTCGGACAGCACGATGGCAAAGAGCACCACGAAGGTCGTCACCTTGATGCCCCCCGCCGTCCCCGCGCTGCCGCCGCCGATGAACATCAGGAGATAGTTCGCCATCAGCGTCTGGTCCTCGAAGGCGCCGACATCGAGGCTGTTGAACCCGGCGGTGCGCGGCATGACCGAATGGAAGGCGGCGTTGAGCAGCTTGGCGCCCAGCCCCATGGGCCCAAGCGTTCCGGGATTGCTCCACTCCATCGCCAGAATCGCCGCAAAGCCAAGCGCCAGCAGCGCGGCGGTGCCCGCGAGGGTGACCTTCGAGTGCAGCGACCAGCGCCGCCAGTCGAACCGCTTGTCGCGCACATCCTGCATCACCGGAAAGCCAAGCGCGGCGAGCACCACCGAGACCATGATCGGGCCCAGGATCATGGAATCGTTCTGGAAGCCCATCACGCTGTCGGCGAAGGTCGAGAAGCCGGCATTGTTGAAGGCGCTGACGGAATGGAACACCGCGTGCCACAGCGCCGCGCCGATCCCCATGTCGTAGGCGAGCGCCATGCGCGCCCAGAGGACCAGCGCGACGACGGCCTCGACCGCGACGGTGACGGCGAACACCAGCTTGAGGACGGAGAGCGCGTCGCCCGTCTCCAGCCGCCCGCGCTCGACCTGGGTCGCGAGCCGGTCGTGGAGCCCGAAGCCGCGCCCGGCGATGAGGCCGAACAGCGTCGCCGCGGTCATGATCCCGAGCCCTCCGATCTGGAACATCAGCAGGATCGCGACCTGTCCGAAGGGCGACCAGTAGCTGCCGGTGTCGACCACCACGAGACCGGTGACCGCCACCGCCGAGGTGGCGGTGAACAGCGCGGTGAGGAACGGCGCACGGATGCCGTCAGCGGTGGCGATGGGCAGGCTGAGCGCCGCCGTGCCGATCGCGATGGCGAGCAGGAACAGGCTCGGCACCAGGCGGATCGGATGGCGCAGCGACTCCATGCCCGCGCTTTGCGCCACTCCGGCGCGCGCATCAACGCCTTGCGTCCAGCGACGCCCCGCCCGCGTCAGGCGAGCGCGACGCTGAGCTCCGCGCGCAGGCCGCCTTCGGGGCGGTTGGCGAGCCGCAGCGCGCCGCCGTGCAGCCGGGCGATGGCCGCGACGATCGCGAGCCCCAGCCCGTGCCCGCCGGTCGATCGGTTGCGCGAAGGCTCGATCCGCACGAAGGCGCCGGCTGCAGGATCGAGCATATCCTCGGGGATGCCGGGCCCCTGGTCCTCGACGATGAGGCTGGCCGTCGCTGTGTCCTCGGCCAGCCGGATGGTCGCCGCGCCGCTGTAACGCACCGCGTTGTCGACAAGGTTGGTGAACGCGCGGCGGACGGCGTCGGCATCGACGCGCACCGGCAGCGCCGCGCGCTCTTCGAGCACGACATCGGCGCCGCGCGCGCGAAACTCGGCGGCGACCGTTCTCGCGATGGCGACGAGGTCGCCTTCCCGGCGCGCGATGTTGGCCGAGCTGCGGGCGAGCGAGAGGATGCCTTCCAGATCGCCCGACAGGCGCTCGATCTCGGCGATGAGGCCCGCGCGCTGCGCGTCGTCCTCGACCAGTTCGGCCTGGATGCGCAGCGCGGTGAGCGGGGTGCGCAGGTCGTGGCCGATGGCGCCCAGCATCACGTCCTTCTCGCGCAGCATCGCCGCGATGCGGGTCTGCATCGCGTGGACCGCGCCGATCAGCTCGCGCACGTCGCGCGGGCCCGGCAGCGGCTCGAGCGCGGGCGGCGCGGCGGTGTTCCACGGGTCGGCGGCCCAGGCGTCGGCATCGCGGGTCAGCGCGGACAGCGGGCGCGTGACGCTGCGCACCAGCAGCAGGAGCGGCACCAGCAGCACGGCGAGGATCACCAGCGTCTGCACCGCCAGCCCCCAGATCAGCGGCCCGACCGGCGCAGGCCCCCGCGCGCGGGAGGTCAGCCACGTCCCGTTTTCGGTCTGCACGGAGATGATGACGAAGCGGTTGCCGCGCGGCCCTTCCACCAGCGCGGCGCGGACCGCCCGCACCCGCGCCTCGCTGTCCTGTGCGAGCCGCGCGCGGGCGAGCGCCTCGATATTGGCGAGGCGGGGCATTTCGGGCCGGATCGGGGCCTCGGCGCTGACACGCAGCCGCGCGCGGGCACCCCAGCGGCGCTCCCGCAGCCCCTCGGGCCCGGCAGCGTCGACGGCATCGACCAGCCGGGCGATCGCCGGGGCGGCGGCGGCTTCCATGCTAAAGGCCTGCCGTTCCCGCACGGCGAGCGTGAAGTTGAGCGCCTGCGCGGCGATGAGGCCGAGCGCGACGATCAGCATCACCTGCTGCGCCAGCGACAATCGCGACAGCAGCCTCACAGCCGCGTCACCCGGGCGGCGAGGACATATCCCGCCGCGTGGACGGTCTTGATGTATTCGGGCGCGCGGGGATCGACCTCGATCTTGCGCCGCAGCCGGCTGATCGCGTTGTCGATCGCCCGGTCGAACGGGCCGGCCTCGCGGCCCTTGGTGAGATCGAGCAGCTGGTCGCGCGACAGGGTCACGTTGGGGCGCAGCACCAGTGCCTCGAGCAGCGCGAAATCGCCGCCGGTGAGCGGCACCTCGTGCCCGTCCCCGCGCATCAGGCGGCGCTGCGCGGTGTCGAGAATCCACGGGCCGAAGCGGTATCCGGACGCGGCCTCGGGCGCGGCGACGCTGCGCTGGCTGCGGCGCAGGATCGCGGCGATGCGCGCGGTCAGCTCGCGCGGGTTGAAGGGCTTGGCGAGGTAATCGTCGGCACCCATCTCGAGCCCGATGATGCGGTCGATATCCTCGGCGCGGGCGGTGAGAAGGATGATCGGCAGATCGCTCCCCGCCCGGATGAAGCGCGCAAGGCTGAGCCCGTCCTCGCCGGGCATCATGATGTCGAGGATGGCGAGATCGAACGCGCCGACCAGCAGCTGTGCGCGCGCCTCGGCGGCATCGGCGGCGGTCGTCACCCGGTAGCCCGCCTTGCCCAGCACCGTCGCCAGCGGCGTGCGGATCGAGGGCTCGTCATCGACGAGCAGCAGGTGCGCAAGGGGGGCGGCGGTCACGGGCGGCAGGGTTCCGATGGCAGGGTCAGGAAGGGCGGATAGCACATCGCGCCGCTGCGCAAAGAGTCAGGGGCCGGTCGCAGCCGGCCCCTGGCGTTCACATCATCGCGCGGCGGATCACTTGCCGCGCGCGGCCTTGCGGGCTTCCCAGTGGGCAGCGCGCTCTTCCTTGGTCACGGTGCCGTCGCGGTTGGTATCGGCAGCGTCGAACCGGGCCAGCGCGCGGGCGCCGAACTCGTCGCGGGTGATGACCCCGTCGCCGTTGGCGTCCATCTGCGGGCGATCCCCGCCGCGCTTGCCGGCCCACTGGCCCGGGCGCTTCCGCTCGCCGGCGGGCTTGGCCGCGCCATCGGCGGCGCGCGCCTCGCGGCGTTCCTGCCACTTGGCCTTGCGGGCCTCCCTGGCGGCCTGCATCTCGGCCGCCTCGATCTGGCCGTTGCCGTTGGTGTCCATCGCCTTGAAGCGCTGATCGAGGCGCGCGTTCAACTCCGCGCGGGTCACCGGGGCAT
This sequence comes from Erythrobacter sp. WG, assembly GCF_026586795.1. Classification (GTDB taxonomy): domain Bacteria; phylum Pseudomonadota; class Alphaproteobacteria; order Sphingomonadales; family Sphingomonadaceae; genus Erythrobacter. The sequence continues at coordinate 27,178 of NZ_JAPFGY010000032.1, forward strand.
CGCGGTTCGCGCCGGGGCCCATCGGCCCGGCCATCGCGGTGCCGGTGAGGGCGACGGTGAGGATCCCGCCGGCGAGCAGTCTGGCAATCGTCATGATCTCGTTCCTTTCATCCGGACGGCCACAGCACCGTCCCATGACGCCGCTTATGCGCGCGCGCCGTCGCAGCGGTTTGTCAGCGGGGCGGGAAATGTGTCGCAAATTGTATCAGGCTCCTCTCGCTGGAGCGCGTGGGCCACGTCAGGCGCGGGTCGCCTCGAGCTCGGCGAGGAGCGTCGTGATCACCTGCGGATCGTAGGTGAAGCCCATGTGCGTGCAGCGCAGCGGGATCGCGCGGTCGCGCTCGCCCGGGCGGCCAGCGGCGCAGCGCGGGGCGATCACGCCGTCATTGGCGCTCCAAAGGGCGACCGTCTCGACCGGGGGCTTGGCGGCGAGGTCCGCATCGATCGGCGGGGCATCGACCGAGTGCCCGGTGATGAACTGGTAGGCGCGCCACACGTTGTTCGCTCTCGGCGAGCCGGAGAAGGGCGAGCCCATCGAGATCACCTTCGCCACCGCCTCAGGCCGCCGCTTGGCGATCTCGCGCGCATAGAGCCCGCCAAGGCTCCAGCCGATCAGCACCACCTTGCGCCCGTGGCGCGCGTGAAGCTCGAGCAGCCGCGCCTCGATCGCGTCGAAACGCGCGGGCTCGGGGCCCCAGTTGCGACCCAGACCCCAGCGCTTGGCGATGTGCCCGGCACGCTCGAGATGCCGCGCGAGGTAGCGCATCCGCATCGGCGAGGCGCCGAAGCCGGGGAGGATCATGACGACCTGCGGATTGGCCGTCACCGCCACCGGCACCCGCCGGCGCGGGCGGCGCACGGGTTCGAGCAGCACCTGCGCCTCGCCGATCAGCCGGGCGAAGGCGGGCTTGCCGGCCTCGAACTCCTCGGGACACGCCTCGCGGGCGAGCGCCAGGCGCCGGGCCAGCTCGCTTGCGGCATAGGCCTGCTGGCCGCGCGCGCCCGCAGCGAGCAGCGGGGCGGGAAGCCGGGTCCGGTCGAAGGCGAAGCGCGAAGCCATGCCTTCTCCTAACAACAAAGCGGCTGAATGTTCAATGAAGTGTCACAGGCGTAACAAATCCGACACATTCTGCCGGCGGCGTGCGGTCACTTCGCCGGGCAGGCGCCGATCCGCTCGTGCTTGACGGTGGCGCTCATCGTCCCGCGCCCTGCGCCGTCGAAGGCCATCTGCGTGGTCGCGGTGAGATCCGCGCCGGTCTTCGTGGCGGTGCCGGTCAGGCTGGTGCGGGTCTCGCGGCCCTCGGCCTTGCAGACCATCACCGCGTCGAGCTTGCCGCCGTCGAGCGCGAAGCTCTCATAGGCGCAGTCGCCGTTCTGGCCCTGGCTGACGACCTCCTCGAAGCCCTTGCCGGCCTCCTCGGCGGTCAGGCAGTCCTCGACCGTCGTGCTGAGCCCCGCGCCGTGGTTCTTCATCTCGGGCGGGAGCCCCGGGATCTCGAGCCCGGTCATGGTGACGGTGGTCTTGTAGAGACCCGGCTCGGGCTTCAGCCCTTCGGCCTCGGCGCGCTTGGCCGCCTCGCCGATCGAGACCTTGCCGTCGCCGTCGGCATCGGCATTGCCCCCGCCCGAACATCCCGCAAGGGTCAGGGCGGCGGCGAGGGCGGCGAGGACGAAAGGCTTCATGAAGGGCGTCTCCTGTGGCTGCCCCTCCATAACAGCGATTGCGGCAAAGCGTGCCCCGAAAAGCGCGTCCGGGCTGGCGGCCGCCTTGCACGTGCCCGCTTTGTTCCCCATACAGGGCGCATGGCCGAACTCGTGATCCGCCGCGGACTGGACGAGCCCGAGACGGGCGCCGATTTCGTCCCGCACCGCCCTGCCCGCCCCGACAAATCGATGGGCGGAATCCCCTTCAAGCTCGTCTCGGACTACCAGCCCGCCGGCGACCAGCCGACCGCGATCCGCGAGCTGACCGAAGCCGCGCTCGCGGGCGACCAGACGCAGGTGCTGCTCGGCGTCACCGGCTCGGGCAAGACCTTCACCATGGCCAAGGTCATCGAGACCTTGCAGCGCCCGGCGCTGATCCTCGCCCCCAACAAGATCCTCGCCGCGCAGCTCTACGGCGAATTCAAGAGCTTCTTCCCCGAGAACGCGGTCGAGTACTTCGTCTCCTACTACGACTACTACCAGCCCGAAGCCTACGTGCCGCGCTCCGATACCTATATCGAGAAGGAGTCGAGCGTGAACGAGGCGATCGACCGGATGCGCCATTCGGCCACCCGCGCGCTGCTCGAACGCGACGACGTGATCATCGTCGCTTCCGTCTCGTGCCTCTACGGCATCGGCTCGGTCGAGACCTATTCGGCGATGATCTTCGACATCAAGGTGGGCGAGGTGGTCGACCAGCGCGAGCTGATCAGGAAGCTCGTCGCGCTGCAATACAAGCGCAACGACGCGGCCTTCGCGCGCGGCAACTTCCGGGTGCGCGGGGATAGCCTGGAAATCTTCCCCTCGCACTACGAGGACATGGCCTGGCGGGTGACCTTCTTCGGCGACGAGATCGAGGAGATCGCCGAGTTCGATCCGCTGACCGGCACCAAGGGCGCGAAGCTGGAAAAAGTGCGGGTCTATGCCAACTCGCACTACGTCACCCCCGGCCCGACGATGAAGCAGGCGGCAGCCGCGATCCGTTTCGAGCTGGAGGAGCGGCTCAAGGAGCTGGAGGCCGAGGGCAAGCTGCTCGAACGCCAGCGTTTGGAACAGCGCACCAATTTCGACCTCGAGATGATCGCGGCGACCGGCTCGTGCGCGGGGATCGAGAACTACAGCCGCTTCCTGACCGGCCGCCTGCCCGGCGAACCCCCGCCTACCCTGTTCGAATACCTGCCCGAAAACGCTCTGCTGTTCGTCGACGAAAGCCACCAGACCGTGCCGCAGATCGGCGCGATGGCGCGCGGGGACCACCGCCGCAAGCTGACGCTCGCCGAATACGGCTTCCGCCTGCCCTCCTGCATCGACAACCGCCCCTTGCGGTTCAACGAGTGGGACGCGATGCGGCCGCAGACCTTCTGCGTCTCTGCCACCCCCGGCGGCTGGGAGATGGAGCAGACCGGCGGCGTCTTCGCCGAACAGGTGATCCGCCCCACCGGCCTCATCGACCCGCCGGTGGAGATCCGCCCGGTCGAGGACCAGGTGCAGGACTGCATCGCCGAGTGCAAGGCGACCGCCAAGCTCGGCTACCGCACACTCGTCACCACCCTGACCAAGCGCATGGCCGAGGACCTCACCGAATTCATGCACGAGGCGGGCGTGCGCGTGCGCTACATGCACTCGGACGTCGAGACGCTGGAGCGCATCGAACTGATCCGTGACTTGAGGCTCGGGGTCTATGACGTGCTGGTGGGCATCAACCTGCTGCGCGAGGGGCTGGACATCCCCGAATGCGGGCTGGTGTGCATTCTCGACGCCGACAAGGAGGGCTTCCTCAGGTCGGAAACCTCGCTGATCCAGACCATCGGCCGCGCCGCGCGCAATGTCGATGGCCGCGTGATCCTCTATGCCGACCGCATCACCGGCAGCATGGAACGCGCGCTTGCCGAAACCGACCGCCGCCGCGCCAAGCAGCAGGAATACAACGAGGCGCACGGCATCACCCCGCAGACCATCAAGCGCAACATTCACGACATCGTCGCCCACACGGCCTCGCAGGACGGTGTGGTGGTGGGCACCGGCGACGAGGAGCGCAACAACCTCGTCGGGCACAACCTCAGGAGCTACATCGAGGACCTCGAGAAGCGAATGCGCAACGCCGCTGCGAACCTCGAATTCGAGGAAGCCGGGCGCCTGCGCGACGAGATCCGGCGGCTGGAGGCGGACGAGCTCGGGTTGCCGGACAGCGAGAAACGCGCGCCGATCGTGGGCCGCTCGAACGAGGGCAAGCCGGGGACGAGGAAGACCCGCTTCGGCAAGACGCGCTACAAGCGGATGGGGGGTAAGCCCTAGGCCCACCCCTTGAACGGCCCGCGCAAGCCTGTCACTCACCTCGGCCCATGAACGCCCGATTCCTTGCTGCGCTGGCCGCCGCCAGCACTCTCGCCCTTGCCGTTCCCACCCTCGCGCAGGACGCCGCGCCCAGGGCCGAGGCGGCCAAGCCCACCGCCGCCGCCGCGCCCGAGCCCCAGACCCGCAGCCGCGACCTTGCCGGCACCTTCGGCGGGCAGCGCATCGCCTACCGTGCGACCATCGCCGACACGATCCTCTCGAGCGATGACGGCAAGCCCGAGGCGGTGATCGTCACCACCTCCTACGTGAAGACCCCGGTCGATGCGGCGCGCCCCGTGTTCTTCATCTACAACGGCGGCCCGGGCTCGGGCTCGGTGTGGCTTCAGATGGGCGCCTTCGGGCCGAAGCGCGTGGCGATCCCCTCCGACGCGCGCGACGACGGCGCCCCGCCCTATCCGCTGCTCGACAACCCCGACAGCCTGCTCGACGTCGCCGACCTCGTGTTCATCGACCCGCCCGGCACCGGCTTGAGCTACCTGACGCCGGGGACCGATCCCAAGAAGTACTACGGCCTCAGGCAGGACGGTCGCGCGGTAGCGGACGTGATCCGCCGCTGGATCAACGACAACGGCCGCTGGTCGAGCCCCAAGTATCTCGGCGGGGAGAGCTACGGCACCAGCCGCACGGCGATGGTCGTCGACGAGCTGGAGGGCTCGACCTACAACGATGTCGGCCTCAACGGCCTCATCCTGATCTCGACGATCCTCGACTTCGCGGGCCGCGAGCCGACGCCGGGCAACGAGCTTGCCTATGTCGTCACCCTGCCCAATATGGCCGCGGCCGCCTGGTATCACGGCAAGGTCGAGGCGCCCTCGGTGGAGGCGATCGTCGCCGAGGCCCGCCGCTTCGCTATCGGGCCTTTCGCGACCGCGCTGCTCAAGGGCAGCGAGCTTCCGGCAGAGGAGCGCGCCGCCGTCCGCCGGGAGATGGCGCGGCTCACCGGCCTCAGCGAAACCTATCTCGAACAGGCCAACCTGCGCGTCACCGACCAGCGCTTCTACAAGGAGCTGCTGCGCGACCGGGGGCTGACCATCGGCCGGCTCGATGCGCGCTATACCGGCACGGACTACGACAATGCGGGCGAGACCCCGGACGACGATCCCAGCTTCTACGGGATCGACGCGGGCTACACCGCCGCGATCAACCAATGGGCGCGCGAGACGCTGGGCTACCGAACCGATCGGCAATACCAGTCGATCGGCCGCGATCCGGGCCGCCTATGGGACTGGTCGCTGGGTGGCGGGGGGCGCGGCGCCTACCTCAACATCGCCCCGCTGATCGGCCAGGCGATGCGGAAGAACGCAGGCCTCAGGCTGTTCAACGCACAAGGCTGGTATGATTTCGCCACGCCCTTCTTCGGTGCCGAATATTCGCTCAAGAGACCCGGCATCCCGCAGGAACGGATCACGTGGAAATATTACGACGCGGGGCACATGATGTATGTCCGCGACGAGGACCGGGCCAAGCTTGCGGCCGATATCCGCGCCTTCATCCGCGCCCGGTGAGCCGCGTTCCCCTCGCCCTTGCGGGGCTGGCGCTGGCGAGCGGGCTGCTCGCCGGATGCAAGCCGCCGCCGACCGACAGCGCGGTGGCGCGCGTCTCGCTCGAGATGCCGGACAAGGGCCCGTCCGAGCCCATCGCCTCGCCCGACGTCACCGGCGCGGGCTGGACGCGCACCGCCAATCCGCAGCGGCTGGTCTATGGCAAGCCGGGCGAGCCGGTGATGCTGGCGCTCGAATGCCTCGCGCCCGGCACGCCCGAGGCGATGCTGAGGATCACCCGCCATGCGCCTGCCGACGAGGGCGCGGCGGCACTGCTGGCGCTGATCGGCAACGGCTGGATCGGGCGCTTCCCGGTCGATGCGATCGCGGTCGGCGGGCAATCCTTGTGGCAGGGCGACATCCTGGCGGCGCAGCCCCAATGGGAGGCGCTGAAACCGGAACGCGAGGCGACCGTCACGGTGCCGGGCGCCGGCCTGCTGCGCCTCAACCCGAGCCCGCTGCCGATCGCGCTGATCACCGCCTGCCGCGGCAGCGCCGTGCCCGCGACGCCCGCCCTCGCCGATCCGGGCGACGGGGCAGAGGAGCCGCTACCCGTCCGCTAGCGCCTTCTGGGCGAGCAGATCAGGGGTGAGCACCTGCGGCAGCTGCTCGGGCGCGCTCGCGCCGGGCGCATACCACAGGTAGAGCGGCACGCCCGCCGCGCCCTGCTGGGTCAGGAACGCCGTGATCGCCGCATCGCGCCGCGTCCAGTCGCCGACGAGCGTCACCACGCCCGCCTTCTCGAAGGCCGCACGGGTGCTGTCGCGCTCGATCGCAATGCGTTCGTTGACCTTGCAGGTCAGGCACCAGTCGGCGGTGAGATAGACGAACACCGGCTTGCCTTGGCTGCGCGCCTTGGCGAGGGCATCGGCGCTGTAGGCTTGCGCGCCCAGGAGGCTCGGCGCAGCCTCGGCCCGCCCGCCCATGTAGACGTTGGGAAGCCCGATCGCGGCGAACGCGACGAAAGGCGCGGCGACCAGCGCGAAGGCCGGCCAGGCCATCTTGCCCCCGCGTTGCAGCTTGCCGACCACGAACAGGCCGAGCAGCACGCCGAACACCATCACCAGCGCGATAAGGCCGAAGGACCGGCCGCCGAGCTGCACCGTCAGCCACAGAAGCGCGAGGAAAGTGAGCGCCATCGGGATCGCCATCAGCCGCCGGAACCGCTCCATCCAAGCGCCGGGCTTGGGCAGCCGTCGCCGCAAGGGCGGCACGAAGCCCAATGCGAGGAACGGCAGCGCCAGCCCCAGCCCGAGGCAAGCGAACAGCAGCAGCGCTTGGCCCACAGGCAAAAGCAGCGCCGCGCCCAGCGCTGCCGCCATGAAGGGCCCGGTGCACGGCGTCGCCACGAAAGCCGCCAGCAGCCCGGTGGCGAAGGCACCGGTCTTCTCGCCCCCCATGCTGACCGAGATCGCCGGCAGTTCGAACAGCCCGGCGAAATTGGCGGTGATCGCGGCGGCCAGCACCAGCAGCGCCACGACCACGCCGGGCTCCTGCAACTGGAACGCCCAGCCGACCTCTTCGCCCGCCGCGCGCAGCGCCAGCAGCAGCGCGCCGAGGCCAAGGCAGGCGATCACCACCCCGGCGGTGTAGGCCAGCCCCTCAGCGCGCGCCGCGCTTTCGCTTTCCCCGGCACGGGCGAGGGCAATGGCCTTCAGGCTCAGGATCGGGAAGACGCAGGGCATGATGTTGAGCAGCAGCCCGCCGAAGAAGGCGCCGAGGATCAGCGTCCACAAGGGCGGGGTCGCGCCCGCCTGCTGCGGACCGGCGACCAACTCGCCCCCGGCGGGCACGTCGCCCAGCGCGGCCTTGAACGCCACCCCGCCCCCGTCGCCGAAGGCAAGGATGCCGGACAGCGCATCCGCCTTGCCCGAGCCGTAGGGATCGAGCGGGATTTCGCCGACCAGCGTATCGCCCACTCGGCGGAAGATCTGCGGCGCAGCGTAGGACACCAGCCGTTCGTTGGCGATGAACAGGTGCGGATCGGCCAACCCCATCCCTTGCGGAAAGGGGATGGCGACGCGCAGGGTCTTGCCCTCAACCGCGAAGGCCGCCGCCGCGTCGAGCAGCGGCGCGGCCGCGGCGCGCCACCCGGCGAAGTCGCCCGTGCCGCTTGCAGTCAGCACCGCATCCTGCGGCACGCAGATCTGATCGGTGCAGGCGAGATACTCGACCCGGCCCTTGAGCGGCCCGGTGAAGTCCTTGACGCTCGGCCCCGGGGTGACCGGCACCAGCACGGTGTAGGGCCCTTCGTAGATGTGGTTCATCAGCCCGCTGACGGTGAGCCGCTTGGGCACCGGATAGCGCGCCTCGCCCACCTCCCAGTCGGGCGGCAGGTCGAGGCTGAGACGCATCCCCTGCCCCGCATCGCCGGGGTTCGACCAGTAGCCGTGCCATTCGGGCGCGCTGGGGATGAAGCGCAGCGCGAGCAGCCATTCGCGGCCCTCGACCGGCTGGCCCTCGGCATGAAGGGTGACGGCGATGTTCGCATCGCCGAACTGCGCCTGCGGCCCGCCGACCGGCTGAGCCTGTGCAGCCCCGATCGCCAGCCACACCATTGCGACCAGCGCAAGCGCGCGTGCAACGAATTGACCTGCGGCGGGCGGGAAGATTCTTGCGTGCGGCACGGGCTACCCTCTAGGCTCCAGCCCATGACTTCGCAATCGGAGCGGCCAAGGTGACAGCGACTTCTGACAAGAACGAGGGCGTGCGCGATCTCGTGATCCTGGGCGGCGGGCTCGTCGGCATGACGCTCGCGCTGGCGGCGGCGAAGAAGGGCCTGTCGAGCCACGTCATCGACCGCGCCGATCCGGCGGAACTCACCGCCGAAGGCTTCGACGACCGCGCCACCGCGATCTCGACGGCAAGCTGGCACCTGTTCGAGAACATCGGCATCGCGCAAGGGCTCGAGGAATTCGCCTGCGATATCGCGAGCATCGCCGTCACCGATCAGAACAAGCCCGGCCGCCTCGATTTCGTCCCCGGCCCGGGCGACGGGACGCTGGGGCGGATGTTCCCCAACCGCCGCCTGCGCCTCGCGCTGTTCGAGGCGGCGGCGAAGGAGCCGCTGATCCAGTGGACTTCCAAGGCGACCGTCATCGAGCGCCAGCGCAGCGAATACGGTGTCGCCGCGATCACCGCCGACGGGCGCAAGTTCCGGGGCAGCCTGATGGTCGCCGCCGAAGGGCGCCAGTCGCCGACGCGCGACAGCGCCGGGATCACGATCGCCAAGTGGGACTACAAGCACCGCGCGATCATCGCCGGGCTGACCCACGAAAAGCCCCACGGCAATGTGGCCTGGGAGATCTTCTACCCCGCCGGGCCCTTCGCGCTGCTGCCCCTGAACGACGATGCCGACGGCACCCACCGCTCCTCGCTGGTGTGGACCGTCTCGGAGGAGGACGCGGCCGGGGTGACGAAGCTCGGCGACCGCGCCTTCCTCGCCGAGGTGGAAAAGCGCATGGGCGGAGTGCTGGGCAGGGTTCTTTCGGTGGGGCACCGCTCGTCCTATCCGCTCGGCTTCCACCACACCGCCAAGATCACCGGGGAGCGTCTCGCATTGATCGGGGATTCGGCGCACGGCATCCATCCCATTGCCGGGCAGGGGTTGAACCTCGGCCTGAGGGACGTGGGGGCGCTGACCCAGGTGCTGGCCGAGGGCGCGCGGCTCGGCCTCGATCCGGGCGATCCCGAGGTGCTGAAGCGCTACGAGACCTGGCGCGGGCTCGACAGCTTCATGGTCGCGCTGGCGACCGATGGCCTCACCCGCCTGTTCGGCGTCCCCGGCAAGGGCGCGAGCGCGGTGCGCCGCCTCGGCATGGCCGCGGTGCAGAGGACGCCGATGCTCAAGCAGTTCTTCATGGACGAGGCGCGCGGCGTCTCGGGCGACCTGCCGGAGCTGCTGCGGGGGTAAGGGTCGCTCCCCATCATGGCTCGTCAATGCGAGCCTCAGGCGGAAGCGGAGCTGGCGCAAGCCAACCAATCCATGGGCCGCCGGCAGGATTTGGTGCGAGGGCAGTTGATGGATTGCCGCGTCGCCTTCGGCTCCTCGCAACGACGAAGGATTGGGACTAGGGCCCCACCACCAGCGGGCTCAGCTGGCGCACCGGATTGCCCGCCCCGTCGCGCAGGCCGCGCTGGTCGAGCACGGCGGCGGTCTCGACCACCTCCAGCGCGTCCATCGCCTTCTTGTATCGCTCCGCATCGGCGATCCAGTTCTGCGCCCGCGCGGCGCCGGGCATCGCGCGCACCTCGTCGATCGCCGCCTGGTAGCGGCCCTGCTCGAGCGCCCAGCGCGCGCGCTCGAGCCGGCGTTCGGGCTGCGGCGAGGGCGTGGTCTCGCGGCGAAACACGAAGAGCTCCTTGAACTCGCGCTTGAAGGCGCCCCACGAGGGGCCCTCGTCGCTCTCGCGCAGCTGGGGCGCGAGCCCGTCGAGCCGCGCAACGAGGCTGTCGAGCCGCACCGGATTGCGCGAGAAGTCGATGATCGTCGAGACCGCATTGGGCCACTGGTCGCCGAAGCGCAGGCGCAGCTGGTCGGCGAGGTAGCCGAGCTCCGCCCCGCGCTCGAGCGCGCGGCGGGTGGCGAAGGCGATCAGCAGGCTCTCCGCGCGCGCGGCGTTGCCGGCGGCGGCCTGGGCTTGCAGGTCGAGCCGGGTGAGGCGCTGTTCGGCGGCGGTGAGGCGCTGGTCGAGCCCGCCCTGCTGCGCGGCGA
>NZ_JAPFGY010000033.1 GCF_026586795.1 Erythrobacter sp. WG
CTGGTCGCCCACGCGGCGAAGACCCGCAACCTCGCGGCCGGCACGATCATCGGCACCGGCACGGTCTCGAACAAGGGGGCCGACGGCGGCGCGGGCACGCCCGTGGCCGAGGGCGGCGCGGGCTATTCGTGCATCGCAGAGATCCGGATGATCGAGACGATCCGCGACGGCGCGCCCAGCACGCCCTTCATGCAGGCGGGCGACCGCGTGCGGATCGAGATGCGCGACCACGCCAACCACTCGATCTTCGGCGCGATCGACCAGCAGGTCGTGGCGGTCTGAAGGCTTGCCCGCGCAAGACCCGCCCCAGACCCCCGCTTGGGTCAGCCCAGCCCCGGCAAAACCCTTGCCAGACCCCCGCCAGACCCCACCTAGACCCCCGTCAGCGGCGGTGTTTCACGTGAAACATCCCCCGCCCGGCCAATCACCGAAGTTTTGGCGAGGGCCAGGCTTGCTATGGCCCCTTCCGGCGCCGCGGGTCGTTATGCTCCGGCCAGCCCTTACCCCTCCGGAGCGTCCTCATGATCCTCGTCACCGGCCCCAACGGCAATGTCGGCACCGAACTGGTCCGCGCGCTCATCGCCGATGGCACGCTGCCCTTCCGGATCGCCGCCAACACGCCCGCCAAGATCGAGAAACTCTACGGGCCCGATGCCCCCAAGGTGAAGTTTTCCTTCGCAGATAGAAGCACTTGGGGTCCGGCACTCGACGGGGTGAAGATCGTCTTCCTGCTCTTCCCGCTGCCCCATCCGGGCACCGCAAGGAGCTGGATGCTGCCCTTCATCGCCGCCGCCAGGGAGGCGGGCGTGCGGCACGTGATCTACCTCTCGGTGCCGACGGCGGGGACCAGCAAGCTCGTGCCGCACTACACCGTCGAGCGCGCGATCGAGGCCTCGGGCATGGACTATACCTTTCTGCGCGCTGCCTTTTTCTCCCAGAACCTGGTCCGCGACATCACCACCCACGCGGTCGACATCGCCGCCTCCGACGAGATCATCGTCCCCGCCGGCAAGGGCGTGACGAGCTTCGTCGACAGCCGCGACGTCGCCGAGGTTGCGGTGCGGGTGATGCAGGACCCGGCCGCACACCGCGGTCAGATCTACCTGCTGACAGGTCCCGAACTACTGGATTATCATGAGGTTGCCGCGATCATGAGCGAGGAGCTCGGCCGCCCGATCCGCTACCGCGAGCCGAGCATCTTCCGCTTCTGGCGCACCGTCGGCCCGCGCGTGACGTGGGACACGCTGCTGTTCATGACCGGGGTCTATGCCCTGACCCGCAAGGGCAAGAACGCCGACATGACCAACACCCTCCAGGAACTGCTCGGCCGCAGCCCGCGCACCATGCGCGACTTCGTGCGCGACTATCGCGACAGGTTCACCGGCGAGGCGGCGAAGGTCGCGGTCAAGGTGAAGACGCCCGGCATCTCAATGGGTTGAGAGGCTTCGCTCCCTCTCCGTTCCGTTCGTGTCGAGCGTAGTCGAGACACTGCGGCGATCATTTCGACCGGCCTCTCGACTTCGCTCGAGGCGAACGGGAGACTACGCCGAGGGGACCATGATCCTTCAGGCCATTGCCGGCACCGTTTTGCCAGGGTTGAGGATGCCCAGCGGATCGAGCGCGCGCTTGATGCTCGCCATCACCAGCAGAGCGCCCTCGCCATGCTCTTCGGCCATGGTCGACAGCTTGTGAAGCCCGATGCCGTGTTCCCCGGTGGCGGTGCCGCCGCAGCCGATCGCGATGCGGGCCACCGTATCGGACAAGGCGTGCGCCCGGCCCCGTTCCGCCTCGGAATTCGGGTCGAAAAGCAGCAGCATATGGAAATTGCCGTCGCCGACATGGCCCACCAGCGGCGCGATCAGCCCGGCCTCGTCGGCGGCGGCCTTGGCGGCGGCGATTGCCTCGGCAAGGCGCGAGATCGGCACGCAGGCGTCGGTCGCGAAGGCCTCGGCACCGGGGCGCAGCGCCTTGGCCGCGAACCAGGCGTTGTGCCGTGCCTTCCACAGGCGGTTGCGGTCCTCGGTGAGCGTGGCGAAGCGCAGCTCCCCGCCGCCGAAGTCGGCCACGACTGCGCGGACCGTCTCGACCTGCTCGGCGACAGCTGCGGGCGAGCCGTGGAACTCCATGAAAAGCGTGGGTTTCGCTGCGAATTCGTCGAGCCCGGAATAGGCGATGCAGGCGCCCATCTGGACCGCGTCGAGCAATTCGATGCGGGCGAGCGGAAGCGCCATCTGCATCATCAGCATCACCGCCTCGACCGCCGGGGGCAGCTCGTCGAACTGCACCACGGCGCTCGCGATTTCCTCGGGGATTCCGAATACCCGCAGCGAGAGCTCGGTGATGATCCCGAGCGTGCCTTCCGAGCCGACGAAGATGCGGGTGAGGTCGTAGCCCGCGGCGGACTTCCTCGCCCGGCCGCCGGTGCGGATCACCTCGCCGGTGGCGGTCACCACGGTGAGGCCGAGCGTCACCTCGCGCATCGTGCCATAGCGCACCGCGTTGGTGCCGCTCGCCCGCGTCGCCGCCATGCCGCCAAGGGTGGCGTTGGCGCCGGGATCGAGCGGGAAGAACAGCCCGTGGCTCTTCAGCTCGGCATTCAGGGCCTCGCGCGTCACCCCCGCTTCCACGCGCACGTCGAGATCGCCGGCGTTGACCTCCAGCACCCGGTTCATGGCGGTGAGGTCGATCGACAGCCCCCCCTGCGGCGCGGCGAGCTGGCCTTCAAGGCTGCTGCCCGCGCCGTGGGCGATGACGGGCAAGCGATGCTCGGCGCAGATCGCCACCGCCGCCGCGACGTCCTCGGTCGAGGTCGCGAACAGCACTGCGTCGGGATCGCCCCCGCCGATCATCCCCTCGATCGCGCTGTGCTGCGCGCGGATCGCGTCGCCGGTCTGGAGTCGGTCCCCGAAGCGCAGGCGCAGAGCAGCCAGGGCCGGGGCGGCGCTGTCCGGCTGCGGGAGGGTGGCGGTCGCCATCAGACGACCGCCGCCTGTTCGGCCTTCAACTGGCCGTAGCGTCGCGGATCGAGCTTCTGGAGCACCCCGTCGATCCCGGGCTTGTTGAAGCCCTTGTAGCCGTCGTTGCGCTCGATGTTTTCAAGGTGGGTGATGATCGCCCCCTCGGCGCGGATGCGCTCGGCCTCGTCGGCGGGGAGGTGGCCGGCCGCCTCCAGCGCATCGACCCGCGCCGGATCGACCGGGGCCCAGTCGCCGAAGGTCAGCTCCTGATAGAGGTGCGGCATGTCGGAAAAGGGCGGCATCATCCGGATGCCGAGACCGGCCATCTGCGCGCGCATCGCCTTCTGGTCGTAGAAGCAGGCGACGTGGTTGAGGCCCTGTTCGAGGATGCTCTCGCCGTGCAGCGCGCACAGGATGCCCGCGCGGCGGTGCTTCTCCAGCGGGGGCAGGGGCTCGTGCGCGAAGTCGAGGTCGACCTCGTGCGGTGCCAGGTCGACATCGGCGAAGATCGTCGAGCCGATCACCGGCTGTTCGAGCACCTGGCTTCCCCAACCCGCCATGTCGCCTGCGTAGAGCATCTCGCGCAGTTCATACCCCAGTTTCTCGAGGATCGCGATGGTGTGCTGATAATGCGCGCGGCTGGAATCGTAGGTGTGGTGGTCGATATTCGCCCAGCCGACGCCGAGCGCATCCTGCCGCGCCTTCTGCACGCGGGCGGCGTGGCAGCGGGCCTGCCAGTATTCGCGCTCGGCCAGCAGCCACAGGGCGCAGGCGCGGTGCGGGCTGCCGAGTGCCGCGATGGCCTCGTCGACCAGCGCCTCGGTATGGGCGAGGCCAGCTTCCACCGTGTCGAACTGGCGGCGGCGCGCGCGGAAGCGCTGGAGGGTGATGCGCGCGGTGCGGCGCTCCTCGGGATTGTCGGCGAGCGGCGCGAAGGCGGGCGAACCGTTGCGTTCGAGCACCCCGAAGGCGGTCTCGCCCGGAAAGGCGAGCACGCGGCGCAGCGGGGCGAGAGGCTCGCCTTCGATCGCGGCGGGGTCGAGGCCGTGGGCACCGGCGAAGACCGCGACGGCCTCGACACGCAGCCACACCGTCTCGGCATCGCCCGCGAGAAAGGGCGGGAAGAGGCCTGCTGGGTTGCGCCACACGCCCGGCTCCGCCTCGCTCCAGCCTGCTGCCTCGATGGCGGCGCGGGTCTGCGTGTCGGCGAAGACCACGTGGTCGACGAGATCGCGCAGGCGGATCGCGGTGCCTTCCATCAGCGCCTCGGCGAAGGCGCTGGCGGCGGGGTTGCGGGCGAGGCGCTCGGCCAGCCACTGCCGGAACGTGGCCTCGGCATCGGGCTGCGGCTGCCAGTCGCGGTCGCGGTAAGCCAGATGACGTGCTGCACCCATGGTCGATTCCTCCTTGATTGGCATAGCAGTCTAAGGGGCTTGGGCCGCAAGCGTGCACGTCGGATGGCGGCGGCGGCCATCCCTTTTTTGCATGACCCCGCGCCGGGGGCAGGCCGGTATCGAGAGCGCATGACCACGCCTCGGCAAGACAGCCTCGACGATTGGGCCGCAGCCCTCGCCCCTGCGCGCCTAGCGGGGGGCAGCCTAGCCGACCCGCCCCGCCCGATCGGCCTCGAGGAGGGTTACCGTCTCGCCCAGGCACAGACGCACCGGCTCGGCACGCCCGCAGGCTGGAAGATCGGCGCGACCAGCGCGCGGGCGATGGGCTTCCTCCGCATCGGCGAGCCTATCATGGGGCGGCTCCACGCCGAGCGCATCTGGCACGACGGCGCGCTCGCCGACCTCGCGGGCGAGCGCCCCGCAGAGGCGGAGCCCGAGGTCGCCTTCCTGCTGGCACGGCCTCTCGCTGCGGGTGACGACCCGCTGGCGAGCATCGGCGCGGTCCATGCCGCCGCCGAGATCGTGCGGCCCTCGCACTCCGATCCCTTCCGGCTGGGCGTCGGCTTCATCGTCGCCGATAACGCCGCGGGGCTGGGCGCGCTGATCGGCCCGGCGATCCCGCTCGAACGCCTTGCGTACCCTGCGAGCATCACGGTCACGCTCGCGGTCGAGGGCGGGGCGGTCACCGAGGGGCGGGCCGACGCGGTGCTCGGCAATCCGCTTGCCGCGCTCGAATGGCTGGCGGCGCGGCTCGGCACGATCCCGGGGGGAAGCTGGGTGCTGAGCGGGGCGATGGGCCCGGCGATCCCGCTCGTCGGCGCGGCAGGGCGAAGCGTTATGCGGCTAGACGCCGCCCCGTTCGGCACGGCAACCCTCAGGTTCTGACCTAAAGCTTTTTGTTATGTCCGCGGCCCGGCTTTGCAATGGCAGCTGACCGGGCGCACCTTTATCGCCGATAGGCCGGGCGGAGGTGCCGCCGCGAGAGAGGGCCGAGGGATGCTGGTGGACCGGATCGAAGCCAAGTGGATCGACACCTTCGAGGCCGCCTTCCGGCTCTGCGAGGTGAACGCGGGCGACGAGGTCACGATCCTCTCGGAAAGCCAGAGCCGCCAGATCAACATCCAACTCGCCGAACTGGCACTGCTCAGGATCGGCGCGCGGCCCTGCCACCTGATCGTCCCCACCCCGCCGCTCTCCGCGCCCGTCCCGGTGCGATCGACCGGCTCCTCGGTGGCGCTTGGGCAGCTCGGCCCCGCATTGGCCGCGCTCAAGGCCTCGCGGCTGGTGGTCGATCTGACGGTCGAGGGGCTGATGCATTCCGACGAGACCCCGGAAATCCTCGGTGCGGGCAGCCGCATCCTCTACATCTCGAACGAGCATCCCGAGGCGCTCGAGCGCATGGCTCCCGATGCGGCGATCATCCCGCGCGTGCTGCGCGGCCGGCAGATGTTGCAGGACGCCAGGGCGATGCACGTCACCAGCGCCGCCGGCACCGACCTGTCGGTGGGGCTCGAGGGCGCGCGGATCGGGGGCAACCTCGGCGCGACCGTCGCCCCCGGCTCACTCGCCACCTGGCCGGGCGGAATCTGCTCGTGCTTCCCGGCGCGCGGCACGGTGAACGGCGTGCTGGTGCTCGACGAGGGCGACATCAACATCACCTTCAAGCGCTATCTCGAAAAGCCCATCCGGCTAATCATCGAGAAGGACTATGTCACCGCCGTCGAAGGCAAGGGCACCGATGCCGACCTGATGCGCGCCTATTTCGATGCCTGGAACGATCCCGAGGCCTATGGCACCAGCCACGTGGGCTGGGGCATGAATCACGGCGCGCGCTGGGAATCGCTGATGATGTACGACAAGGGCGAGGTGAACGGGATCGAATGCCGCGCCTTTGCCGGCAACTTCCTGTTCTCGACCGGCGCCAACCCCTTCGCCGACCGCCACACCCTGGGGCACTTCGACCTGCCGGTGCGCGGCTGCACGATCACGCTCGACGGCACGCCGGTGGTGGTCGAGGGCAAGCTCGTGCCGGAGCTCGCCTGACCTTGTTGCAGCGCGTCGGCGACATTGCGCTCGATGTGCGGGGAGCGGGGGAGACCCTGCTGTTCCTGCACGGGATCGGCGGCAATGCCCGCAACTGGGAGGCCCAGCTCGCGCATTTCGCGCCGCGCTACCAGGCGGTCGCCTGGGATGCGCGCGGCTATGGCGAGAGCGGCGGGGCGGTCGAGCGGTTCGAGCAGTTCGCCGATGATGCCGCCGCGGTGATCGCCGCCCTCGGCAGTCCCGCCCACTTGGTCGGGCTGTCGATGGGCGGACGGATCGCCTTGGATCTCGCGGCCCGCTATCCCGACCGGGTGCGCAGCCTCACTCTCGCCAACACCAGCGCCGGATCGGCCGAGACCGCCGCGCCCGAGAAGGTCGCCGCCTTCCTCGCGCTGCGCCTGAAGCCGCTGGTCGAGGAGGGGCTGACCCCTGCCGACATCGCCGAGACGATCGTCGCCGGGATCGCGGGGCCGAACATCACGCCGGAGGCGCGCGAGGCGCTGCTCGACAGCCACCGCCGCCTCCACAAGGAAGGCTATATCGCCGCGATGCGCGCCGTGACCGGCTTCACCGGCTTTCCCGACTTCGCGACCATCGCAGTGCCGACACTCGTGCTCACCGCGAGCGAGGACCGCGTCGCGCCCCCCGACCACGCGCTGCTGATGGCCGAGCGCATCCCGGGCGCGCGGCTGGTCGCAATTGCGGGGTCGGGGCACATCTCCAACATCGAGGCGCCCGCGGCCTTCAACGCCGCGCTCGAGGCGTTTCTCGAGGACCTCGCATGAAGGCGCTGTGCCTCGAGCGCTACCCGCAAGGCGCGCCCCAGCCCGGCGACTTCGTCCTGCGCGAGCTGCCCGATCCGGTAGCCGGCCCCGGCGAGGTGCTGGTCGCGGTCACGCATCTCTCGATGGACCCCGTGCCGCGCCTCAGGATGCAGGCCGCCCCGCCGATGGGCCCGCCGATGCGGCTCGGCGCGCCGGTCGAGGGGCGCGGCGCGGGACGGGTGCTGCAATCGAACGACCCCGGCTTCGCGCCGGGGGACCTGGTGGTGGGCGAGCTCGGCTGGCAGAGCCGCGCCGCGCTTCCGGCCGCACGCCTTGCCCGTGTCGAAGGCGGGCGGCCGCAGGATCATCTGAACGCATTGGGGCCGACGGGCCTCGCCGCGTGGTTCGTGGTCGATTCCCTCGCGCCGAAAGCAGGTGAGACCATGCTGGTCGCGCCCGCCGCCGGCGCCGTCGGCAGCCTCGTGTGCCAGATGGCGCAGGCCCGCGCGCCGGGCGTGCGGCTGGTGGGGACCGCGATGGGCGAGGCGCAGGCGCGCTTCCTCGCGGGCCTCGGGGTGGAGGCGATCGCGCCCGATGCCCCGTGGACCGAAGGGATCGACATCTTTGTCGACGGGGTGGGCGGGGCCTTCCACGACCGGATGCTCGCCGCGCTGAACCCCCGCGCCCGCGTGCTGCTGCTGGGGTTCGTCGCCGCCTACGGCGAGGCGGGGCCGCCGCGCTACGGCAACGCCGCCGCCGTCCTCATGAAGCGCGCCCGCATGGAGGGCTTCCTGCTGGCCGACCACATGGACCGCGCCGCCGAAGCGCGCGCCGGGATCGCGCGCTGGCTCGCCGATCGCACCCTCACGCCCGCCGAGACCGTCCACCACGGCATCGCCAGCGCCGCGACGGCCTTCGCGGGCCTGTTCGCGGACAGCCCGCCGGGCAAGCAGATCGTCGAACTGGAGAGTGACACATGAGCGAAGGCGAGTGGATGAACCCGGGCCCGGAGCTGCCGCAGACCATGCGCGCAGGCCTGCTGACGGGCTATGGCGGGCCCGAGATGCTCAAGGTCGGCGACGTTCCGCTGCCCGCCCATGCGCCGCACAACGAGGTGCTGATCGAGGTCCGCGCCGCCGGGCTCAACCCCTTTGAGGCGAAGCTGCGCCGCGGCTGGCTCGCCGGGCTGTTCCCGCTGCCGCTCCCCCATGTGCTGGGCACGGACGTCGCGGGCATCGTGGTGCGCAAGGGCTTCGACGTGTCCGAGCTGGAGGTGGGCGACGCGGTCTATGGCCTGCTCGATCCGATGAAGCAGGGCACCTATGCGGGCTATGTCGCAGCGCCCAGCTACCTTGTCCGCCGGAAGCCCGCCAATCTCGACTTCGCCGAGGCAGCAGCGGTGCCGATGGCGGCTTGCACGGCGTGGCACGGGCTGGTCAACATGGCCGGGATCGGCCCGGGCAGCCGGGTGCTGGTTCAGGCGGCCTCGGGCGGGGTGGGCGCCTTCGCGGTGCAGATCGCCAAGGCCCACGGCGCCTGGGTCGCGGCGACCTGCTCGGCCGCGAACAGCGACTTCGTGCGCAGCCTCGGCGCCGACCAGGTGATCGATTACGCCGCCGGGAGCCTCGCCGAGGCGGTCGGCGACCTCGACCTGGTGCTCAATTGCATCGGCGGGGAGACCGCGCTCGAAAGCTACAAGGTCTTGAAGCGCGGCGGGCAGCTGCTGATCGTGCTGCGCGGCGACATGGTGGAGCTGAAGGCCCGCCACCAGATGATGGCGCAGCATGGCGTCACGACGCGCGAGATCGCCTTTTCCGCCCAGCCCGAGATCCTCGACCGCCTGCGCCCGCTGATCGAGGAGGGCCGCATCAAGGTGCATCTCGAGCGCCGCATCCCGCTCGAGGACGTCGCCGAGGCGCACGCGCTGCTCGATGCCGGGCGGCGGCGCGGCAAGCTGGTGCTGGAGATGGGGGCGCGTGGCTGAGCGCGCGGCGGGGGCGGTGTCAGGACGGTCCGGTCACCCGCTGGCGGATGGTGCCGAGCCCGGTGATCGCCGTCTCCACCACGTCGCCGGCGGCGAGCCAGCGCGGCGGGTTCATGCCGACCCCCGAGCCGCTCGGCGAGCCGGTGGCGATGACGTCGCCGGGGCCGAGCGGCAGGTGGCGGGCGACGTGATGCACCAGCGCGGCGGGGCCAATATGCATATCGGTGGTCCCCGCGTGCTGGCGCAGCTCGCCGTTGACCCGGCAGGTGATCGTCAGCGCGCTCGCCGCCGCGAGCGGGATGCTCTCCACCGTCGTCAACCACGGGCCGATGGGCGCCATGCCGGGGCCGCCCTTAGCGATCGTCAGCGTCTCGGGCCGGGCGAGGTCGCGCAGGGTGTAGTCCTGCATCACCACCCAGCCCGCGATCGCGGCTGCGGCCTCATCCGGGGTGCAATCGAACACCGGATGTCCGATCACGATCCCGAGCTCGGCCTCGTAGTCGAGCCGGTGCGAGGCCGGGTGCAGCGGCAGCGTGCCGAAGGGCGGCGCGAGGCTGCGGGGGTGCTTGAGGAACAGCGGCGGGGCCTCAGGGAGCGCCTTGCCCTGTTCGGCGGTATGGGCGCGGTAGTTGAGTCCGACGCCGACGATACAGCGCGCCGCGACCGGGGGCAGCAGCAGCGCAGGATCGAGCGGCTCGCGCGGCATTCCTGCGGCCGCCGCCGCAACGCGCTCGCAGACCCCGGGAGCGAGCCAGTTCCCGGGCGCGGCGACGCCGGTCCGCTGCCACGTCCGCTCGTCGGCGGCCACCACCGCCAGTTCCGGGCCTTGAGGCCCCTCGATCCGTGCTATGCGCATGGGCCCGCCCCGACCCGTCCCTGTCTCCCCCTCCCGAGGAGCCGCTGATGCTGGAATCCCGTCGCCTGCGCCACTTCCTGGCGGTCTACGAACTCGGCTCGATCGGCCGTGCCTGCGAGAAGCTGCTGCTGACCCAGCCGGCGCTGTCGAAGTCGATCCGCCAGCTCGAGGACGAATTGGGCGTGCGCCTGTTCGACCGCACCCCGATGGGCGTGGTGCCGACGGTGTTCGGCAATGCGCTGGCGCTTCACGCCAAGTCCATCGAGGCGCAGTTCCGCAACGCCGAAGCGCAGATCAACAGCCTCAAGGGCAAGGCCCAGGGGCACGTCACCGTCGGCATCGGGCCTTCCGTGGCGCGCAACATCATGCCGGCCGCGACGCGCACGCTCCACGCGATCCAGCCGGATATCGCGCTGACCGTGGTCGAAGGGCTGGTCGACGATCTGCTGCCGCGCCTGCGGCGGGGGGAGATCGACGTCATCGTCGGCTCCTGGCCGCCGATCAGCGACCCGATGTTCACCACCGAGATCGTGCTGATCGACCGGCTGGAGGTGATCGCCCGCACCGGCCATCCGCTCGCCGGACGACCGGTCGCGCGCAGCGAGCTGGTCGCCTATCCCTGGGCGCTGCCGCCCGCTTCGCAGAAGTGGCGACAGTCCCTCGACGAGCTGTTCCTCGAGCGCGGGCTGGAACCGCCCAAGCCCAAGATCGTGTCGAATTCGGCCGACTATCTGGAGGCGCTGATCCGCTCCACCGATTTCCTGTCGTTCCTGCCCCGCCAGCTGCTCGACCTCGAGGCGGACGACGGGCTGACGATGCTCGATGTCGAGATGGAGCAGCTCAATCCCGAAATCTCGATGAGCTTCCGCGAACGCGCCCTGCTCGATGCTTCGATCTGCGAGGTGGTGCAGGTGCTGCGCAGCATCGGGAGCGACTTCGCGAGCTGACCCGGCCTCAGCCATCGCCGGTCAGGGCCTGCGCGATCCCTAGGTGCAGCACGTCGCGGGTGAAATCGCAGGACCAGCCGATCCACGCGTCCTTGAGGAGGTGGCCCGCGTCGTATTCCGCCGTCACGCCGTAGCCGCCGAGCACCTGCACAGCGAGCTCGGCATTGCGGATCGCCATGTCCACCGCCGTCGCCTTGGCCATCGGGGCGAGCAGCATCGCGGCGCGCATCGGGTCGGTCTCGCAGGCTGCGGCGGCCTGCCAGACGTGCAGGCGGGCGGTCTCGACGTTGATCGCCATCTCGGCGAGCTTCAGCGCCACCGCCTGATGCTGCGCGATGGGCCGCCCGGTGGACTTGCGTTCGGCAGCGTAGTCGCGCGCGTGCTCGAAGGCGGCGCGGGCCAGGCCAACGAAGCAGGCGGCAAGGCCGATCGGCATTTCCGGCACCATCCCGAAGGTCATCGCCGCCCCGCCGCGCCGGCCGATCAGGGCCTCGGGCGGCAGGCGCACCTCGTCGAGCACCAGTTCGGCATGGGTGGTGAGCGGCCAGCCGATCAGCTTGGTCTTCTTCCCCACGGTCAGCCCCGGCGTGCCGGCGGGGACGAGGAAGATCGACAGGCCCGAGAACACCGGCTGCGCAGGGTCGGTGCGGGCGATGATGAAATAGGCGTCGGCCGCCCCGGCGTTGGTGATGAAGGCAGACTTGCGGCCCGAGAGCACCCAGCCGCCGTCCCCCGCCTCCCGCGCGGACAGCTTCGGCCCGAAGGCGGGGTCGGGCCCGGCCATCATCAGTTCCGATCCGGCTACGTCGGGTTCCGACTGCGCACCGGCGAGCACCATGGCGGGGGTCTCGGCGAACCGTTTGACAAAGGCCTCGCCCGAGGGACTCCCGGCGCGCATCGCCATCAGCGGCATACAGGCGGTGAGCGCGAAGTAATCGGACGCGATGCCGACATCCGCCGCGCCCAGTTCCTCCAGCAGCAGCACGGCATCGAGGCAGGTGCCGCCCATGCCGCCCATTGCCTCCGGCACGAACAGGCGGGTAAAGCCCAGTTCGGCCCCGGCCTCGAACACCGGGCGGACGAGGGGCCAGGGATCGTCAGGCGCGCCCTCCTGACGCACGCGCTGCGCCAGCGGGCGGATCTGCTTGCGGGCGAAGCCGCGCGCGGTTTCCACCAGCTGCTGCTGTTCGGCGGTGGGGGTAAAGCCGATCATCCTCGATCCTCCTGATAGCGCAGGATCGTGGTGGCTCGCACCGGCGCGGCCAAGCGCATTTCGGCGGCGGTTCCCATAAGAATTGGTTGGGAGGCTTTGCCGCCTTTCTATTCCTGCGCGCGAGACGGCGGGGGTTAGCCATGTCACCGTGAGACAGCCCCGCGACACCTTCGTCACCGACCGCCTGCCCGACCCGGCGACATGGCCCCTGTTCCGCTTCGACCGGCCCGAACTGGCCTATCCCGAACGATTGAACGCGGCGAGCGAACTGCTCGATCGCGCGGTCGATCTCGGCGAGGGCGGCCGGATCGCGGTGGTCAACGATGCGGGGCAATGGACCTATGCCGACCTCAAGTCGCTGTCCGACCGAATTGCGCGGGTGCTGCGCGAGGAGGGTGGGCTGGTGCCCGGCAACCGTGTGCTGCTGCGCGGCCCCAACAGCTTCACCTTGATCGCCTGCTGGTTCGCCGTGCTGAAGGCCGGCGGGGTGGTCGTCACCACCATGCCGATGCTGCGTGCCGGCGAGCTGGCGCCGATCCTCGCCAAGGCGCGGATCAGCCATGCCCTGGTCGACAGCCGCACGCTCGCGGACTGGCGCGAGGCGGCGGGCCAGAGCGCCGATCTGCGCTGGACAGCGACCTTCGACGGGGACGCCGGCACCGGCGCGCTGGAGGCGCTCGCCGCGGGCAAGTCGGGCGGCTTCACCCCTTGGCTCGGGCGCAGCGAGGATCCGGCGTTGATCGCCTTCACATCGGGCACCACCGGCACCCCGAAGGGTTGCGTCCACGACCACCGCGCGCTGCTCGCGCCGACCGACACCTTCGCGCGGCACGTCCTGCGCCCCGAGCCGGGTCTGAGGTGGTGCGGATCGCCGCCGCTCGCCTTCACCTTCGGGCTCGGCGCGCTGGTGCTCTTCCCGTTTCGTTTCCTCGGCACGAGTGTGACGGTCGAGAACGGCTCCCCGGCGAACCTTCTTGCCGCGGTGGGCAAGCACAAGGCCGATATGCTGTTCACCGCACCGACCGCCTACAAGGCGATGCTCGGCCAGCTGGAGGACGCGGACATCGCGAGCCTCAAGACCTGCGTCTCGGCCGGCGAGCACCTGCCGCCTGCGGTGTTCGCGGCGTGGGAGAAGGCGACCGGCCACAAGCTCGTCAACGGCATTGGCGCGACCGAGATGATGCACATCTTCATCTCCGCCGCAGGCGAGGACATCGTCCCCGGCGCCACCGGCAAGGTCGTCCCCGGCTACGAGGCCTGCGTGCTCGATGCGCAAGGACAGCCGCTGGCGGAGGGCGAGGGGCGGCTGGCGGTGCGCGGGCCGACCGGGTGCCGCTACCTCGACGATCAGCGCCAGGCCGCTTACGTGCAGGGCGGTTGGAACGTCACCGGCGACACCTACCGGATCGATGCCGAGGGCTACTTCCACTACGTGGCGCGCTCGGACGACATGATCGTCTCCTCGGGCTACAACATCGCCGCGCCGGAGGTCGAGAACGCGCTGCTGATGCACCACGAGGTCGCCGAATGCGCCGTGGTCGGTGCGCCGGACCCGGACCGGGGAATGATCGTCAAGGCCTATGTCGTCACTGCGTCGGGAAGCGGCAATCCCTCGCTCGCGCGCGCGCTGCAGGACCACGTCAAGGCGACCCTCGCGCCCTACAAGTATCCGCGCGCGGTCGAGTTCGTGCCGGCGCTGCCCAAGACGCTGACGGGCAAGGTGCAACGCTTCCGGCTGCGGGAGGAACGCGCATGATCGCCGACGATGCGGAAGGCGTGCGGCAGGCGATCTATCGCTACGCGCGCGGGGTCGACCGGCTGGACGCGGCGCTGATCGCCAGCGCCTTCTGGCCCGATGCGCGGGTGTCGCTGGGCACGATCTACGAAGGCGGTCCTGAAGGCTTCGTCGCGGTCGCCATGGGCTTCATGGGGATGTTCGCCGCGACCCGGCACGATGTCGGCAACGTCGCTCTGGTGCAGGATGGCGACAGCATCGGCTATGAGGCTTATGTGCGCACCTGGCACTGGCAGGAAGCGGCGGCGAGCGAGCTCGAGGTGCTGGGCCGCTACATCGGCCGGGCCGAGAAGCGCGGGGGCGAATGGCGCCTGGCCGAACACGGCGAGCTGATGGACTGGGGGGTGGAGCGCCCGGTGGACGCCGGCTGGTTCACCGCCAATGGCGAGCTTGAGAAGGGGCGCCGCAGCCGCGAGGACGGGTCCTATCGCTGGCTGCCTGCGCGGGGGTAAGTGCCGCCCGCGCAGGTCTCCCGATCAATCGGTTGTCCGCTTGCCGAACCAGATCCGCCCGGCGACCCCGTCGCGCTTGGCCATGTGGTAGAGCGCGCCCGCGAAATGCACCGCGATCAGCACCAGCAGCACGTTGGCGAACAGCTCGTGCCCGGCATGGGGAGCAATCTGCGACCAGTCGCTGGGGATCGTCACCGGCTGACCCTGCAAGAGCGGGAAAAGCCCGGCGAGCTGCGCCGTCCCGAGCCCCGTTACCGCCATCGCCAGCGCGGCGAGGTAGAGCCCCGCGTGGCTCAGGCCGACGAGCCAGTTCAATGGCTTGCTCTGGTGCGCCGGACCCGGGCGGGCGGTGGCGAAGCGCACCGCCAGCCGCCCGACCAGCAGCAGCAGGACGACGAGGCCGCCGAGCATATGCAGGCGCAGCACCTCGAGCTTGGCCGCATCGCCGTCAGCAAGGCCGTCGAGCAGCAGCTTGCCGGCGACGAGGTTGCCGATGATGAGGATCGCCACCACCCAGTGGAGGGTGACCAGCAGCGGATGGTAGCGGGTGACTTGCGCCTTCATCAGAACCTCATGTTCACTTCCACGCCCCATTCCGCCGGCCGGCCGATGCCGCCGAAGGCGATGCCGTTGCCGGTGCGGCTGTCCTGGGCGTTGGTCAGGTAGTACTTGTTCGTCACGTTGGTGCCGAACACCCCGATGTCGAACCGCTCGTCGGGCAGCTGCCAGGTCGCGCGCAGGTTAAGGAGGCCAAAGCCGGGCTGGCGTTCGAGCGGATCGTTCTCGAGCTGGTAGGACACCTCGGAACGATAGGTCCAGTCGCCGCGCAGACGCAGTTCGCCGAGGTCGGTCAGCGGCAGGCGGTATTCGCCCGAGATCGTGTAGGTCCACTCCGGCGTCAGCGGCAGGGGGGTATTGAGGGTGATCCCCGCGACCTGCGGCGACAAGGTGCGATAGCCCGCGTCGAGGTGGCCGAGCGTGCCGCGTAGCGCGAAGCGTTCGGAAATGTTGGCATCGACCTCGAGCTCGAAGCCGCGAATTCGGCTGTCGCCCGCGTTGCGGGTCTCGAACAGACCCGAGACCGCGGTGAAGACCAGCAGCTGCTGGTTGCGGTAGTCCGACTGGAACACCGCCGCGTTGACCCGCAGCAGCCGGTCGAAGAAATCGCCCTTGAAGCCGATCTCGTAGGTGCGCGCTTCCTCGGGCTCGTAGGAGATTATCTGCTGGCTCGAGGGCCGACCGTTGAACCCGCCCGACTTGAAGCCCTCGGCGAAGCTCGCATAGACCCGCATCCGGTCGGCCACCTGGAGATTGACACCGATGCGCGGGGTCACCGCGCTGAAGGTGCGCGACACCTGAGTGTAGGGCAGCGCGACGCGGGTCGTGCCGGGTGCCGGGATGGCGATCGGGGGCAGCGCGGTCGGCACGGCCTCGCGGTTGTCGAGCAGCGAATCGTTGGCCTGGTCCTTGGTCTCGCTGGTCCAGCGCAGGCCGGCGAAGATGTTGATCCAGTCGTTCACGTCCCAGCTCAGCTCGCCGAACGCCGCCACGGATTCGACGTCGAGCCAGATATTGTTGCGCGAGCGCAGGCAGCGGTTGACCAGTCGCGGCTGGTTGCTCCCGGTGCACAGGGTCACGTTGTTGAAGGCGTTCTCGGCGAAGTAGTAGCCGCCCAGCAGATAGTTCACATTGCCGATCTGGCCCGACAGCTGGATCTCCTGGCTGATCTGCTCCTGCCGTAGCACGCTGGCGTTGTCGTAGAGCACGAAGCGGGTGCCGTCGAAATCGGCGAAACTGTCCTCGTCGAACTGGCGCCACGCGCTGATCCACTTGAGCGTCCCGAAGCCGAGATCGCCGGTGACGGTCAGGCTCACCCCGCCGGTGTCGATGTCGAGCTGGTCCGGGACCGAGGCGAAGTTGTCGCGGCGGTTCGTCGAGCGGTCGGCCGCAACTCCCGTCGGGAAGGGCACGCCGGTGGGCGAGACGCCGGGGAGAAAGAAGGGCCCGCCCAACATCGGGGGACGCGGGACGGTGATCCCAGCCTGCGGGTTGAAGCCGAGCAGCACCTGGTGGGAAGGCGAATTGCGCGCGCGCAGGTAATCGCCTTGCAGCAGGATCGAGAAGTCCGGGCTGGGCTCGAACAGCACCTTCAGCCGCCCGCCGAGCTCGGACACCTTGCCGAAGGTCTCGCCGGTGGCGACGTTGCGGCCCCAGCCGTCCTGGTTGCGGGTGAAGCCGGTCGCCCGGATCGCCGCGTTTGCGGCCAGCGGCACGTTGAGCGAGGCGCTGAGGTCGTAGCGCTCGCGCGAGCCGGTGATGCCCCGCACCCGCGCCGAGAAGCCGCCCGGATCGGGGCTGACCGTGACGAGGCTGATCGCACCGCCGATGGTGTTGCGCCCGAACAGGGTGCCTTGCGGCCCGCGCAGCACCTCGAGCCGTTCGAGATCGAGGAGGTCGACCGACGAGGCCTGGAGGCGGGCGATGTAGACGTCGTCGACATAGACGCCGACGCCCGGGTCGAGCGCGATCGAATTGTCGAGCTGGCCCACGCCGCGGATGAAGAAGCCGCCGAAATTGCCCCCGGTCGGCCCGGTGGTGACGGCGACGTTGGGCGCGAAGGCGATGGCGTCGTTGACGTTGCGCGCCGAGCGCGCCTCAAGCGTCTCGCCCGAAATGGCGGTCACCGAGATCGGCACGTCCTGGATGTTCTGCGCGCGGCGCTGGGCGGTGACGATGATTTCCTGATCACCTTCGGCGGGAGCCGGGTTTTCCTGGGCCCACACCGGCGACATTGCCGTGCCCGCAAGCAGACCGGCCGCAACAATCCTCAGTGTCACGCGCATCTCTCCTATCTGGTGCAGCCCTGCGGCCCCGCCTGGCCAGCGGGTTCGCCCCCCTCCCCGGGGTATATCGGCAGGATCCCGCACGTCCCCCCGCGAAGCGCCGCAAGGACCATGCGAGGATGATTGTCACGGGATTGCCATCACGCCCTTACGAAATCGCGGGCGGGGGCCATAAGCTCTGGTTGTGCCTAGAGGCTCTGGAAGCGGATGCTGATCGCGGTCGCCCCGGCGACCTTGAAGCGCGCCGGCTTGAAGCGCGGCGGACCGTTCAGCTTCTGGTTGTTGGACATCCCCACCGCCTCGAGCGGCAGGCCAAGGAAGTTGCTGTCCAGCTTGCCGTTGCCGTTGGCGTCGTGGAAGGCGGAGACCGCATAAGTGCCGGCGGCGACGTTCTCGAACCGCGCACTCGTCGCACCGGCCGGGACGACGATGCGTTTCACCGCCTTGCCGCTTTCGCAATCGGGGAATCCCGCCTCGCCCGACCACAGGCACAGGACGATCGATCCCGCGTTTTTCTTGACCCCTTGTAAGGTGACCGTGACGTCATCCGCGCGGGCAGGGCTTGCCAGCACCGTCAGGGTGGCTGCCATCCAGAGGTATCGCATCGGCTCGTTCCTTCCTGTCATGCAGTGCGCCGGGAACCGGCGGAGCATCGCCGCTACCGCGCTGGCCGGTGCGCGATGCCATAGAAACCCCCACCCCCGAGGTGACAAGATTTCATGAGAACGCCCGCACCGGCGAGGCGTGGTTGCTTTGTCGCGAGGCTTGGACGACACAGCAGCCGATGATCGTGTCGCAACCAGCAGCGTGGCGCTTCGCCGTCGACCGGGGCGGCACCTTTACCGACGTGGTCGCCACCACGCCCACCGGGCGGCTGGTGACCGCGAAGCTGCTGTCGGAGAACCCCGGCCAATATGCGGACGCCGCGAGCGAGGCGGTGCGGCGCCTGATGGCGGCGCACGGCGAAGGCCCCATCGCCGAGCTTCGCATCGGCACCACGGTGGCCACCAATGCGCTGCTCGAGCGGAAGGGCGAGCGGCTGGCGCTGGCCATCACGAAAGGGTTCGCCGATGCGCTGCGGATCGGCACGCAGGCGCGGCCCGATATCTTCGCGCGCCATATCGTGCTACCCGAACAGCTGCCCGCCCGCGTGGTCGAGATCGACGAGCGGGTCGCCGCCGACGGCACGGTGCTGCGCCCGCTGGGCGAGACAGCCGCGCGCGCCGCCTTCGCGCAGCTGCGCGAAGAGGGTTTCGCCGCGCTCGCGATCGTCCTCATGCACGGCTGGCAGCACCGCGATCACGAGGCGCGGCTGGCCGGCATTGCGCGGGAGCTGGGCTTCGCGCAGGTCAGCGTCAGCCACGAGGTCGCCCCGTTGATCCGGCTGATCCCGCGCGGCGATACGACCGTGGTCGACGCCTATCTTTCGCCGGTCTTGCGGCGCTACACCGATACGCTCGCCGCGAGCCTTCCGGCGACCGGCGCGCTGCGCTTCATGCAGTCGAATGGCGGGCTCGCCGAGGTGGGCGCGTTTCGGGGGAAGGACGCGATCCTTTCGGGCCCGGCGGGCGGAGTGGTCGGGATGGTCGCCGCGTGCGAACCGCTCGGCCATACCCGGCTAATCGGCTTCGACATGGGCGGCACCAGCACGGACGTTGCGCATTACGCGGGCGAGGTGGAGCTGACCGGCGACAGCGTGGTGGCAGGCGTCCGCGTCGCCGCGCCGATGATGCAGATCCACACCGTGGCGGCGGGTGGCGGGTCGATCTGCCGGTTCGACGGCGCGCGCTTTCGGGTCGGGCCCGAGAGCGCGGGGGCCGAACCCGGCCCCGCCTGTTACCGCAAGGGCGGGCCGCTGACGGTGACCGACTGCAACCTGTTCCTCGGGCGGATCGACCCGGCCTTCTTCCCCGCCGTGTTCGGCCCGGGCGGGGACGAACCGCTCGACCCTGCGGCGGCCCGCGCCCGGCTGCAAGAGATCGCCGCGCAGCTTCCTGAGCCCCGCAGCCTCCAGACAATCGCCGAGGGCTTCCTCGCCATCGCCATCAACAACATGGCCGCGGCAATCCGCAAGATTTCGGTCGCACGCGGGCATGACGTGACGCGCTACGCGCTCGCCTGCTTCGGCGGGGCGGGCGGCCAGCACGCCTGCCGCGTGGCGGACGCGCTGGGGATCGGGACGGTGCTCGTCCATCCGCTTGCCGGGATGCTCTCGGCCTACGGCATCGGCCTCGCCCCGGTGAAGGCGATCCGCGAGGTGAGCCTCGTGCGACCGCTGACCGAGTGTTTCGCGCAGGAACGAGGCGTGCTGGAGGCGCAGGCGCGGCAGGACCTGCTCGACCAGGGCATCCCCGCCGAGGCGATCCGCATCGCGCCGCGCGCGCGCCTGCGCTTTGCCGGGAGCGACAGCCTGCTGGCGATCCCTTGCGACGATCCTGCCGCGATGGACGCGGCCTTCCGCGCGCTCCACCGCCAGCGCTTCGGCTATTCGGACGCGGACGCGGCGATCATCGTCGAGGCGCTCAGCGTCGAGGCGCGCGGGGTCTCGGGCGGACTGGGCGCGTTCGCGCCCGAACCGGCCGCGGTGCATGGCGCGCCCTCGGGCCGCTGGCCTACCGTCGCCCGCGCGGCCATGCAGGTCGGGGAGGTCGTCCCCGGCCCGGCGCTCGTCATCGACCCGGGTTCCACCACCGTCGTCGAGGAGGGTTGGCAGGCGCGGCTGGCCGAGGAGGGCAGCCTCGTCCTCACCCGCACCGTGCCGCTCGCCCGCGCGCGGGCCGCAGGAACCGCCGTCGATCCGGTCCGCCTCGAGATCTTCAACAACCTCTTCATGGCCATCGCCGAGGAGATGGGGGTGGTGCTGCAATCCACAGCGACGTCGGTCAACATCAAGGAACGGCTGGATTTCTCCTGCGCGCTGTTCGACGCGCAAGGGGCACTGATCGCCAACGCGCCGCATATCCCCGTGCACCTCGGCAGCATGGGCGATTCCATCGCGCGGGTGATCGAGGCCCGCGGGGCTGCGCGCGACGGGCGGGGCTTCCGGCGCGGGGACGCCTATGTGCTCAACGATCCCTATCGCGGCGGCACGCACCTGCCCGACATCACGGTGATCGTGCCGGTGTTCTACTCCGATGAAGGGGACGAGCCCGACGCCTTCGTCGCCGCGCGCGGTCACCATGCCGACATCGGCGGGATCGCGCCGGGCTCGATGCCGCCCGACAGCCGCACCATCGCCGAGGAGGGCGTGCTGCTCGACAATGTGTTGCTGGTGGATGCAGGCACCTTCCGCGAGGCTGCGACCCGCGAGGCGCTTGCCGCCGCCGAGCATCCGGCGCGCAACCCGGACCGCAACCTCTCGGACCTGCGCGCCCAGCTCGCCGCCTGCACCCGCGGCGCGGAATTGCTGCAAGGCGCAGCGCACGAACAGGGGGCCGAGGTGCTCGCCGCCTATATGGACCACGTCCTCGCCAACGCCGAGGAAAGCGTGCGGCGCCTCATCGCAGGGCTCTCGGACGGCGAATTCGCCTACCCGATGGACAACGGCGCGGTGGTGCAGGTAGCGATCCGCGTCGACCGCGTAAGCCGTTCGGCGGTGTTCGACTTCACCGGCACCAGCGCGCAGCTTCCCGGCAACTTCAACGCCCCCCGCTCGATCACCCGTGCCGCGGCACTCTACGTCCTGCGCACGCTGATCGACGATGCGATCCCGATGAACGACGGGTGCCTCAGGCCGGTGACGCTGATCGTGCCCGAAGGCTCGATGCTGAACCCCAAGCCGGGCGCGGCGGTGGTGGCGGGGAATGTCGAGACCAGTCAGGTCGTCACCGACGCGCTGTTCGCGGCCACGGGCAGGCTCGCGCCAAGCCAAGGCACGATGAACAACTTCACCTTCGGCAACGCGCGGCACCAGTATTACGAGACGATCTGCGGCGGGTCCGGTGCGGGACCAGACCATCCGGGGACCAGCGCGGTGCAGACCCACATGACCAATTCGCGCCTGACCGATCCCGAAATCCTCGAAACGCGCCTGCCGGTGCGGCTGGAGGAGTTCGCGATCCGGCGCGGCTCCGGGGGCGAGGGGCGGCAGCGCGGCGGCGACGGCGTCGTACGGCGCGTGCGCTTCCTCGAACCGATGCGCGCCAATATCCTCGCCAACCGCCGCAAGGAGGCTCCGCGCGGGCTGGCAGGCGGGGGCGATGCGCTCCCCGGCGAAAACTGGGTCGAACGCGCCGACGGTTCGCGCGAGGATTTGGGCGCTGCCGCCTCTGCCGCGATGCAGCCGGGCGATACCTTCGTGATCCTGACACCCGGGGGAGGGGGCTTCGGCGGATGAACTATTGGCCGCTGGCGGGCATCGCCATCGTCGTTCTGGGCTTTGCGCTGCGCTTCAATCCGCTGCTGGTGGTGGTGAGCGCCGCGCTGGCAACCGGCGTGCTGGCGGGGCTCGACCTCCTCTCGGTGGTCGAGGCGCTCGGCAAGGCGTTCAACGACAACCGCTATATCTCGGTGACATGGATCATCCTGCCGGTGATCGGGCTGCTGGAACGCTACGGCCTCCAGCAACGCGCCCGCGCGGTGATCGCGGGGATGCGCGGGGCGACGATGGGCAGGCTGCTGGTCGCCTACCTCGCGTTCCGCCAGCTCGCATCGGCGCTTGGCATGAAGGACATCGGCGGGCACCCCCAGGCGGTCCGCCCGCTGGTCGCGCCGATGGCCGAGGCCGCAGCGGTCAAGACCCACGGCGACCTCCCCGAGGAAGACCGCGACCGCATCAAGGCGATGGCCGCGGCGACCGACAATGTCGGTCTGTTCTTCGGCGAGGACATCTTCTTCGCCATCGCCTCGATCCTGCTGATCCAGGGCGTGTTCGAGGCGGCGGGCTACCCGCTCACCCCGCTCGAACTCTCGATCTGGGCGATCCCGACCGCGATTGTCGCCTTCGCGATCCATTCTTGGCGGGTACTCGCCTTCGACCGGCGGCTGGGGAGAGCGGGCCAATGATCACCTACGAGTGGCTCTATGTCCTCGCCGGGGCGGCTTTCGCCATATGGGCGGCGCTTTCGGCGAGAGACAGGCGCTGGGGCAACGCGGCCTTCTGGGCGCTGCTGGCCGTCAGCTTCTTCTTCGGCAGCCATCTCTCGGATTTGGCCAACGGCGTGCTGGTGCTGGCGCTGGTGGCGATCGCGGGGCTGGGCGGCCTCAAGCGCAGCGATCCGCCGACCACCTCTCCGCAAGAGCGCGAGGCGCTCGCCGAGCGGTTGGGCAACAAGCTGTTCCTGCCCGCGCTGATCGTGCCGCTCACCGCGGTCGCGGGGACGTTGCTCTACAACTTCACGCCGCTGGGCGAGACCGGCCTGTTCGAGGCGCGGCGCGAGACGCTGATCCTGTTCGGCATCGGGGTGCTTGCCGCGCTCGCCGCGACGTGCCTCTGGCTGCGCCCCCCGCTGCTGGGCCCTGCCGAGGAAGGGCGGCGGCTGATCGATTCGATCGGTTGGGCTGCGATCCTCCCGCAGATGCTCGCGGCGCTGGGCGCGGTCTTCGCGCTTGCGGGCGTGGGCGACATCATCGGCGGGGTGGCGCGCGGCCTGATCCCGGAGGGGAGCGTGTTCCTGACCGTAGTCGTCTTCGCCGTCGGCATGGCGGGCTTCACCATGATCATGGGCAACGCCTTCGCCGCCTTTCCGGTGATGGCGGCCGCGATCGGCATTCCGCTGCTGATCGCGGAAGACGGCGGCCGTCCGGCGGTGATCGGCGCGGTGGGAATGCTCGCGGGTTTCTGCGGCACGCTGCTCACGCCGATGGCGGCGAACTTCAACATCGTGCCGGCCGCGCTGCTCGAACTGAAGGACCAGAACGCGGTGATCCGCCAGCAGGTCGGCACCGCCGTGCCGCTATGGGTGTGCAATGTGCTGATCATCTATGTGGGAGGGTTCCTGCTATGGCGCTGACGGAGGACACCGCCCGCCGCTTCGCCCGCGTGGCGCTGGGACACGTCGCGCGCGCCTTCCCCTACAAGGACGACCACGTCTTCATCGGCCCCGAAGACCTGCGCCTGCCGCAGCAAGCGCACCCGGTGTTCTTCGGCAGCTTCGACTGGCACTCCTGCGTCCACGGCTGGTGGACCTTGCTGACGCTGCGGCGGCTCTATCCCGCAATGCCCGAGGCCGCGCAGATCGAGGCGCTGGCCGAGACGACCTTCACGCCGGAAAAGCTCGCGATCGAGCTCGCCTATCTGGACCGACCCTCCGCACGCGGGTTCGAGCGGCCCTATGGCTGGGGCTGGCTGATGTGCCTCCACCACGAAGCCGCGCGGCACGGGGACAAGGTGTGGGGCGAGCGGCTCGAACCGCTCGCCCGCGCCTTCGCGCAGCGGCTTCGCGATTACCTCGCCATTCTCACCTATCCGATCACCGTCGGCACCCACTTCAACACCGCCTTCGCGCTGGTGCTGGCGAGGGCCTGGGCCGAGAGCCGCGATCCCGGACTGGTGGAGCTGATCGACGACTGGGCGACCCGCGCCTTCGGTCACCGCCGCGATTATGCGGGCTGGGAACCCGGCGGCGACGAGTTCCTCTCCCCCGTCCTTACCGCCGCCGTGCTGATGAGCGAGGTCCTGCCGCACCGCGCCTTCGCAGCGTGGTTCGCGGCGCTGGTGATCGAGAACGACTGGCTGAGCCGCGAATGCCGCCCGGTCATCGTCTCCGACCGCAGCGACGGCAAGATCGCGCATCTCGACGGCCTCAACCTCAGCCGCGCATGGTGCCTCAAGGCGATCGGCGCGCGGCTTGGCGTCCCGCACGAAGCCGCGCTGCGCCGCCTCGCCGACCAGCACCTCGCCGCGGCGCTCCCGCATGTGGAGGGCGACTACATGGGCGAACACTGGCTCGCGAGCTTCGCCCTGCTGGCGCTGCTGCCGGCAGAGCGCTGACGGGACGATCCGGATCGACTGCGCCGTGGCGGGCCGGTCGCGGCGCGGGCTATCAGGCCCGCAGCTGTCGCTGATAGCCCGCGCCGTCGCGCAGCAGGCCGGCGACCGCCCCTGCGGGGACGGGTCTGGAGAACAGGAAGCCCTGGATGTTCTGGCATCCTTCGCGTTCGAGCACCTCGAACTGGGCGACATCCTCCACCCCCTCGGCGAGCGTGTCCATGCCCAGCGCATTGGCGAGGGTGGTGATCGCGCGGATCACGGCGTGCCCGGTGCTGCTGGTGCCGAGGTCCTCGACGAAGCTCTTGTCGATCTTGACCTTGTCGAAGGGGAAGGAGCGCAGATAGCTCAGGGAGGAGTAGCCCGTCCCGAAATCGTCGAGCGCGATCTTCACGCCCAGCGCGCGCAGGCCGTGCAGCGTCGCCAGGGTCGCATCGACATCGGCGATGAAGATGCTTTCCGTGATCTCGAGCTCGAGCCGGTGGGCGGCAAGGCCGCTTGCAGCAAGCGCGGAGAGGACCGTCGAGGCAAGCCCGCTCGCCGCGAACTGCTTGGGCGAGACATTGACCGCGACCGAGACGTTGTCCGGCCAGGTGCTCGCCTGATGGCAGGCCTCGCGCAGCACCCATTCGCCGACCGGCACGATCAGCCCGGTCTCCTCGGCGAGCGGGATGAACTCGGCCGGATTGACCCGGCCCCGCACCGGGTGGTTCCAGCGGATCAGCGCCTCGAAGCCGGTCAGGCGCTTCTCGGCAAGGCTGTAGAGCGGCTGGAAATTGAGCTCGAACCCGCCCTCCTTGATCGCGGCCCGCAGGTCGAGCTCGAGCTGGCGGCGCTGGCGCGCCGCCTCGTCGAGCGCGGGTTCGAAGAAGTGGTAGGTCGCCTTGCCCTCGTGCTTGGCGCGGTAGAGCGCGAGGTCGGCGTTCTTCATCAGGGTGCTGCCGTCGTTCCCGTCGCCCGGCGCGACGGCGATGCCGATGCTTGCCCCGCAGGCGGCGTGCTGGCCGCCGATCGCGATCGGGCGATCGAAGCTGCGTTGCAGGGCATCGGCGATGTGGCCGAGATCGCGCTTCTCGTCGATCCCGTCGATCAGGATCGCGAACTCGTCCCCGCCGAGCCGGGCGACCAGCGCATCGGGCAGGTCCTCGCGCAGGTGATCGGCGACCATCCGCAGCAGCGCGTCGCCCGCCGGATGGCCGAGCGAGTCGTTGACCATCTTGAAATCGTCGAGATCGACATAGGCGACCAGCACCCGTTCGCCCTGCCGCCGCCGGGCGAGGGTGGTGGCGAGCTG
The DNA here is from genome assembly GCF_026586795.1 of Erythrobacter sp. WG. Classification (GTDB taxonomy): domain Bacteria; phylum Pseudomonadota; class Alphaproteobacteria; order Sphingomonadales; family Sphingomonadaceae; genus Erythrobacter. Next base: position 25,471 of record NZ_JAPFGY010000033.1, read on the forward strand.
TTCGGTGAAGAGCTTGCGGTTGGGAAGGCCGGTGAGGCCGTCGTGAAGGCCGACATGGATGATCTGCCGCTCGCGCTCCTCGATAGCGATGACCATCTGGTTGAAGCTGTCGGCGAGCCGCCCGATCTCGTCCCCGGTGGCGATCGCGAGGCTCACTTCGCGGCCCTCGCCGATCATGCGGGTCGCCTCGTCGAGCTGCTGGAGCGGCTCGGTGACGCTGCGCGCGACCCGCCAGCTCATCCCCAGCGCCAGCACGATGCCGCCGACTGCGAGTGCGATCAGCCAGCCCTTGAGGCTCGCATAGGCAGCGAGCGACTCCGCGAGCGGGTGGCGCAGCACCAGCCGGGGCGCGACGCCCTCCTGCAGCACCGCAAGGTCCGAGACATGGTAGAGGTAGCGCTCGCCCGCCTCGCGCTCGAACACGGTGCCCGATGCCGCATCGCGCAGCCACGCGGGCTGGCGACCCGCCTCGACCACCTGCGCCTGCAGCGCGATTGGCGCAAGCTCCACCAGCCGGTCGAGCTCCGCGCGGTCCAGCGGCTGGGCGATCACCAGCCAGCCGATGAGGTCGGGGGCCTCGATGGGCGCGGCGGCGGCCAGCGCCAGGCCCTTGTCCGAACGGATGATGCCCCGCGTCTTGCCGGCATCGAGCTGCGCGTAGAGGCTTTCGGGCGCCGGAATCCCGGTCGTGTCGGCGGCGCGCACCTCGCCCTCGAGCGTCAGGACGAAGGCCATGTCGCTGCGCACCCGCCCCTCGAGACTGGCGAGCGCGCTGGCGATGGTCGGCGCATCGCCCGTCGCCACCGCCTCGCGGAAGCCGAAGTCATGCGCGAGCACGCCGGCCTGGTCGCCCATCTGGCGCGCCCGCGCGGCGAGGATTTCGTCGAACACCCGTGCGTTGGCGCCAAGGTCGCGCGCCGCGCTCGTCTCGCCGAAGCGCGCCAGCCCCCCGGCGGCGAGCGACACCACGAGGCCGAGCACCACCGTGAACAGCCCGGCATAAAGCAGCGCGATGCGCGAGCGCAGCGATCCGAAACGCCAGCGCCGCATCCGCGCCAAGAGTGCGTCTGCGCGCGCGGGTGTCGCCTCCGCGACGCTCATCGCAGGGCGACCTTGATCTTCTGTGCCTGTGCGCCGCCCGTGAGCGCGACCGCCGACTTGCTCTCGTTGTCGATGCTGCGCAGCTGCGGGTGCCAGACGGTGATCCGCGCCGCGCCCGCTGCCATGCCGGTGAGGGTCACATAGCCATTGTGATCGGTCTTGCCCGCAAAGGGCGTGTCGGTGACGCGGATATAGCCGCGCATCTGATCGTGGATGTTGCAGCCCAGCTTGACGCTGCCGACGATCGGGAAGGTCTGGGTGCGGGTCTGGTCGCGGCCGTAGAGCTCGATGGCGAAGCGCGCCGGCTTGGAGAAGCTGTAGATCGAGTGGCGCACATTATCGAGATTGGGAAAGGCCACGGTGCTGCCCTTGGCGACGACGAGCGTGCCGGGGACGAACTGCTGGTTCTTCTGACCCATTCCCATCTTCCAGGGGAAGCGAATCGGTCCGGCAGGCGGTGATGCCGTATGCAGTTCGACCACCGCATCGCGCACCGGCACGCCGGCCGTATCCACCACCTGCACCGTCAGGCTGGCCGGCGCTGCGGCACGGGTGCCGGTGGCGCCCGCGATCAGCCCCAGCCCGGCGACGGCGAGAAGGGCGAGGGCGGCGGGAAGCTTCGGGACGGGGGCGTGGGCGACGGGCATGGCAGGCCCGGCACCTAAGCGGTGACCCGTTAAAGAACCCTCGCTTCAGGGTTCAAGGCGCGTTTACCAAATGCCGCTAACGCCGACGGCATGGTGCTTTCGCTTTCCAGCCTGCTGATCCTCGCCCAGGCCGCCGTTGGACCGTCCGCTGCGGGCGCCGAGGACGCGCCGGAGCGTCAGGAGCGCATCGCCTATCAACCTGTGCTGGAGCAGCCCGCCGCTGCGTCCCCGCCGAATTCGCTCGTGCCCGCGACCGCGCCCGTCGCGCCTGACGATGCTTTGGCGCTGAACGAATCGGAACCGCGGGCCGGCAAGCTGCGGATGTTCGACGGCGGCAAGCTGCTGCTCACCAACGGCGTCACCACGGTCGAGGGATCGTCCGGCGGCGGCCTTGCCCGCTGGGCGACGATCGGCGGGCGGCAGATGGCGGGCGGGATCGGCGCATCGGCCCATGTCACCGGGATCGAGCTCGCGGATTTCGGCTGGCGGTCCTACGGGATCGCGGTGGGCCTCGGCGATCGCATCGAGCTGAGCTATGCGCGGGCCGATTTCGACACCCGCGACATCGGCACCGCGCTCGGCATCGGGCAGGGCTACACCTTCAACCTCGACACCTTCGGCGCCAAACTGCGCGTCGCGGGCGATCTCGTCTACGGCGAGACCTGGCTGCCGCAGATCGCGGTCGGGATCGAACACAAGCGTAGCCGCGACGGCGCGCTGGTGCGGGCGCTCGGCGCGGCGGATGCGGCGGGCACGGATTACACGCTGAGCGCCACCAAGCTGTTTCTCGCGCGCAGCCTGCTGGTCAATGCCACCCTGCGCTACACCGAGGCGAACGAGCTTGGCCTGCTCGGCTTCGGCGCGGCGGGCGGCGGGGCGGACTATCGGCTCCAGTTCGAAGGATCGGTCGGCTACCAGCTCTCCCGCCGCGCGGTGGTTGGTGCGGAATATCGCAGCAAGCCCGACAATCTGGGCCTGGGCGACGATGACTGGATGGACATCTTCGCCGCCTACGCCCTGACGCGCCACCTCACGCTGACCGCCGCCTATGTCGACTTGGGCTCGATCGCCACGATCCCCGGCCAGCGCGGCGGGTTCCTGTCCGCGCAAGTCGCTTTCTGATCCCCGCCCCGGAGCCTCCGCCGATGCTGCTGACCGCCACCGCTTCCGCTCTCCTGATGCTCATGCAGCAGGCCCCTGCCGAAGGCACCGACTGGGATGCGGAGTTCGGCGTCGAGGCCAAGCAGCGCGATCCGGTGACGGGCGAGTTTCCGGTCGATCCCTATCCGCAGTCCAACGCCAACGCCGGCGCGGCGCCCTATGACGGCGCCGGGCTCGCCGCCGCGTTCGGCGGGCGCGAGGGCATCGCGCGGATCGCGGCGCGCACCGTCGATCTGTCCGAGGCCGATCCGCGCATCGCGCCGATCTTCGCCAGCCACGACATGGTGCGGCTGAAGCGGACGCTGGGCGAACAGTTCTGCTACCTCTTGGGTGCGGGATGCGATTACACGGGCCGCGACATGAAGACCGCGCACGCGCAGATGGGCGTCAGCCGCGCCGACATGAACGCGCTGGTCGAAAACCTTCAGGCAGCGATGCGCGAGGCGAGGGTGCCTTTCGCCGCGCAGAACCGCCTGCTGGCGAAGCTGGCGCCGATATCGCGGGACGTCGTCGAGCGTTGAGCAAAACGCTTTCATCCATCAGATGGAAGGATAAGGCGCAAATTATCTAATTATCCTAAGCGCCGCGGTGATCTAGGACGCGACACGATCGCCGCGCCCAAGGATATGCCGATGCAAAGCCCCGAACTCGAGCCGCTTCCCGTCGCAACCCGTCCCCCGCAGTCGAGCCAAGGCCAGCCGAGCCTGTCGCTGGTGCGCAACCAGCTGTGCCTCGCCCGGCCGGACGAGGCGCCTTCTGCCGAATGGGCCGATGCGTTCGACAGGGTGGCCGGCTGGGCGGGTCTCGACATCCGGCACGCCCCGCGCGGCGGCGCCGGGGTGCTGCGGCAGCGTGCGGGTTGGGCGTGGGGCCGCGGGGCCGCGCGGGCACCGATCTTCGCGCCGTGGCTCTCGCACCCCGCCGCCGCGTTCCAGGACCCGCGCCGGACGCGCGACCTTGCGCCGGCGCGCTGGGTGGCAAGCTACCTGTGGGACCCCTGCGCCGGTCGTCCCGGCCGCACCGCCGCGATCGACGCGATGCTGGTCTCGCCGCATCCGGCCGCGTGCCGGATGGACGAGGAATGTGGCGTATCGCTCCCCGGCAGCCGCTTACTGCACGACATGATAGGCGCCGCCGAAGCCGAGGGCCGCAGCCGCATCGCGGTGATCGGCCACGAGCGCAGCCGCAGCGCGCTGGCGCGGCATATGCTCGCGGGCAAGGTGGTGCCCGGCTGGAGCGGGCTTGCCCTCGAGGTGCTGGCCATCGAGGAGGCGCTGGCCCGGCTCGCCGGCGATCCGGGCGGCTGGGATGCGATCATCGTCATGCCCGAATTGCGCAGCCTCATCGTCACCCTGCTTGCCGAGCTGTCGGGGATACGCGGCCCGTGGCCGATGCTGTGGCAGGGCGATACGCTCCATCTCGTCTCGGCCGAGACAGCCCTGGGCAGGGCGGGGGGCGCCCCGCTCGATGCGGCGCTGCTGGTGCAGTCACTCGCCCTCGCCGCGCGAAATGGCGGGAACCTGTTCGCCGCCCGGCGCCTCGCCGAAGGCTGGGCGCGGCTGCGCGATCGGGGCGTCGTGACCGAGACGCGCGGATCGCCCGCGCCCTACGTGACACAGCTTTCCGACGCCGAATGCCTCGCCCGCCTGTGTGCGGAGGACGCCGCCGCAGGGCGCCCGGTCGCACCGTGGAAGGCCGTGGCCGCGCCCGCGCCGAATGCTGCGCCCGCAAGCGTTCCGTGCGGGACTGCCGCAAGCCGCATCACGCTCGTCGCGACACGCTGAACCCCGGCGGCCGCGTCAGGCCGCGCTGCGCTGGGTCAGCGCCGGGATTGAGGTCTTGCCCGGGTCCTGCGAGCGCCGCGCGTAACGCCGCACGAGATCGCTCCACTCGACCACCAGGCTGCCCCCGGTGCTCTGGTGCAGCTTTTCCCACGAGGACAGCATCTCGAGACAGGCATGGTCGATATAGTCGAGCTTCTCGACGTGGATGTGCACCTCCGCGCCGAAGGGGCTGGCTTCGAGCACGCCGCTGAGCTGCGGGATCGAGAAGAACGTCGCCGAACCCGTCAGCCACACGTCGATCCGGTTCGCCTCCTTGTCCTCGGTGGTGCTGATCTCGAGGTGCGAGAAGGTGTAGACGAGCTTGAGCGTCGCCAGCGCGAAGCCCATGATGACGCCGGTGAGGAGGTCGATGGCGACCACCCCGACAAGCGTCACGGCATAGATCGCCAGCTCCTGCCGCCCGAACTCGGCGATCTTGCGGATCTGCGCCACGTTGACGAGCTTGTAGCCGGTGTAGACGAGGATCGCGGCGAGCACGCTGGTGGGAATCTCGTTGAGCACGAAGGGGAAGGCGACGATCGCCAGCAGCAGCCAGCCGCCATGCGCGATGGCGGAAAAGCGGGTGGTGGCGCCGGCCTCGACATTGGCGGCGGACCGCACGATCACCCCGGTCATCGGCAGCGCGCCAAGTGCGCCGCAGATCATGTTGCCCACGCCTTGCGCGCGCAGTTCCTTGTCGTAATTGGTGCGCGCGCCGATGTGCATCTTGTCGACCGCCGTCGCGCACAGCAGCGTTTCGGCGCTGGCGACGAAGGCGAAGATCAGGCCGAGGCCGAGGATGCCGGGCTCGATCGCGCGGCCCAGCGCCTCCATGGTGGGGACATTGAGCGCGTCGGTCAGGTTGGCGGGCAGATCGACCTGGATGATCGGCAGGGCGAACACCATCGCGAAGATCGTGCCGACGATCACGCCGAGCAGCGGTCCGGGCAACAGCGACAGCCGCGCGGGCCGAAACTTGTTCCACAGCACGATGGTGAAAATCGTGATGATCCCGGCGAGCGCCGCCAGGTGGTGCACCGATCCGTCGGTGGGGATCGCCTTGACGATCGCCTCGGGCAGGGCGGCGATGTTGGCAAGCCCGCTCGAACGCGGGGCATCGTCGAGCATGACGTGGACCTGCGAGACGAAGATCAGCACGCCGATCCCGGCCAGCATCCCGTGAATGACCGACGGCGAGATCGCGCGGAACCATTGCCCCAGTCGCAGGACCCCGGCGATGAGCTGAAAGGCGCCCGCCAGCAGCCCCACCACGCCCAGCATGATCAGCCCCTGTTCGCTGACCAGCTGGAAGACCAGCACCGCCATCCCCGCTGCGGGCCCGCTGACCTGGAGCGGCGATCCGGCGATGCTTCCCACCACCAGCCCGCCGATGATCCCGGTGATCAGCCCCAGCGCCGGGGGTGCGCCCGAGGCGATCGCCACGCCCATGCACAGTGGCAGGGCGACGAGGAAGACCACGATCGAGGCAAGGGAATCCCGGCCGAGGACGGCAGAGGACGGGCGTTGGGCAGTCAGGGTGCTCATGACGGGCGCTCCTTGGCTAGCGGGATGAAGGTGTCGGGGCGCTCCGGATCGGACGCGACATCAGCAGGCGTGGCCGGCGAGCACGGCTCTGGCGGCCTCGGGCGCGTAATGGTCGGCGATCGGCGCCCAGCTGCGCGTCGCCTGGTCGTAGGCGGAGACCTCGCCGGACTTGATGTCGTAGACCCAGCCGTGAAGCTGGAGCCGGTCCTGCGCCAGCGCGACCGCCACCGTCGGGTGGGTCTTGAGGTGCTGGAGTTGCAGGATCACGTTCTGCTCCAGCAGCATCCGCATCCGCTCCGCCTCGCTCAGCCCCGCGCCGAGCGCTTCGGTGATGTCCACCGCGCCCTGCGAATAGCCCAGCCATTCGCGCACGTGCGGCAGATGACCCAACCCGTCACGGTTCATCGCGCCCTTCATCGCGCCGCATTCGGTGTGGCCGCAGATCACGATGTTGGGCACCCGCAGGGCGCCGATCGCGAACTCGATCGAGGCGGTCATGCCGCCGGTCTGGTTGGTGTGCGGGGGCACGATGTTGCCCGCGTTGCGGCAGATGAACAGCTCGCCCGGATCGGTCTGGGTGAGCATCGCGGTCTCGATTCGGCTGTCCGAGCAGGTGATGAACAGCGCCTCGGGGCTCTGCCCGGTGGCAAGGCGTTCGAACAGCTCGCGCTTCTCGGGGAACACCTCGCGCTGGAACTTGATGACCCCCATGGCAAATTTCGACATCCGTTCGGTCCTTTCGATCTGATTGTCAGGCATGGTCGGCGGCCCACAGCTTGCGCACTTCCTCGAGCTGCGCGGGGCCCTCGATCGGACCTCGCACCTCGAGGAAGGGGAGCGCGTCGAGAATCCAGCCGGCCATGCCCGGCCGGGTGAGGCGGTAGAAATGCTGCCGTCCCGCGCGCCGGTCGGTCACCAGCCGGTGCGAGCGCAGCGCGGCAAGATGCTGCGAGACGCGCGGCGCGGGCAGGCCGAGCGCATGGGCGATGGCGGTGACATCCTTTTCGCCGTGGCCGAGTTCCTCCACCAGCCGCACCCGATCGGGGTGGGCGAGGATCTTGAAGATATCGGCCAGTTCCCTGGACACGATGACGCGGCCCGGCATGGCAGCCTCCCATGCATATCTGCAAATATATGCAAATATGATCCTATGCAGATGTGCAAGGAATGTCAAATGCTACAGAGCTTCGGTAGGGCGAGGGTGTTCGCCGTGTCCGACGCCTGTCTCGCCTCGGCACGCAGGCCGCGCCCGGCGCAGCTCCAGAGAGCGATTTTTCAGGGTGTTGTCGGTCTGCCGCGCGCAGACGGCGGACGCGTTTCCGCCGACGCAGAATCGCGACCCGCAGCAAGGGCGGGGCGCCCGAAGGCAAACCGGCCTATTTCAGGAGAGAAGATGGTGCGGTCGAGAAGACTCGAACTTCCACGGGCTTTCGCCCACAACGACCTCAACGTTGCGCGTCTACCAGTTCCGCCACGACCGCACTCGGGGTATGTCGGGGCAGCAAGAAGTGCTGGCCCCGCGGTAGGAGCGCGCCCCTAGCAAGGGCCTCGGGGGAGCGCAAGCGCTTAAACGAGCGCGCCGTCAAACCGCTCAGCGCGGCGCCCAGCCGAGGTCGGCCACCGCCGCGCCGGGCGGGATGTTGGCGATCGCCTCGGTCACCGTCACCGTCTCGCCCGGGGCAAGGCGGCGCTTGGCGGGGACCACCACCCAGTCGCCGATATTGCGTTCGCGCCGGTCGGAGAACACCACCAGCAGGTTCGGCACGTCGAGGCTTTCGGCGGCGGTGTTGGTGATGGTGCCGCGCACCCGGAAGATCACCTCGCCGTTCTCGAGCGGCTCCTTGCGCTGCTGCGCCTTGGGGAAATCGAGCTCGAGCCCGGGCCGGCCGACGCCGAAGGTCGGGCGCTGGAGCGGGAGCCATTCGGGCAGGCCGTAGTAATTGACCGCGACCGCCGTCGCCCCGGCGATCGCGGCGAACAGCACGGCGGCAAGCGTCCACATCCTGAGCGTGTTGCGCGGGCGGGTGAAGGGCGCGCGGTAATCGAAGCGCGAGGTGCCCTCGTCCTCGTCCTCGTCGTCGAATGCCCGGTCCTCGGCGAAGGAGGGGACGGGCGGCGCCGGGCTCTCGTCCTCCTCCCCTGCATCGGGGAAGGCTGCGGGCGGATCGCTGCGCACCGCGACCGGCGCGGGCGGCGGAGAAGGCGGCGGCGGAGGGGGTTGATCCGCCGCGCCGAGCCCGCGCCGCAGCGCGCGCACCGCAAGGGTCGGCTCCTGATCGGGCTGACGACGCTCGGTCGGAGGCTCTGCCGTGCGCCAGTGGCTCACCGAGGGCCGCTCGCCCGTCGGCGCAGGCGCAGGCTGGGGCGGCGGCGCGGGGGGCGCTTCGGCGCGCACTTCGGGTGCAGGCGGCGGCGGCGGAGGAGAAGGC
>NZ_JAPFGY010000034.1 GCF_026586795.1 Erythrobacter sp. WG
GAGGGGCCAGAGGCATTCCTCGACGACCGATAGACAGTCTCACCGCTTCACGCCGCGGCCCTCACCGGATGGATACAGCGAAACAGTCTGTTTGATCACACCATCAGACGGCACATTCAATCTCTCAGGCTCTATCAAGAACCATCGCGCCTTGTTCGTAACGATGTCCCATGAAAGACTGTCAGCGGGTATATCTATATTGGAGAAGCGAATCGTTAGTTCATAGGATCCAGAAGGAAGATGTGCGTATGGCCCAAAGGAGACCACACCACGATCTTCTGGCGAGACCGCGAGGCTATCGCCTTTGATGACCCCACATTGATGAAAGAGCGTCCCATCAGCGTGACGATATCTGAGGACTTTACGAACCCGCTCAAAGTCAGCCTTACGCCGCGCAAGCAGAACAGAAGACAAGGGGCTATCAGCTCCCTTGTGTCGTGTACAGATGAAACCGTTCCGCCGAAGGGCCTCAGAGAAATATTTGAGGTTGAAGCCCAGCTCAAGCCATCCGTTCTTTCGGATCGCCCAAACTGATTGACCATCCATGCGCAGACCCCATGGGAGAGGGAAGGTCTCGTTAATTGGCTCAGCCGCGAAACAGACTAGCCCATCCGGCCTGAGGACCCTATCGAACGCGGAGATAAGCTTGATATGGTCTTGGGCATGATGGAAGCATTCGAAGAACAGAACAGCATCAAATTGGTCATCCAATGCATCAATTAGAGAGAAGTCTCCCACTCTCGCATCGATATTCAATCCCTCCATCTCTGCTCTTCTTCGAATTAGATCAACGAAGTTCTTTTCAATGTCTACTGCGGTTACTTGATATCCCATCTTGGCGAGCGCGAGCGTAGTGTTGCCCCAGCCCGGCCCGAATTCGAGAATGCGAGCACCCGGCGGCAAAGCCATGACCTTGATGATATAGCCGATAGCCATGAGCTGCTCGCCAACAAGATCGCTCGACTGGTGGTGGTAGGGGAAAGGGCTGATCGCCATTTCGGCAACATCGAAACCGCTTACCTCGTTAGCCGGGGTATAGGGCTTCCCAGCAAGCCTTTCGTAGAGAGCGAATTGCGTGGCCCGATAATGGTCGGAAAACGGATCGGACGGCAGGTTCAAGTCATACTTCTCTTCGAAAGTATCGAATAGAGCTCGAAGCTCTCGATCATCCTGTGCACTCTCGAGGATCTCGAGAAAACGATCAATTTCGGCAACCAATATGTCCGAAGAACTGGTCATCAACTGCACCTTGTAAGTTTCAAGCCAGGTGTCACAAAAACACATGACACCGCCTAGCCAATGCTTCTCGCCAGAGCACGCTGCGTATCGACCAGCCGCTCTCCGGCGCACGGGTGACCCAGCCATGACGCTCCCATCGTGGCACCTGCAAGCCTCTGAATCGTCGACAGAGAGACTGTCAAGTACGACGTCTTGCCAGAATCGATCAAGCGCCGGGCCCCGGTCCCGCGCACCGCAGCTTGCGCCCGCATTTCTCGCAGCGCAAGCGGGCTGCCACTGCCTCCAGCCGGCAACCCTCCAGCAGCGCGCCGGTTGGGACGCGATTCAGGAAAGAGCCCGCCCCGTCCTCAAACGTCGCTTCGATCGGCTGCCCATCCTTGCCGATACGCCGCTTCGCATATCTCGGAACGAATGCCGCCGGACGGCCCGATGGTCTTCGATGACCGCGCGGCCATGACCGCGCAATCCTCGCGCATTCGACTATGCTGCACAGGCGCTTGCGCGCTGAATCTGCCCGAGAGCGTCTTCTCGTTGCGACGCCTTTATCTTATCGCGTGGACATGACATCCGGTCCTGATGTAGCCTCTGTGCCAGAGCGGCCTGCAAGGCCGAATACGGCGAGAGGATGCATGACCACATCCGAAACCTGGGAAGTCGATCGCCTGGCCGCGGCCGAATTGCTGGCCCGGCTCAAGGAGGCGCCCGAAGGGGAATGGGGCACCATCGCCGCCGAAGCGATCGCGAGTATGCGCCTGCACAACTATGACTGGGCCGCGCAGCGCGTGCGGCAATCGATGCTGGCAACCCTGGAACGGGAAGCGGACCGGACGTTCCGGGATCGGGACGCGTCGTGGTCGGATGGCTTCGTGCACGCGGAGAAGTGCCTGCTCGCCACCTCGACATCGGACTTGTTGGGGGTCTCTTCCCGCCCTGCGCGCAGCAAGGGGCAGGTCCTGAGAGCCCTCCTTCGCTCCGCGAGGCGACAGAAGTCGGTCCCCACGACCTGATCGCACGCGGCAAGGCTCCTCGCCCGTCCTCGCAGCGCGAGGCCCGTGCACCTCGCCTTCGGCAGGATTGTCTTGCCCCGGCAACTCGTCCATCGTGAAGACCGTGCCATCTCTTGTCACGGCCTTGCTCATGTTCCTCATCGGCTATGCCAGCCAGCGCGCAGGGGTGTGCATGGTGCGTGCGGTGCGCGAGGTGATGGAGCGCAAGCGCCTGCACCGCCTGGCAGGCTTCACCCTCGCGGCGGGCTCGGCCATGCTGGTGATGGGTCTCGCTGAATGGCTCGGCGCGCGGCCGTTCGAGACGATCCTCGGCACGCCTGCCGATGGCGTTGCGGTTGCGGGCGGCGTGATCTTCGGCTTCGGCTCGCTCGTCGCGGGACACTGTGCGATGGGCACGCTCGCGGCGCTGACCGCCGGGGATGTGCCGCGGATCGCCTCGATCGCGGCGATGTTCCTGGCGGCGCTCGTGCTGGGTCCGGAAATGTCGCAGGCGGTGCTGCATCTGCCGGTGCGCGGGCCCCTCGCCTCCCCGCTCACCGCGCATCCCGGCTGGGCGCTGGCACTGGGCGGCATCCTCGTGGGAACCGCAGGCACATACATCCACCGGCGGATCGGCTGGAAGCCGCCGCGCGGGGGCTGGTCGCCGCTGATCGCGATGAGTGTGGTCGGCGCGGCCTCCGGCCTCCTCTTCGCGCTCGACCGGAACTGGGTCTACACCAGCCGCATCGCGCAGATCGCGCAGAGCGGGATGACGACCGCTCCGGCGACGCTGCTGGGCCTGCTGGTGCTGGTCTTCGGGATGGTGAGCGCGGCGCTGACCGGTGGCGCATTCCGGCTGGCCATCGGCCGCCCCCGCGCCTGGGCCCGGGCGTTCGCCGGCGGATTGCTCATGGGCGTGGGCGCGACGCTGGTGCCGGGCGGCAATGACGCGATGCTGTTCACCGGGGTGCCGTTGCTGCTCCCCAACCTGCTGATCGCCTACGCGGCCTTTACCGCAACCCTGTTCGCCGCGCTCATGCTGCGCAGCCGGGCGGTGTCGACAGGCGCCTAGAGCCCGACGAGCAGCCGCACCCCGACCACCGCGACGAGCAGCGCCGTCAGCCAGCGGATCCACCGCGGCGGCAGGAGCCGCGCGGCGAGGAGGCTCCCGATCTGGCCGCCGATCACCACGGCAACGAGCAGCGGCAGGGCCGATCCCAGCGCCTGCCCGAACAGGTCGGGCCCGTTCTTGAGCATCTGCCCGGCAAGGCCGAACAGCGAATTGACGAGGATGAAGAGGCTGGCGGTCGCGGCGATCCCGCGCGCCTCGTGCCAGCGCGCCAGGTGCAGGAGCGGGGCGAGAAAGATGCCTCCGCCGATCCCCACCAACCCGGCGAAGTAGCCCAAGGGTGCCGCGGCGAGCGGCATCAGCCGGGCCGCGCGCGAGGGCGCCCCGTCCGCATTCTCGCGCACCGGGATCAGCATGGTGAGCGCGGTCAGCACGAGGCTCGCCCCCAGGAGGGTGAGGAAGGTCGCCTCCTTGATCGGCGTCAGCCCGCCCGCAAAGCTCGCCGGTGCGCCTAGGGCGACAATCACCAGCGCCTTTTTCCAGGGGGTGAGCCCGGCACGCGCGAAGCGGATGCTCGATCCGCTCACCACCACGATGTTGCAAGCGAGGCTGATCAGCGGCAGCAGGCGGTAATCGAGCCCCGACAGCGCGAGCAGCGCCGAATAGGTCGACCCGCCCCCGAAGCCGACGCTGGCATAAAGCAGCGCGGTGACGAGGAAGGCGAGCGCCAGCAGCGCCGGGACCGCCCCGATCATCATCGCGTCAACCCCGCCGAGCGACTAGACCAGCGCGCGCGCCGAGAGCGCCCCGTGGCAGTGCTTGTATTTCTTGCCGCTGCCGCACGGGCACAGCGCGTTGCGGCTGAGACCGAGATGGGCATAGGGATCGGTGCCCGCTTCGGCACCGCCAGGGCCGACCTCCGCCATCGGCGCGCCGGCGAGCGAGCCGAACAGTTCGGGCCGCGTCTCCGACCCGTCGCCGTCACCCGAATTCTCGAGCCCGGTGAGCGGGTCGATATGGCCGGTGAGGAAATCGGGGAGCTCGGGCAGCTGCTGCACCGGCGGCTGTTCGAAGCGCAGTTCGGCGCGGAACAGGATCTTGGTGACCTCCTCGCGCAGCGTGTCGAGCATCGTCTCGAACAGGCCGAAAGCCTCGCGCTTGTATTCGTTGATTGGCTGCTTCTGCGCTATGCCGCGCATCCAGATCACCTGCCGCAGCGCATCGAGGGTGGAAAGGTGCTCCTTCCAGTGATGGTCGAGCTGGCGCAGCAGCACGTCCTTCTCGACGATCCGCCAGATGTTGGTGTCAGAGGAGGACATCTTCTCCTCCATCATCCCGTCGGTGAGCGCACGCAGCTTCTCCTCGAGGATCTCGGGCTCGACCTGATCCTCGGCGAGCCAGGCGTCGAGCGGCGGCTGGAGGCCGAACACCTCCTCGATGCGCGCCTTGAGACCTTCGATGTCCCACTGTTCGGGGTAGGAGCCCGGCGGGCACGCGGCGCCGACCATCGCGTTGATCGTGTCGTGGCGCATATCGAGCACCACGTCGTCGACCGTCTCGCTGTCCATGATCTCGGAGCGCTGCTCGTAGACCACCTTGCGCTGGTCGTTCATCACGTCGTCGTATTCGACGACCTGCTTGCGCATATCGTAGTTGCGCGCCTCGACCTTCTTCTGCGCGGTCTCGATGGCCTTGGACAGCCACTTGGACCCGATCGCCTCGCCATCGGCGAGGTTCGAATTCATCATCTTGGCGAACAGCGTGTCGGGGCCGAAGATGCGCAGCAGGTCATCCTCGAGGCACAGGTAGAAGCGCGACAGACCCGGGTCGCCCTGCCGGCCGGAACGGCCGCGCAGCTGGTTGTCGATGCGGCGGCTTTCGTGGCGCTCGGTGCCGAGCACGAACAGGCCCCCGGCGGCCTTCACCCGCTCCTTCTCCTCGGCGACTTCGGCGCGGATGCGGGCAATGGCGGCATCGCGCTCCGGCCCCTCCGGCATGTCGGCGAGCTCGTCATTGATCCGGAACTCGACATTGCCGCCAAGCTGGATGTCGGTCCCGCGACCGGCCATGTTGGTGGCGATGGTCACCGCGCCATAACGGCCCGCCTGCGCGACGATATGCGCTTCCTGTTCGTGGAAGCGGGCGTTGAGGACGGCGTGCTTCACGCCCTCCTTGTCGAGATACTGGCTGAGCAATTCGGACTTCTCGATCGACACCGTGCCCACCAGCACCGGCTGGCCGATCTCCTGCTTTTCCTTGATCGCCTTGGCGATGGCGCCGAACTTGTCGGCGGTGTTCTTGTAGAACTCGTCTTCCTCATCGATGCGGGCGACCGGAAGGTTGGTCGGGATCTCGACCACGCCCACCTTGTAGATGTCCCAGAATTCGGCCGCCTCGGTCGCGGCGGTACCGGTCATGCCGGAGAGCTTGGGATACATGCGGAAATAGTTCTGGAAGGTGATCGAGGCGAGCGTCTGGTTCTCGGGCTCGATCCGCACGCCCTCCTTGGCCTCGACCGCCTGGTGGAGGCCGTTCGACCAGCGGCGCCCGTCCATCATGCGGCCGGTGAACTCGTCGATGATGATGACCTTGTCGTCCTTGACGATGTAGTCGGTGTCGCGCTTGCGGGCGAAGACCGCGACCAGCGCCTGATCGAGGTGGTGGACGACCTGGGTGTTCTCGACGTCGTAGAGGTTGGGGGTGGCGAGCAGGCCCTTCTCGAGCAGCATCTGCTCGACCTGCTCGAGGCCCTCCTCGGTGAGCTGCACGCGCTTCACTTTCTCGTCGATGTCGAGCCACTCGGCCGGGATCTCCTTCGCCACCGCATCGAGCGCGACGTAGAGATCCGACTTGTCCTCGGTCGGCCCCGAGATGATCAGCGGGGTGCGCGCCTCGTCGATGAGGATCGAGTCCACCTCGTCGACGATCGCGAAGTTGAAGGGCCGCTGCGCCATCTGGCTGCGTTCGTGCTTCATGTTGTCGCGCAGATAGTCGAAGCCGAATTCGTTGTTGGTGCCGTAGGTGATATCGGCGTTGTAGGCGTCGCGCTTGTATTCCTCGGGCATCCCGGGGACGATCACGCCCACGCTGAGGCCGAGCCAGTTGTATAGCCGGCCCATCTCGGCCGCGTCGCGCCGGGCGAGGTAGTCGTTGACGGTGACGACGTGGACGCCCTTGCCCTCGAGCGCGTTGAGATAGACGGCGAGCGTCGCCATCAGGGTCTTGCCCTCGCCGGTGCGCATTTCCGCGATCTCGCCGCGGTGGAGCACGAGGCCGCCGATCAGCTGGACATCGAAATGGCGCATCCCGAAGACGCGCACCGATGCCTCGCGCACCGTGGCGAAGGCTTCGGGCAGGATGTCGTCGAGCTTGGCACCGCCGTCGATCAGCCCGCGCAGCTTGGCGGTCTGGCCCTGGAGCTCCTCGTCGGAGAGCGCCTGGATCTGCGGTTCAAGGGCGTTGATCTGGGCAACGATCTTGCGCGCGGCCTTGATGTAGCGGTCGTTGGCCGAGCCGAACAGAGATTTGGCGATGGAATTGAGCATGGGTGTCGGAACCTTCGATGCAGGGGGCTGGCCTCCTCGGGAGGCGCCGCTTCAGCTTGTGGGGGCGGCGCGCACGGACAGCTTGAGCCGCGGCGCGCGAAAACACGGGGTGAGGAATGCCGCAGCGCGCCTATTCGAGGGCGCGCTCGACCCCCATCAGGACCGGCAGGCGCAGCGCCTGCGGGACGTGCGGGGCCGGCGGCGGCGGCTCGACCGCGCGGGTCGCGCTGATCGTCGCGGGCACCGCCTGGGCCACCCCATGCTCGCCTGCGCCGCTGTCGTCCCGCGCGCTTGCAGCGATGGCGGGACCGCAGGCCAACGCCTCGGCCAGCGACGCCTGTGCTGTGCCGCCGAAAGCGACAAGGCCGGTCAGCAGAGCCAAAAATGCGAGGAAACGCCGGGTCATGATCCCCGTAAATAGGAAATCCTGCAGGTTTCGTCCACCCGAATTGCCGATTTACCTGCGCACGAGCGCGTCCTAGAGGCTCGGCCCCATGCAGATCGACCCTTCGCCCCTCGCCCGGCCCTTCCCCGCCTTGCCGCCGATTGCCGGCGTCACCCTGCGCATCGCAAAGGCGCGCTACAAGACATGGGACCGCTGCGACCTGACATTTGCCGAGCTGGCCGAAGGCACCAGCGTCGCCGGCGTGTTCACGAAGAGCGCCTGCGCCTCATCGGAGGTGGAACTCGGCCGAGAGGCGGTGAAGCAGGGTCGCGCGCGGGCACTGATCGTTAACGCGGGCAACTCCAACGCCTTCACCGGCTGGCGCGGCCGGGCTGCGGTGGAAGCAATCAGGGCGCAGGTATCCGAGGCGCTCGCCTGCGCGTTCGACGAGGTGTTCGTCTCCTCCACCGGCGTCATCGGCGTGCCCCTCCCGGTCGACAAGGCGCAAGCGGGGATCGCCGCCGCGCTGACGGCGGAGCCCTGCGGCTGGGAGGATGCGGCGAACGCGATCGGCACCACCGACACTTATCCCAAAGGCGCGGGCGCATCCGCGATGATCGGTGGCACCCGCGTGGAGCTGGCGGGCATCATCAAGGGCTCGGGCATGATCGCGCCCGACATGGCGACGATGCTCGGCTATATCTTCACCGACGCCGACGTTGCGCCGGCCTTTCTCCAGGAGGCGCTCGAGCGCGCCAACGCTGTGACCTTCTCCTGCATCACCGTCGACGGGGACACCTCGACCAGCGACACCGTGATGGTCTTCGCCACCGGCAAGGCCGGCAACGCGCGGATCGAAAGCTGGGACAGCCCCGGCGCGGATGCCTTCGGCGCGGCGCTCGCCGATGTGTGCCGCGAGCTTGCGCAGCTGGTGGTGCGCGACGGTGAGGGCGCGCGCAAATTCGTCACCATCCGCGTGAGCGGCGCGGTGAGCGACGACAGCGCCCGCCGCATCGGCCTCGCCATCGCCAACTCGCCGCTGGTCAAGACCGCGATCGCGGGCGAGGACGCCAACTGGGGCCGCGTCGTCATGGCGGTGGGCAAGGCGGGCGAACCGGCCGACCGCGACAAGCTCTCGATCGCCTTCGGCGGCATCTGGACGGCGCGAGACGGGCTTCCGGTGGAGGGTTACGACGAGACGCCCGTCGCAGCCCACCTCAAAGGCGAGGAAATCGACATCGCGGTCGACCTCGGGCTCGGCGAAGGGCGCGCCACCGTGTGGACCTGCGACCTCACCCACGGCTACATCGCGATCAACGCGGACTACCGCTCGTGAGCGCACTCGACGACGAAATCCGCGACCTGCTGCGCTTCGCCGCGCAAAAATCGATGCTGCCGCGCTTCCGCAACCTTGCTGCGGGCGAAGTCGCAATGAAGGGCAAGGACGACCCCGTCACCATCGTCGACCGCGAGATCGAGGCCTTTCTCACCGAGGCGCTGACGAAGCTCGCCCCCGGCGTCGCGGTGGTGGGCGAGGAAGCGGTCGCCGCCGACAAGCGCGTGCTCGATCACCTTGCGGGCCCGTGCTGGATCGTCGACCCGCTCGACGGCACCGCCAACTTCGCCGAGGGCAAGGAGCCGTTCGGGATCATCGTCGCGCTCGCCGATGCCGGCGAGGCGGTGGCGGGGTGGATCTATGACCCCAACCAGGACCGCTTCTGCCACGCCCGGCGCGGCGAAGGCGCCTTCGTGAACGGCGAGCGCATCGCCGCGCGGACCACCGGGAGCCACCCGCCCGTTGCCGCGATCAGCCGCATCTTCCTCTCGGCAAAAGAATCCGCCGAGGTCGATGCGAAGCTCGCGCCGCACTATGCGCTTACCGACATTCCGCGCTGCGCCGCTGAGCAATACCCGCGTCTCGCACTGGGCGAGAACGACGTGTCGAGCTTCAAGCGCACCCTCGCCTGGGACCACGCCGCTGGCGTGCTGTGGCTCAACGAGGCAGGCGGCAAGGCGGCGCGCATCGACGGCAGCGCCTACCGTGTCGACCAGCACGACGCGCCGGAACTGGTCGGCGCGTCGAGCCCGGCGATCTGGGACGAATTCGTCGCCCGGGTGCTGGCGTGACGCCTCAGAGCTCGCTTTCGAGCCAGGCCTTCAGCGCGCCCTTGGGCGCCGCGCCGAGCTTCTGCGCGACCGGCTGACCGTTCTTGTAGAGCACCATCAGCGGGATCGACTGCACGCCCAGCTGCGAGGGCGTGTCGGTGTTCTCCATGATGTCCATCTTGGCGATCGTCACCTTGCCGGCGAGTTCCTCGCTGATCTCCTCGAGCGCGGGAGCGATCATCTTGCAGGGGCCGCACCAGTCGGCCCAGAAATCGACCAGCACGGGGGTGTCGCTCTCCAGCACATCGGCCGCGAAGCTCGCATCGGTCACGTTGACGGTCGCCATTGTGTATCTCCTTTTCGCCGGCGAGCATAGGGGCGCCGGTCACGCGAATGCAATGTAGTGCGGCCGCCTATTCACTCAATATGCGGGAGCGGCAAGGATTGCTGCGGAGCCTGCAAGGCGGGCTTGTGGGCATCGAGCAGCGGCTTCGGGAGGTCCAGCAGCAGGGGAGCGTGGGTGTAGAGCACCCCGGCGCGCACGGTGCGGCCGGGGTAGATCGCCTCGAGCGCGGCGACATAGGCCGCCATCTGCTTGAGGGTCGCGAGCGGGATCTCGTCGACGCACGCCGGCGGCCGGCGGGTGGTCTTGAAATCGAGGACCGTGACGGCATCCGGCGCGATCAGGAGCCGGTCGGCGGTGCCCGCCACCACGACGCCCTCCACCGTTGCGGCGAGCGGCACTTCGGCGAGCGCCTCGCCCGAGAAGATCGCCGCGAAGTCCGGGTGTTCGAGCACCCCGAGCGCCGCGGCGAGGATTTCCTCCCGCAGGCCCTCCTCGAGATCGCCAGCCTGCCGCGCAAGCCAGCGCCGCGCCGCCGCCCCGCGTTCGGTAGCCGGCACATCGGGCAGTCGCTCGAGCAGGGCATGGATCAGGCTTCCCCGGCGCGCGGCGTGGCGGGCGGCTTCAGGGGGAAGCGGCGGCTCGCCGCCCCTGTCCTCGCCCGCCGCCGAGGGCGCCAGCGGGCGCGGCGGGCGCGGCTCCTCACCGACGGGGGTCAGCGCCCAGGGGGGAAGCACGATCTCTTCCCGTGCCGATGGCGCATCGTCCCCCGGCACCAGCGGTTCGGCCCGTTCGCCCCACTCCTTGCGCCAGGTCCAGATCGGATCGGCAATTGCATCGCCCTCGAACAATGGGGCGAGGCGCGCATACCAGCTGTCCGGATGCGGCAGCCGCTCCTTCGCCTCGCGCTTGCCCAGCGAGCCTCCGACGAACAGCGCCTCCTCGGCGCGGGTCAGGGCCACGTAGAGCAGCCGCCAGTGCTCCTGCATCGCGGCGCGCTTCTTCGCCTCCTCGGCCTCCAGCACCCGGCCCTTCTTCTCGTCCTTGCCGAGCGGGGGCAGCGGCACCTCGCGCTTGCGTGCCATCACGTCGCCCAGCGGATTGTCCTCGAGCGTCAGGGCGCCCGGATCGCCCGGCGCGCCGGTCGCGTCGGCCAGAATCACGATCGGCGCCTGCAGGCCCTTGGAGCCATGCACCGTCATCACCCGCACCTGCCCGCTCGCGCTGTCGGAATCGCGCTTCAGGTCGCCGGTCCCGGCATCGAACCAGGCGATGAAGCCCGCCAGGCTCGGCCAGTGCTCGGCCTCGTAGGCGAAAGCGGCGTTGATGAGCTCGTCGAGCGGATCGTTGGCCTCGGCCCCCAACCGGGCGATCAGCTTCGCGCGGCCCTGCCACGGGCCGGTCAGCAGCCAGGCGATCAGCGCCTGCGGGGTCTGGTAATCGGCGCGGCGCAGCAGCTCGCGCAGCCGCCCGGCGGTGTCTTGGACGAGTGGCGGCGCATCGGGGCGGCGAAGGTGGTCCCACAGCCGCACCCGATCCGGCCGCGGCACGTGTTCGAGGATGTCCTGCTGCGTCCACCCGCCAAGCGGCGAGGCGAGCAGGTTGGCAAGCGCCAGGTCGTCCTGCGGCTGCGCGGCGAAGCGCAGCGCCGCCAGCACGTCCTTCACCGCCAGCGGCGCGCCCAGGCGCAGCCGGTCGACACCGGCCACCGGCACCCCGCGCGCGTGCAGCTTGGCGACGATTTGCGCGGCGAGCTCCTTCCTCTGGCGCACCAGCACCATGATGTCCCCCGCAGCGGCGTGCCGGCAGGTGCCCTTGGCGAGCACGAATGGCTCCGCGCCGCTCACCCAGCGCCGCACCTGCTCGGCGATCCGCTCGGCAAGGAGGGTGTCGTGGCGCGGCAGCCAGTCCTGCTCGCCGTCCCCTGCCTCGTCGGCTTCTTCGTCCCCCGCCTCTTCCTCTTCGGGCACCACCGGCGGCCACAGCGTGACGAGCCCGGGCCGCTTGTCGCCTTCGTGCGGGGCCGGCGCGCGGTCGAGCCCGAAGGCGCTAAAGCCGAGCAGTTCGATCATCCGGTTGACGAAATCGAGCACCACGTTCGCGGTCCGGAAGGACTGGCCGAGGTCGAGATCCTGCCAGCCCGGCGCGCGCAGGTTGGTGCGGCTGGCGGCAATTCCCTGCCGCGCGGCGGCGATGCGCGCCTCGACCCGGGCCTTGGCGCGCGCGAAGTTCTCCGGACTCGTGCCCTGGAAGCCGAAGATCGCCTGCTTGTAGTCCCCCACGGTGAAGATCGTGCGCAAGCGGTCGCCGCGCGCGCCCTCACCCGCGAAGAAATCGTCGATCAGCGCCTCGACGATGTCCCACTGGCTCTGGTTGGTGTCCTGCGCCTCGTCGATCAGGATATGGTCGAAATGCCGGTCGAGCTTGTAGCGGATCCAGTCGGCAGCTTCCGCATCGCCAAGCAAGGCCGCGGCCTTGCGGATCAGGTCGCCAAAATCGAGCAGGCCTTCCTGCGCTTTCTTCGCCTCCCACTTCACCGCGAAGGCGCGGCCGATCTCGAGCGCGGAGGTGACGATTTCGGCGCAGGCCAGCAAGGCGCGGCGCTCGTCGTAGGCCGCGAGCGCTTCGGCGATGTCTTCCTGATGGCGGACGAAGTCGGCATCGAATTTGGCCGCGCCGTCCATCTTGCGTGGGGTGCCGTCGGCCTTGAGGATGGTCTTGCGGAACTGGCCCACCGCAGCGATCCGGCCTGCAAGGTCCGAGGCGAGCCATTGGCGCACGAATGCCGCCGCCTCCTGCCCGGTCTTGGCCTTCCACCCGTCGAGCGCGGGAAGGAGCGACATCAGGGTATCGTCGGGGAAGAGATCGGGGTGCAGTATCTCGTTCGGCCACGTCTCGCCCGCATCGGCCGGCATCCCGAGCGTCTGGCGCACCCGCGCGGCCATCGGCGATTGCCAGCTCCCCGGCCCCTCCCACATCTCGTGCGCATCGGCGGCGCGCATCAGCCAGGCGTGGAGCGCGCCAGGGTCCTTGCGCGTGGTGAACAGCCGGATGCCGTCCAGCACGCGCGCATCGCCCGTCCGCTCGGCTTCCTCGAAGAGATCGGTGAGCACCTCGCGGGCGAGCATCTCGCGGCTGCGATCGTCCATCACCCGCGTGCCGGGCGCAAGGCCCGCCTCTTCCGGGAAGTTGCCGATCAGGAATTGCGCGAAGGCGTGGATCGTGTCGATCCTGAGCCCGCCGCCCGGACAATCGAGGACGCTGGCGAACAGCGTGCGGGCGCGCTCGCGGGTGGCGGGATCTTGGGGTGCACCAAGGTGGCCGAGTTCCTCGAACAGCCTGGTGTCGGGCAATCGCACCCAGCGCGCGAGCACCGCGTTGATGCGGTTCGCCATCTCGGCCGCGCCCGCCTTGGTGAAGGTGAGGCACAGGATCTGCGAGGGGCTCACGTCCTCGCGCAGCAGCAGCCTCAGCACGCGCGCGGAGAGCACCTGCGTCTTGCCCGTCCCCGCCGAGGCGGACAGCCAGACATTGTCTTCCGGATTGGCGGCCAGAAGCTGGTTGCCGGCCAGCGGGAAGACGCGGCCGCTCATGCGCGCGGCTCCTTCTCCGACAGGCGCACCAGCCATTCCTCGAGCCGCATCAGCTGGTCGTAATCGGTATAGCCCTTGTAGTCGGGGTTGGCGCGGGCGAGGAAGGGTTCGCGGCCCTGGATATAGTCTTCGATCGCCTCGGCGAGCTTCGCCTCGTGATGCGGCAGGAATTGCTCCGGGGTCAGGCCCTGCTGGCGAGAGCCGAGCTTCATCGGGATCTCCCGTTTGCCGAAGCCGTCGTCGTCGCGCTTGAAGGACCAGTATTCGAAGGCACCAGCTTCGCCGGTGACCACCGCGGCGGTTTTCCGGTCGGTGAAGGCCCCCCGCGCGGCGATCAGGCCAAGGAGGCCGAGCTGGAGCGCGTAGCCCGCCTCCACCTCGGCCTTGGACGGCACGCGGCCCGTCTTGTAGTCGACGATAGCGAGAGTTCCATCGGCGAGCCGGTCGATCCGGTCCGCCCGCCCCGACACCTCGACGCCAAGGTAGGTCATCGTGCCGTCGATCTCGCTGGCGAGGATCTTGCGCCCCTCGGCCGCGTCCGCAGCGATCCATTCCTCGAAACGCTCGAGCGCGGCAATGAGGCGCGGCTGCCACAGCGCGCGGAACAGCGGGTGGACACGCTCGCGCTCGAAATGCGCGGCGGCGAAGGGGGCGATGGCAAGCTGCGGGTCCGCCGCCCGCGCCCGGTGCCAGCTGTCGAGGATGTCATGGACCAGCGTGCCGCGCAGGGCGGGATCGCTGAAGGGATCATTCGCCAGCGGGTCGAGCTTGCGCAGGCCCAGGATCGCCTGCGCGTAGAACTGGTAGGGATCGCCCAGCAACCGATCGAGCGCGGTGACCTTGATCGGCACCTTGCGCAGGCGCGGCGAGGGATCGGGCGCGGGGCGCGGATACGGCGGTGCTGGCGGGCGCTGGCGGTCGAGGTGTGGGAGCAGGTGCGGGATCGCCCGTTCGCGGTGCTCGCGGTCGAGATCATCGCCGAGCAGCGCCTCGACGCGCAGCAGGAAGCGCGAGGGCAGCGTCGGCCCTGCCGCGTCGCGCAAGGAGCGGCTGAGCAGCACCGAGGGCGCGCCCATCGCGCCCGCCAGATCGTGGGCGGCAAGGCCGATCCGGAACTCGGCGCCGGGAATGCCGAGCGCGCGCAGGATCGCGGGCGCGAGCAGGGCGTCGGCGGCGGGGGGCTGCGGCCAGCTCCCCTCGTTCAATCCCCCGCAGATGACGAGATCGGCCCTGGCCATGCGCGCCTCGAGCAAGCCGTAGATGGCCACGCGCGGGTGCCCGCCATAGCCGGGGCGCACGGCGACGGCCTCCATCGCATCGCGCAGCGCGCCGGCACAGTCGGCGGTCTCGATCATCGTGCCCAGCGCCTCGGCGGTCCCGCGCAGCTCCTCGACCATCTGGCCGAGCGCGCGCCCGTCTTCACGCTCCCATGCGGCGGCGCGGGCGAAGGCCTCGGCAGTCTCGGAAAGCCGCGCCAGCGCGCCGGCCAGCGCAATCTCGCGCGGCCAATCGGCAAGCGGCACGACGAGCGCTTCGGCCTCTTCCCACCAGCGGGCGACCCCGGCCTTCGCGGCGACCTTGCGCAAGGGCTCCATGCCGGGGGCGAGCGCCGGGCCGCGCAGCGCCCGGTCGAAGGCCCTCACCCCGCGCAGCCAGTCTGCCCGCACCCCCTCGTCCCACCCGCGCACCAGCGGATGGGCGAAGGCCGCGACAAGGCGCGCGGGATCGGGACCGCTCGCCGCGATCTCGGCGAGCAGTCCGAACAGACGCCCGGCCGGCGTGAGCGCCAGCGGCCGCCCGGCGGAATCGTCGGCGGCGATGTTCCAGCGCTCCAGATGCTGCGCGACGCGCCGCGCAAGGCCGCGATCGGCGGTGACGACGGCGATGCGCTGCTCCGGCTGCGCCAGCGCCTGGCGCACCACCATGGCGATGGCCTGGGCCTCTTCCTCGATGCTGGCGCTCGTCATCAGGCGCACCCCGTCGAGCCGCCGATCCTTCGCCTCGAGCGTGCTCCACGCGCGGCTCGCCTGCGGGGGCAGGAACAGCGAGGAAATCGCGCGGCTGCGCGCGGGCGCGGCGGCGGCGATCCCGCGGCGGTGCCAGGTGCGCACCTCGGCGCGGTTCACCCCCATCCGGTTGAGCAACAGCTTGAGGTGATATTGCGGATGGCTCAGGGCATCGTCCGCACCGAACACCGGACCGCCCGGCGCGGCCGGCGCGCCTGCGAGCCCCAACTCCTCCCAGGCGGCCGTGTCCATCGCCAGGTCGAGATCGGGCAGCACCACCGCGCCATCGGGCAGATCGGCGATCACCCGCAGCAGCCGCGCCAGCGCGGGCGCGGCGCTGGTCACCCCGGCGGCGACGATCGGGCGGGGCGGCGGAGTCTCCTTCCAGCGCCGTGCGGCGTGGGCGAACAGCAGGTTGCGACGCGACGCCGCATCGACCTCGCCGCGGCTCTCGAGCTCGGCCTGCCAGCGGACATGGACGCGCGCGAAGAGGCGGACGGAGCGCTTCCAGTGCTCGGCGAGCCCGGCGACCGAATCGAGCACCGCGTCGCTCTCCCACAGATCGGCGACCGCCTTGTCCTCCACCAGCAGCCGGTCGATGGTGCGCGCCATCTCGCGCGCCAGGTTGAGCCGCGCGCGCCCGGGCAGCGGAGCCATGCCCTCTGCCGCGCGCTCCTCGGCGATCAGGCGATCGAGCGCAAGCCAGCGCCGCACCGGATCGCACGCCGGTGGAATTTCGGCGGCGCCCAGCGGATCGAGCGCTGCGCCCAGCTTCTCGTCGAGGTCGAGGTCGCCGACCGCGACCATCCGCGGCATCAGCAACCCGCCCTCGCCAGTCTGACCGGCATGGCGGATGAAGGCTTCGGAAAGCGTCCGGGCAGCGCGGCTCGAGGGGACCAGCAGGGTCAGGCGCGCTAGGCCCAGGCCCTCCTCCCGGTAGCGCGGCACGAGCCCTGCCACGAGCGCGTCGGCAAAGCCACGGTGCGCGGCGATCGAATAGACGCGGGGGCCGATGCGGCTCGGCTCAGCCACCCGTCAGCGCCTCCTCGGTGGGGCGGATCGCCTGCGGCGTGCCGACCTCGAACCACAGGCCCGTGAAGACGAGGCCGTAGAGCCGCCCCTCCGCCATCGCCCGATCCCACAGGATGTTGGTCGAGAACGGCCCGTCCGGCGCGCCGCGCAGGAGGCGGTGGCTGACGAGCTGGATGCCGGTGAAGATGAAGGGCGCGATCCGTCCGTCGCGGCGGCGCGCGAGGCGGCCTTGCGGGTCCATGTGGAAATCGCCCGGCCCGCGAAAGTTCTCCGCGCGGGCGTGCGGCACCACCAGCAGCAGCGCGTCCATCGCCTCGGGGTCCCAGCGGCGCGACAGGTCATGGAAGGCGTTCCTCGGCCCGTCGAGCCAGATGTTGTCGGCATTGAGGGCGAAGAAGGGGTCAGGCAGCTGCGGCAGGGCCTTTGCCATCCCCCCGCCGGTTTCGAGCAGCAGCGCGCGCTCGTCGGAAACGGTGACCTTCGGCGCTTGGCGCGCGAGCACATGGGCTTCCAGCGCGTCGGCAAGGTAGTGGACGTTGACCACGGCCTTCGCGATCCCCGCCTCGGCGAGCCGGTCGAGCGCGTGGTCGATCAGCGCCTTGCCCGCCACGCGCACCAGCGGCTTGGGCTGGCTGGCGGTCAAGGGCCGCATCCGCTTGCCGAGCCCGGCCGCGAGGATCATCGCGGTGTCGGAAGCGAGCGTTGTCACGCCGCATTCCGTTCGGGTCGAGCGAAGTCGAGACACGCTTGCTCGGCGCTTGCGGTCAGTCTCTCGACTTCGCTCGAGACCAGCGGGTTCCTCATGAGAGGCCTCCGTTCGCGGCGCGCAGGGCCTCGGGGATGTTGGCGTCGAACCACCGCGCGACCGGTTCGAGCGCAGGATGCGCCAGATCGCGTTCGAGCGCGGCCCAGACGCGCGGGATCATCGCGAGGTAGCGCGGCTTGCCGTCGCGGGCATTCAGCCGGGTGAAGATGCCCACGATCTTGGCGTTCCGCTGCGCGCCGAGCGTGGCATAGGCGGCGAGGAAATCGTCGTCCGTGCCGCCGATCGCCTGGCTGTAGTGCAGCAGCATCGCCGTCTCCAGATGCACATCGACGTCGCGCCGCGCGTCCTGGAGCAGCGAGACGAGATCATAGGCGGGGTGTCCGACGAGCGCGTCCTGGAAGTCGATCAGGCCTTGCGGGGCGGTCGCCTTGCCGCCGAGCAGCATGATGTTCTCGGCATGATAGTCGCGCAGCACTGTGACGCCGGGGCTCTGGCGGGCGATGACGGGGGCAAGCACCTTGCCCCAGGCGGCGGCATAGCCCTCGGCGTCCACGGCGAGGCCCTGCGCCGGGCACCACCACTCGGCGAGCAATGCCGCCTCGCGTTGGTACACCGCCATGTCGTAGGGCGCGAAAGGCCCCGGCGGCAGACGGTGGAGCGCGGCGAGGGCATCGACGGCGGCCTCGTAAGCGGCGCGCTCCTCGCCCGGATGAAGGTCGAGCCAGTCGCGCATCCGGTCGTTGCCGAAGTCCTCGGTCAGCACCCAGCCTGCTTGCGGCTCCGAGGCAAAGATCGCGGGCGCGCGCATCGCGTGTGCGTTCAGCCAATGCGCGACATCGAGGAAGGGCTGGGGGTCCTCGTGCGGCGGGGGCGCGTGCATCAGCATCGCGCTTTCGCCCGCACCGCGCAGGAGGCGGAAATAGCGCCGGAACGACGCGTCGCCCGGAAGCGGCTGGACCTCGGCATCGGCCCAGCCGGCGCCCGCGACAAATTCGGCAAGTCCCTGCGGCAGTTCGCTCATGGCAAGCGCCCTAGCCAATCCGCCCCGCCCCGGGCAATCGCAATCCGCCCCCCTTCCCCGCTTTCGCCGACAGGTTCGAGCGCGATGGCAAGACACCCCGGTTCATGCCCGAAACCGCCCGCGTGATCGGGCCACTCCGCGATCAGCACCGCGCCTTCGCGATACTCGTCGAGCCCGATCTCGGCGAGTTCGCCCGGGTCCTCGAGGCGGTAGAAATCGGCGTGGACCACGGGCAGCCGGAGCGGCGGCGCAGCATAGGTCTCGATGATCGTGAAGGTCGGCGAGGGCACCTCGCCCTCGTGTCCCAAGGCAGCCAGGATCGCGCGGGCGAGCGTCGTCTTGCCCGCGCCCAGCCCGCCTTCCAGCGCCACGACATCACCCGGACGCAGGGCGGCGGCGATGCGCGCGCCGTAGCCGGTCATCGCGGCGAGATCCGGCAGGCTCTCGCGCGCTTCGCTCACGGCAGCCGGATGATCGCGGTGGTGCCCGCGCCCTTGCGGCTGACGATCTCGAGCGTGCCGTCGTGCGCGGCGATGAGCTGGCGCGCGAGCGGGATGCCGAGCCCGGTGCGCCGCTCGGGCGCGCCCTCGCCGCCCGGCTTCAGCCCGCCTAGCGCGCGCGCCAGCTCCTGCGAGCTCATCCCCCGGCCATTGTCGGCGATGGTGATCTCGAGCCCGTGCCCCGCCCCCTCCGCCGCCCGCTTGATCTCGATCACGATCCGCCCACCTTCGGGGGTGTGTGCGACGGCATTGTCGAGAAGGTTGCCCATCGCCCGGCCCATCTGCCGCGGGTCCGCCTCGATCACCCGGCCCCGGCGGCCCTTGAGATCGAGGCTGAGCCCGGCGGCGATGATCGCCGCCTCGCGCTCGCGAACCAGCGCGGTGAGGAAGTCGAGCACGTCGAGGCGTTCCTTGCGGATCGGCAGGAGCCCCGCCTCGGACTGCGACAGGTCGAGCACGTTCTCGACCTGCTCAGTGAGACGCTCGACCGCGGCGAGGATCGCGTCGACATATTCGCCCGCCGCCGCAGGATCGCTGGCCGCCCCGCTCTTCAGAAGCTCGGCATAGCCGCCGATGGTGGTGAGCGGCGTGCGGAATTCGTAGCTCATGTTGGCGAGGAACCTGGCCTTGACGGCGTCGGCCTCCTCCAGCGCCTCGGCGCGCTCGCGAAGGGCCTGCTCGGCCTTCTGCGAGGCGGTGATGTCGAGCACGGTGAGGAGGCCATTGCCGTCGGGCAGCGGGATGCCGGCAAAGCGCAGGGTGCGCCCGTCGGCGAGCTCCACGCGGCCCTCCTTCTCGCGCCGGTCGAGCGTCGCCGCGCGCACCGCCGCGCCGATAAGGCTTGCCTCCTCGGGGTTGACGAGGTTGCGCCCGATCGCGCTCAGCAGTTCATCGGCGCTGGGGTGCTGGTCGAGCAATTCGCTGGACAGTCCCCAGGTGCCCGCAAAGCTGCGGTTCCAGAGCTGCACCGAGCCGTCCGGGGCAAAGATCGCCAGCGCCTCGAACAGGCTGTCGAGCGTCGCCGTGCGGGTGCGCAGCAGGGTGTCGCGGACGGCGGACAGGGCAAGGCTCTCGGTCCGGTCTTCGGTGATGAGCACGAGGCCGCCGTCGGGCATCGGCTGGGCGACGACGCGCAGGTGCGTGCCGCCCGGCAGCGGCCAGGGCTCCTCCACGGATTCGCGCAGGGCGAACCACTGGGTCCGCTCGCGCCGCCACTCCGGAAAGTCGCGGACCTCGGGCGTGCGCCGGCGTTCGCGCGCCTCGGCGAGGAAGCGATCAAAGGGCGTGTGCGCCTCGACCGCATCGTCGGTCAGGCTGAACAGGCGGCGGAAGGGGCGGTTGGCGAAGGTCAGGCGTTCATCCGCATCGAACAGCGCCACCCCCACCGAAAGCTGGTCGATCAGCGCGCGGGTTGCCTCGCGGAAGGCGCGGAACTCGCGCTCGACCTGCTGCTGCTCCTCGATGTCGATGGCATAGCCCGCAACGCCCTCCTGCCCCAGCGGCAGGTCGCTCACCCTAAGGGTGCGGCGCGCGCCATGGATGGTCGAGGCGGTGATCCGCTCCGAGGCGTTCTGGCTCTGGAGGCTCGCGCGGGCCACGTCGGCGGGCGAGCGGCCCTCCTCGGTCTCGAGCAGCTCGATCTGGCCCTGCACCACCTCGGCCGCGCTCACCGCGCCGACCGCATCGACATAGGCCTGGTTGACGAGCTGGAGCTTGAGGTCCGCATCCCGGAACCACATCGGCATGGGCGCCGCCTCGATCAGGCCGACGAGCGCGGCGAAATCGCCCGTGGCCCGCGCGGCGGCGGCGCGCAGGCGGGCCATCTCGGCATGGCTCTCCGTGAAGTCGAAGACCCACACCAGCGCCGCTCCGCCCGGCGAGACCTGCGGATCGGCGAGCGTGCCGTAGAGCGCGAGGCTGCGCTGCGAGCCCGGCAGGTTGATCGCCATGCGGAACGGCGCGGCGCTTTTCTGGGTGGTCTGGATCTTCGTCCACAGCTGGTCGAGCTGCGCCTGCGCCAACCCGCCCGCCTTCGGATTGCCGGCGGGGGCGGCGAGTTCCGACAGGTAGCGCGGCATCCCGCTCAGCCCGAGCATCCGGGCGAGCCGCTCCGAAGCTTCGATTCGCCCGTCGACCCGCACCAGCAGCGGAAGCGCGGGGGCGACGTCGAGGAGGGTCTGCATCCGCTTCAGGCTGGTGCGCATCGCCTTGGCGCGCTTGACGCTGCGGTTGGCGCGCAGGACGACGATCGCCGCCCCCACCGTCCACGCGGCGAGGACGATCGCGATCAGCACCAGCGAGAGAGGCGTCACGTCCATCGGTCAACCGCTATGCGCAGGCCGGCCCGAGCGCAACGGGGGAGAACCCGCCCGCCCCCAGCCCCGTGAGAATACGGGCTGGGGCGGACGGATTGCATGGCTTAGTAGCGGTAGTGGTCGGGCTTGAACGGGCCGGCCTGCGGCACGCCGATGTAGCTGGCCTGCTTCTGGCTCAGCTGGGTGAGCTGCACACCAAGCTTGGCGAGGTGCAGCGCAGCGACCTTCTCGTCGAGATGCTTGGGCAGGACGTAGACGTCATTCTCGTATTCGTCCGCCTTGGTGAACAGCTCGATCTGAGCCAGCGTCTGGTTGGTGAAGCTCGCGCTCATCACGAAGCTCGGGTGGCCGGTGGCGCAGCCGAGGTTCACGAGGCGGCCCTTGGCGAGAATGATGATCGACTTGCCGTCGGGGAAGGTGACGAGGTCGGTGCCTTCCTTGATTTCCTTCCACTCGTAGTTGGAAAGCGCGGCGATCTGGATCTCGCTGTCGAAGTGGCCGATATTGCACACGATCGCCATCGGCTTCATCGCCATCATGTGGTCGGCGGTGATGACGTCCTCGTTGCCGGTCGCGGTGACGAAGATGTCGGCGCGTTTCACGGCCTCTTCCATGGTGACGACCTCGAAGCCGTCCATCGCCGCCTGCAGCGCGCAGATCGGATCGATCTCGGTCACCATCACGCGGGCGCCGCCGTCGCGCAGCGAAGCCGCCGAGCCCTTGCCAACGTCACCGTAACCGGCGACGCAGGCGACCTTGCCGGCCAGCATCACGTCGGTCGCGCGGCGGATCGCGTCGACCAGCGATTCCTTGCAGCCGTAGAGGTTGTCGAACTTCGACTTGGTCACGCTGTCGTTCACGTTAATCGCCGGGAAGGGGAGCTTGCCCTGCTTGGCGATCTGGTAGAGGCGCATCACGCCCGTGGTGGTCTCTTCCGAGACGCCCTTGATCGCCTTCACCGTCTTGGTGAGGTAGCCGGGCTTTGCGGCGATGAAGGCCTTGAGCGCGCGCTGGAATTCGATTTCCTCGGCGTTGGTCGGCTCACCCATCTCCTCGCCCGCCTCAAGGCGCGCGCCCCAGAGCGCGAACATGGTGGCATCGCCGCCATCGTCGAGGATCATGTTGGCGGTGAGGTCCGGATCGGCTTCCGACGACCAGTCGAAGATGCGGCCGACGTAGTCCCAGTAATCGGCCAGCGTCTCGCCCTTGATCGCGAACACCGGAATGCCGCGCGCGGCGATCGCGGCGGCGGCGTGGTCCTGCGTCGAGAAGATGTTGCAGGTCGCCCAGCGCACTTCCGCGCCCAGCGCCACAAGGGTCTCGATCAGCACCGCGGTCTGGATCGTCATGTGGAGCGAGCCGGTGATGCGCGCGCCCTTCAGCGGCTGCGAGGCGCCATATTCCTCGCGCAGCGCCATCAGGCCGGGCATCTCGGTCTCGGCGATCATGATCTCGTCGCGGCCGAACTGGGCGAGCGCGATGTCCTTGATGACGTATTCGGTGGTCGGGGTGGCAGCGAGAGTGGCCATGTGCGTGTCTCCTGGGGACAAATCCGGTCCGGCGAGCGACCTGCGCCCGCCTCGTGCGCCTGCCCCTAGCGGCACATCCGCGCCGGGGCAATATAAACTTATCTTTATATGTGTAATCGTTGCCCGCCCGTCGCAAGGCGCTATAGAGGCGCGCATCAAGTTCCACGCAGAAGGACGCACATCTCATGACCATTTCCGTTGGCGACAAGATCCCCGAAGTCACCCTGATCAAGGCAACCGCCGAGGGCCCGCAGGCGGTCAAGTCCTCCGAATACTTCGCAGGCAAAAAGGTCGCGCTGTTCTCGGTCCCCGGCGCCTTCACCCCGACCTGCTCGGCCAAGCACCTCCCCGGCTTCGTCGAGAAGGCCGAAGATCTGAAGGCCAAGGGCATCGACGAGATCGTCGGCACCGCCGTCAACGATGCCTTCGTGATGGGCGCCTGGAACAAGGCGCAAGGGTCGGACGACATCACCATGCTCGCCGACGGCAATGCCGATTTCGTCAAGGCGGTGGGCCTCACGATGGACGGCTCGGGCTTCGGCATGGGCACCCGCGGCCAGCGCTTCTCGATGGTGATCAACGACGGCGTGGTCGAACAGCTCAACGTCGAGGAGCCGGGCGACTTCCGCGTCTCGAGCGCGGATCACCTGCTCGGCCAGCTCTGATCGGATCGGTCCTCCCCGACGCGCGGGCGGCGGGGAGGATCACCATCACGTCAGGGGCGGTGCGCCCTGCGAAAGCCAATAGGCCAATCCGGCTGCAAGGCCGCAGGCGAGCAGCCCCCTCCCCCACGGCACCGGGCCGATCCCCGCCACCCCAGGCATCGGCGGGCGGGCGCCTCCCACCATCGGGCTCAGGAGATCATCGCCCCGCACCGCGTAGAAGGTGATCGCGGCGAGGTGCAGCGCGATCAAAGCCACGATCGCCCAGAACCACGTCTCGTGCAGCTCGGTCAGCCTGTCCGCCATCGTCACGCCGACGAGCGCATTGAGCGGGCCCGTCGCCCCGTCGAAGGGATCGCCCGCGAACAGCCCGAGGCTGACCTGCAGCAGCAGCGCGCCCAGCAAGGCGAGCGTGCTCCACCCGCCGAGCGGCGAGTGCCCGATGCTCGCCTTGTCCGCACCCCCGCGCAGATAGGCGAGCACCGCGCGCGGCCCTTTCACGAACTGCGCAAAGCGCGCCGTCTCGGGCCCGAGAAAGCCCCACAAGATGCGGAACGCGAGCAGGCCCAGCAGCACCAGACCGAGCTGCTTGTGCAGCGCCCACTTGCTGTTCTCCGCCGTCCACCATAGCGCCGGGATCAGCAGCGGAAAGCTCCAGTGGGTGAGCCGCAGCAGCGGGTCCCAGACGCGCACGTCGGGCGGCAGCGGCGCGCGCGGCGCCGGAACTTCGCTCACCCTACTTCGCCGGAAGCCGGAACTGGTCGTGGCAGCCCTTGCACGCGCCGCCCAACGCCATCGCCTGCGCCGCCACCGCCTGCTTGTTGCGCGTGGCCGCGGCGGTCTTGAGCTTGCCGCTCTCGTCGACCAGCTTCTGCGCGGCCGCCTTGAAGGCATCGGGCTTGCTCCAGATCGCCGGGAGCGCTTCGGTCTTGATGCCGCTGGCGGTGCTGGTGCCAGCGGGGAACAGCCCGCCGACCCTGCGCGCGCGCGCATTGATGTCCCCGGCCTTGGCGGCGATCAGCGCGTAATCGGGACTATCTTTCTCGAGCTCGCCGCGCACCGCCTTGAAGGCGCCGCCGATCGCCTTGAAATTCTCCTGACGTTCGGTGACCTTCGCCAGCGCCGCCGCGCTCGGCTTGGCCTGGCCCTGAGCTACGGCCCGGTCGGCCAGGCCAGCAGAGGCCGCAGACAGCACACCTGCAAGGGCGGCGGCGGTGAGCAGGCGTGGGGCAGTTGTGCGCAGCATAGGGGCAGCTCCTTCGGTCGATTTCCTGTCGATCCCGATAGGGAGGCTATCGTTTCCGCACCCGATCGCAAGCACGAAAAAGGGGCGCCGCCCTGCGGCAGCGCCCCGCATTTCGCAATCCGCGCGCGATCAGCCGCGGTTGGTGGCGGTGTCGGCCTCGGCGACGAGCGCCGCGCGATCCTTCTCGACCAGTGCCATCAGCGCCGCGCGCACCTTGTCGCTGCGTGCATCGACGAGGTTGTCGAGCGCTTCGGGCGCGGTCGGGCACCAGCCCGGACGCGAACCGCCGGCGACATCGTCACTCGACAGGGTGCGGCGCGAGTTCAGCACCGTGCCGACCTTGGCGACCCGCTCGACATCGAGCGAGGCGGTCCACTGGCAACGCAGCGTGCTCGGGCGACCGGCGACGCCGGCGGCGCCGACCTGCTTCGTCTCCACCTTGATCGCACCGCGATAATCGGCCGCGATCGGGCCGGCGGCGTGGTCGATCACCACTTCATGTTCAAGAGCAAGCGCGGGCGAAGCGAGCCCGGCGCCAAACGCCAAGCCTGCAAGCACGAACTTCTTCATCATCGATTCTCCTGCTTGTGTCCCGACCCATGCGACCAATCCCACACCGTCGATAACAGCGCGAATCGATTTCTCCAAGGCCAGATGATGCCTTTTTAACACATGCAAGACAATTTTTCAATTCTCGAATATTCGTGTATTCGCAGATCAATAGCCCATCAGGCTCATGACCTCCTTGCGGCTGCGATGATCCTCGAGGAAGCAGCCGAGGATGCGGCTGGTCACCATGCCCACACCGTGGGTCTTGACGCCGCGTCCGGTCATGCAACCGTGCTCGGCCTCGATCACGACCGCGACACCGTGCGGATCGAGGTGATCCCAGATGCACTGCGCCACCTCTGCCGTGAGACGCTCCTGGATCTGCAACCGGTTGGCATAGCCGTGCAGCACGCGGGCGAGCTTGGAAATGCCCACCACCTTGTTGCGCGGCAGGTAGGCGATCGCGGCCTTGCCGGTGATCGGTGCCATGTGGTGTTCGCAATGCGACTGGAACGGAATGTCCTTCAGAAGCACGATCTCGTCATAGCCGCCCACTTCGGTGAACTGGCGGGTGAGATGGATGGCCGGGTCTTCCTTGTAGCCCTGGCAATATTCGAGCCACGCGCGCCCCACGCGCTTGGGCGTGTCGAGCAGGCCTTCGCGGGCCGGATCGTCGCCGGCGAAGCGAATCAGCGTGCGGATCGCCTCCTGCACCTCCTCCGGCACCTCGGGCTTGCCGAGCGGGTTTTCCGGATCGAAGGCCTCGTCGTGATCGTGAGCGGCGATGTAATTCATGGTCCCTTGTCTTTCTTCCCTCTTCGGCACGCTCGGTGCCCCCCGGTTGTTTTCGCGTGTCGTTCCCGAGTGACGTCAACCACCCTGGCCGTTGCACGTTCCCTAAAGATACGCGCGTTGCGCGGGAAGGATGCTCTCCCCATCTTGGCCCAAGGTAGTGGCGCGGGCCGGCAATTCATCCCCCGCCGGCGAACAAGGGAGCACGAGGCACTTGCGCGAACCGACGACAGGCGACTTCGAGGCCGAGGCGCTGGGCGTGATCGCCCGGCTTCCCGAGGTGTTCCGCCGCGAGCTGGCCGGCGTGGTGCTGCGCGTC
Organism: Erythrobacter sp. WG; assembly: GCF_026586795.1. GTDB lineage: Bacteria > Pseudomonadota > Alphaproteobacteria > Sphingomonadales > Sphingomonadaceae > Erythrobacter. The sequence goes on from NZ_JAPFGY010000034.1 coordinate 26,004, forward strand.
GAGGAATTTGCCACCGGCGAGCAGCTGGACTCGCTCGGCATCGCGGACCCGTGGGAGCTGACCGGGCTCTACGAGGGCGTGGCGCTCACCGAGCGCAGCCAATGGGACAGCGACGGCCTGCCGCCGGTCATCACCCTGTTCCGCCAGCCGCTGCTCGCCGAGATGGAGGAGACCGGCGTCGGCTTCGCGGCGTTGATCCGCCATGTGGTCATCCACGAGGCGGGCCATCATTTCGGCCTGTCCGACGAGGATATGCACGCACTCGAGGACAGCGTCGGGGATTGAGCCGGCGCGAATCAGTGTGCCAGAACCGACAACGCCCGCCCCTCGTTACGAGGAGCGGGCGTTGTTGGCGCACCCGAAAGGATTCGAACCTCTGACCCCCAGATTCGTAGTCTGGTGCTCTATCCAGCTGAGCTACGGGTGCGCGCTGAGGGGCGCCCAATAGGGGGGGCGTTCCGGCTTGGCAAGGCCCTTTCGCGCGCTGTCAGCGATTTTGGAACAGCCTTTCCGACAGGGCGACGTCGAGCGGCGGTCGCGGCAAGGCGAGCGCCTCGGCCGGAGTGAACCAGCCCACCGCCCCGCCCTCGAGCGCCTGTGGTTCGCCCTCCCAGGCTGCGAGCGTGTAAAGCAGGATGACAAGTCGCTGACCCTGCGCGCCAGCCGGACCTTCCGCAAATCCGGCGGGCGTGCAATGGTCGGCCCGGCACCGGATGCCGAGCTCCTCCTGCAGCTCGCGGATAAGAGATTCCACAGGCATTTCCGTGGGTTCCACCTTGCCGCCGGGGAACTCCCAGAGGCCCGCATGGGCCTTACCCTCGGGCCGGCGATGCATCAGCCAGCACCCGTCGCCACGGTGCAGCGCTCCGGCGACGACGGGTATCCATGCCGATGTCATGTCGGATTTCTTTCCAAGCTTGCCGCGCTCGTCAACGAATTCTTAACCGGCCTAACGGATTCTATGCGCGTCAAACCGAAAAGATAGGGGCGATCCCGGTGTTGTCGAATATCGCGAAAGATCTCGTGGACGACACGTCGGGTGCGACCGCCATCGAGTACGGTCTGATCCTTGCCCTCATCGCGATCGCCATCATCGCTTCTGTACAGAACGTGGCGGATACGACGATCGCGATGTGGAACATGGTAACAAACCGAAGTGTCAGTGCCATGAGCGGGGCCTGAAAATCTCCGATCCGGATTAGGAATTTCTCAATAGGTGCTGATCTAGAGACCACTACAGCCCACCGTGACACAGGGGGGCCTCGGGTATCGAAGACCAACAGGAGACCAGACATGACTTTCTTCAAGAACCTCGTCCGTGACGAACAGGGCGCCACCGCCATCGAATACGGCCTTATCGCCGCTCTGATCGCCGTCGCCGCGATCACCGCCATGAGCACGCTGGGCACCACCCTCTCGGGTACCTTCAGCAACGTGAACACCAAGATGACCCCGGGCGTGACCGCGTAATCACGCGATCAGCTATGAGAATTGCGGCGGGGACCACAAATCCCCGCCGTTTTTCTTCCAGGATCATGTCCCGAACAAGACCGCTTTAAAACAGACGGAGAAACTGGTCGGCACCGGAAATGCAAGGGTGTCGCACGACAAGGCGGATCAGCCAGTGGCACGAGGGGCAACCCGACGGCCGTCTGGGGGGACACGACTGATCCACAAGCAAGTCGGAGACCAGACATGACCTTGATCAAGAAACTCGCGATTGACGAGCAGGGCGCCACCGCCATCGAGTACGGCCTCATCGCCGCGCTCATCGCGGTTGCCGCCATCACCGCCATGAGCAACCTTGGCACCACGGTGAGCGGTACGTTCAGCAACGTTCGCACCAAGATGCAGCCCGGCGTCACCGCCTGAGCATCACCATCCTTCAAGACATCATCATTCGGACGGCGGGGAGCGATCCTCGCCGTTTCGTTTTGAGCGATGCGCGCGCGGCGCGCAACCCGGGGCGATCACGGATGACCGGATCGACCAATCCTTACCATATCCGACGTAATCTCCGCATTTGAGCGACCGATCGACGGCCGACCTCACGTGACACGCTTCCTTGCGGAGAACCACCATGATGCTCACCACTGCTCTCTGGCACGATCAGGAGGGAGCCACCGCGATCGAATACGGCCTGATCGCCGCCCTCATCGCCGTCGCCGCGATCACGGCGATGAGCGCGCTCGGCACGACACTCTCAGGCACCTTCAGCAATATCGACAGCAAGATGACCCCGGGCGTGTCAGGCGCCTAGGCCGCGCAGGCCCGCTGCGGCAACGCCGCGCGGGCCATCAACGCGCAGCACGCACCACCAGCTTGACCTTCTGGCCGGGCGTCACCTCTTCGCGGCTACCGAGCGCGTTCAGCACCCGGAAGCGATCCTCCTGCGCGCTGTCGAAAGCCATGCGCCGCGCAAGGCTCGCCACCGTGTCGCCGCGCGCCACGGTGACCACCTGGAGCTTTCTCGGCACCACCGAACCGGCCTCGGACGGGGTGATCCGCCGCATCGAACGGAACATCCCGTCGAAGGTGCCCGCCCGGCCCGCCGGCGCGATCGCGGCGAAGTGGAAGGCCTGGTCGCGGGCGAACTCATAGCCCACCACCACGACATCGACCTGCTGGTTGCCGCTGTTCACCCGCGCGGTCCCGTAGACGGCCTGCAGGCCGTTGATCGTGGTGCGTTGGAGAGCGGTGGGCGCTAGCTGGCTGTTCTGCCCGCCAAGTGCCTGAAACTGCTGGCGCACATAGGTCTCGAGGTTGCCGCTGTAGGCCGCCGTCGTCAGCTGCGCCTGGCCGCCGCCCTGCCCCTGGATGCTCACCGCACGCGTCCCGTTCGTCATGTAGTAGCCCTGCGGCGCGGTGAAGGCGAAGCGCAGGGCCGGGTGGATGAAGGTGCTGCCCTCGATCACCCCCTGCTGCGGATCGTCGCCATAAAGCAGCCCGTCGATCCGGGTGAGGAAGGTGTCGCGGTTGGTGACGCCGCCGCCGTTGCCCGCTTTTTGCAGCGCGCTCTGCACGCGGCTCGCCGGGTCGGGGTGGGTCGAGGCCCAGGCCGGGACGCTCGCATTCTGCCCGGTGAGCCGCGCGTCGAGCGCGTTCTGCGCCGCGAGGCTCGCCAGCACCGTGCCCATCGCCCGCCGGTCATAGCCGGCGCGGGCGAGATACTGGATGCCCAGATCGTCCGCCTGCAATTCCTGCTGACGCGAGAACCGCAGCGTCAGAAGCTGCGAGCCCTCCAGCAAACCGCGCGAAACCGTCTGCCCGATCTGCGAATCTCCTAACAGGATCGAGGAACCGATGGCGCCCAGCACGCCGAGGATCGAATTGCGCGTCGCCGCCTGCTGGCGCCGCTGCGAATGGCGCGCGGCAACATGGCCGACCTCGTGGCCCAGCACCGCGGCAAGCTCGGCTTCGCTGTTCATGAGCGAGACGAGCTGGCGGGTGGTGTAGATATAGCCGCCGGGCACCGCGAAGGCGTTGTTCACCGGCGAATTGAGGAGGCTGACGGTGAAGGCGTCGCGCGCATTGCCGAGGCCGGATTGCACCGCGATGTTCTTGCCGACCTGTTCGACATAGGCGGCCTGCGGACCCGACATCGCGCCGCCGAACTCGGCGAGGAATTGCGGATGATACTGCGCGCCCTGCTGCGCCTCCTGCGGCGTGATCCGCCCGGCGGTCTGCGGCGCCTGGGCCTCGGCCGTCACGCACCCGGCGACTGCCACCGCCGCGATGCCGAAGGCGAGCGCCCTGCGTTTGTTGCGAGCCATCTTCAGTCCCTTTTGCTGCTCGTCCCGTCCTTAGGCACAAACCCTATCGGGATCTTTGATCTGAGCAAGGGCCTGCCTGATCGGACCTTAACTTGGGATGGCCGGTCAGCCGCCGATGGCGAGGAAGCGTTGTTCGCGCGCGGCGATCAGTTGTTCGGCCGAGCCCGTCGCCAGCGTATCGAGCTCCTCGGCCAGCGCAACCGCGAGCATCCGCGCCGCCGCCGCCGGATCGCGATGCGCGCCGCCGACCGGCTCCTTCACGATGCGGTCGATGACGCCGAGACGCTTCAGGTCCTGCGCCGTCACCTTCATCGCCTGCGCCGCATCGGGCGCCTTTTCCGAGGTGCGCCACAGGATCGAGGCGCAGCCTTCGGGGCTGATGACCGAATAGACGGCGTGTTCCAGCATCAGAACCCGGTTGGCGGAGGCGAGCGCCACCGCGCCGCCCGATCCGCCCTCGCCGACGATCGCGGCGACCATCGGCACCTCGAGCGCAAGGCAGGCCTCGGTCGCCCGCGCGATCGCCTCGGCCTGGCCGCGCTCCTCGGCCTCGATCCCGGGGAAGGCGCCCGAGGTGTCGACCAGCGTCACCACCGGGAGGCCGAATCGGCTCGCCATCTGCATCAGGCGGATCGCCTTGCGATAGCCCTCGGGCTTGCCCATGCCGAAATTGTGGGCGATCCGGCTCTTGGTGTCGTTGCCCTTCTCGTGGCCGATCAGCATCACCCGCCGCCCGCCAAGCCGCGCGAAGCCGCCCATGATCGCGAGGTCGTCGCCATAGAGGCGGTCGCCACCCAGCGGCATGAAGTCGGTGAAGGCCTGCGCCACATAGTCGCGGAAATGCGGGCGCTGGGGGTGCCGCGCGACCTGGGTCTTCTGCCACGGCGTCAGCGAGGCATAGGTGCTGGCGATGAGGTCCGCGCTCTTCGCCTCGAGCCGCCCGATCTCTCCGGCGACGTCGACGTCGTGCAGGGCGTTGACACTCCTGAGCTGCGCGATGCGCTCCTCGAGCGCGGCGACGGGCTTCTCGAAATCGAGGTAGGAAATCATCGCAAGGGCGCTAGTCGGATGCGGGCCGGCTTGCAAGCGGGTGGCGGGAATTGACCAGCGCGACAAGCCTCGCGGGCTCGACATGGGTGTAGATCTGGGTGGTGGCGATGTCGGCATGGCCGAGCAGGGTCTGCAGCACGCGCAGGTCCGCCCCGCCCTCCAGCAGATGCGTTGCGAAGGCGTGGCGCAGCACGTGCGGGCTTATCGCGGCAGGATCGAGCCCGGCGCGCGCCGCCAGCGCCTTCAGCAGCTGGAACAGGCGCACGCGGGTGAGGTGCTCGCCCGGCTTGCCAGGGAACAGGTAGCGCGAGAAAGGGACCTGCGGGCGGAGCGTCAGCCACCGCCCCACTGCGTCGAGCGCGCGGCTGCCGACCGGCACCAGCCGCGAGGCGCCGCCCTTGCCCGTCACCGTCAGGAACGGCGCGTCGCGCGGCACGGCGTGGAGCGGCAGGCCGACGAGCTCGCTCGCGCGCAGGCCCGATCCGTAGAGCAGCTCGATCAGCGCCAGCAGGCGCACCGCCTTGGGGTCCTCGCCCGCCGCCTCCATCTCGGCGCGCGCGAACAGCGCAGCGATCTCATCGTGGCCCATCACCTTGGGCAGCGGCCGGCGCAGGCGCGGCTGCGGCAACGCGCCCGAGGGATCGTCGCGCCGCCAGCCCTCGTCGATCGCGAAGCCGAAGAACTGCCGCAATGCCGAAGCCTTGCGCGCAACGCTGGCAGGCGCAAGGCGCGCCCATTCCCCCGCGAGGCTGCCGACCGCATTGCGATCCGCCGCCGCAAGGTCGCCGATCGCCTCCTCGGCCTGCCGAAGGTCGCGGGCGTAGGCGGCGAGCGTGTTGGCAGCCGCCCCGCGCTCGGCGGCGAGCATGGCGAGGAACGCCTCGGTCGCCGCGGACATCAGCCCCGCGCCACAGCCTCGGCGGCGATCATCCGGGCCTCGGCCTCGAGCCCCACGCGGGTCAGCGCGGCGGTGATGTGGTAGAGATGCAGCGGGGTCATCTGCTCCCAGCTCGCGCCCTGCATCCCGAGGCCCGCGAGCAACACCACCAGCGTCGGGTTGCCGACATTGGCGGCGCCGGAAATGGCGCGGGTCCAGCGGGTCTGCCGGGCAAGATCGACCCCGAGGTCGCCGCCCACCGAACTCGCGTCGCTCTCGCTCAGCCGGCCGAGCCCTGCGAGCCCGGCGACGAGAAAGGCGGATTTGCGCTGGCCCGCGCTGTTGTCGTTGCCGACGAAGCTTTCGACCGCGCCTTGCCCCACGCCCTCGCCGCCTGGAGCGGCGAGCGCGATCAGCGCCCAGGCAAGCGAGCCCTCGTCGACCACCCGGCCCCAGCGCACCGCGTTGTTGTCGAGCCCGGCAGCAAGCATCGCGGCGACAAGCTCGCCCGCCTCGCCCGCGTGCGCCGCATTCACGGGAATGCGCGCCGCGGCATAGGCGGTCAGCACCCGCGCGCCATACCCGTCCCCGCCGCCCAGCTTGTCGCCCGCGCCCCACAGGCGCTGCATCGCCGCGATGCGCGCGGCGGGATCGGCGGCAAGATAGGCTTCGCGCAGGGTTGCCGCGTGGGTCTGCGGGTCGCCGCTCGCGGCCGGATCGGCGAAGATCTCCGAATAGAGGTCGACCATCGCGGTCGCGGAGAGGATGCCCTCGCGTGCCGCGCGCCCGGCAAAGCCCGCGCGCTGGGCTGCGGGAAGCATCGGCAGCAGCGCACCGGCGCGGGCGTAGTAAGCCCCGCCGCGCGCTGTGAGCGCCGCATCGAGCAAGTCGCCGGGCACCGGCTCGCCGACCGCATTGGCAAGGCCGAAGCGCCAGGGGTTGAGATCATCGACCCCCTGCCACTCGATCTGCACGCCGCGATTGCCGCGCCCCGCCGCCCCTGCAAAGCGGCGCGCGAGCAGCACGTCGATGCGCGGCGCCACTCCGCGGAACAGCGCCCGGTCGAGCTGCGTCGCCGCCAGCGCCGCCTCGCCCGCATAGGCGTTGCAGATCGCCTGCCACATCTGCCACTCGCCATCCTCGCGCTGCGAGCCCTGGAGCCGCACCGCGGGGCACGCCCCGGTGATGTCGCCGCTCGCCAGATAGGCGGTGAGCGCCTCCTGCGTCAGCGCGGGCGACCAGTTGGCGGTATCGACATCCTGCACCACCGCTCGGGCGAGCGCGAATTCGCCGATGCGGTTGAGCACGCCCGCCCGCAAGGCGGCGAACTCGATCGGGTCCATACCGAGCGGCGCGGCCATGCGGCTGGCGAGCGCACGGCGGAGCAGGATGTGGCCCCAGCGCGAGACCATCTGGTTTTGCGTGCCGTTCAGCACCGCACGCACCAGCTTGTCCGACTGGTTGGCAAGCGCCACCGGCGGCAGCCCGCCCTCGTCCGCCGCCAGCACGCCGACCCGCGTCAGCGCGCGCTGGGCGCCCGGGGGGATGTCGCTCTTGGGCTTGAGCCCGAGCAGCGCGTCGAGCTCGTCGGTCGACATGTTCTCGAGCTGCTCGAGGCTCGGCAGCCGGGCGAGGTCCTCGCGGCTGATGCTCGGCAGCGGGGGGAGCGTCGCGGGGTCGACCGCCACGCCCGGCAGCGGCTGGACGACCGGGCCGCTCGCCGGCGGCGCCGCACCCGGCG
>NZ_JAPFGY010000035.1 GCF_026586795.1 Erythrobacter sp. WG
GCGCAGGGCCGTGCCCGCACCGCCCCCGCCGCTCCCGCCGCTCCCGCCGCAAACGGTCACGGGCAACCTCGCGCGCAAGGTCGCACCCGCGACTGTTGCCGCAGCGCCGCCTGCCCCATCGCCGGCGCTTTCGGCCCTGCCCGACGAGGACGACTGGAGCGAATTCTAGCCCGCGCCAGCGGGGGGCCAGCCCCCGTTTGGCCCCGTCCTGCCCCCGCCCAGACCCCGCCCAGACCCCCGCTAGACCCCCGTCAGACCCCCCGCAAACGGACATGAGGTGGCCCAAGATGATCGCTCTGCCCCCCATCTGCGACCGCGCCGCCGCCGCCGCGCTCTACCCGGAAATCGCCGAGAGCCTCGGCGCGGCACCGCTCGCGATCGACGCGGGGCGGGTCGCGAAAATCGGTCAGGCCATGCTGCAACTGCTTGTTTCGGCGGCAAGAAGCGAAGGCGGCATCGCGGTCCACCACCCCAGCGACGCGTTCTGCGCGGCGCTCGCGCTGACCGGGCTTGAACATATCATCATGGAAGGGGGCCTCGCGGCATGACCGAGGACGACATCCAACAAATTTTCTTCGTCGAATGCGAGGAAGCCCTCGAAGCCGCCGAGACGGGTCTCGCGGCCTGCCGTGAAGGAACCCACGACGCAGAAACCATCAACGCGATCTTCCGCGGGGTGCATTCGGTCAAGGGCGGCGCGGGCGCATTCGGCTACCTGCCGCTCCAGGCTTTCACCCACGGCTTCGAGACCCTGCTCGCCGACGTGCGGGAGGGCAAGGTGCCGCTGGAGCCGGCGCTGGTCGACCTGCTGCTGAGCGCGCTCGATTGCCTGCGCGACCATGTCGAGGCCGCGCGCAGTGGCGGCACCCCGCCCGAGGACGCGGAGCTGCTCGCCCGGCTCGAGGCGGCGCTGGCCGAGAACGGCGGGGGCGCGAGCACGGCTGCGCCAGAGGCCGCCCCGTCACCCGCCTTCGACGATCTCGACGCGCTGCTCGACGAACTCGCAGCACCTGCCCCTTCCGTTCCCGGCGAAGGGGAGGATGACGGCTGGCTCGTCCATATTCGCCCCCATGCGGGCGCCATGACCAAGGGCAGCGAGCCGCTGCTGTGGCTGCGCGAGTTGACCGATCTCGGCGGAACCTGCGAGGCCTGCGACATCGCCGCTGTCCCCACCTTCGAGCGGCTGATGGTCGAACAAGGCTATCTCGGCTGGACCTTCCGGGTGCCCGGCCGCGTGAGCCGCGAGAGCGTTGCGGAAATCTTCGATTTTGTCGGCGACGAGGTCTCGCTCGCCTTCGGGCCGGACGGCACGATGCCGCCGCCGCGCATCGCCGCCCCCGCCGCTCCCCCGCGCCCCGCGACAGCGGCCGGCGGGGAACCTGCGCTTGCCCCGCGCGGTGCGCCGACGCCCCTCCACCCGACCCCCGGCGATGCCGCCGCGAGCGCGCCTCCGGTCGCTGCCGCAGCGGCCGGCACGGCGACTCATGCGCCGGCCAACCAGTCGGTCCGCATCGACTTGCGCAAGCTCGATATGCTGATCGACGGCGTCGGCGAGCTGGTGATCGCCCAGGCGATGCTCGCCCAGCGCCTCACCAACGAGAATCTCGCGCATATCGAGGAACTGGCCCTGATCGACGGACTGGTGCGCGACATCCAGGAGCACGCCATGGCCTTCCGCGCCCAGCCGATCAGCTCGGTGTTCGGGCGTGTGCCGCGCCTGCTGCGCGAGCTCGGAGCCTCGACCGGCAAGCACGTCAAGCTCGAGGTCGCGGGCGAGACGACCGAGCTCGACAAGACCGTGATCGAGCGCCTGTCCGAGCCGATGACCCACCTCATCCGCAACGCCGTCGACCACGGGATCGAGCCGCCCGAGGAGCGCCGCGCGGCGGGCAAGGACCCCGAAGGCACGCTCACACTCTCGGCCGAGCAGAAAGCGGGCCGCATCATCATCCGCATCGCCGACGATGGACGCGGGATCGACCGCGAGCGGGTGCTGGCGAAGGCGATTTCCCAAGGACTGGTCGCACCCGAAGAGCAGCTTTCCGACGAGGACATCCACCAGCTGATCTTCGCGCCCGGGTTCTCGACCGCCGCGCAGGTTTCGAACATTTCGGGCCGCGGGGTCGGCATGGATGTCGTCAAGCAGAACGTGAAGGACTTGGGCGGGCGGATCACCATCGAGAGCGCCCCCGGCAAGGGCACGACCTTCAGCCTCGCCCTGCCGTTGACCCTGGCGATTTCCGACGGGATGATCGTGCAGGTCGGCGACCAGTCGCTGGTCATCCCGCTCACCCACGTCATCGAGAGCCTCCGGCCCACCCCGGCGGACGTCAAGGGCATGGGCACCGCCGCGCAGGTCCTGAACGCGCGCGGCAGCTTCGTGCCGATCGTGCCGCTGGGGGTGCTGACCGGCGCCGAGGGCGCTGCCGCCGATCCGTGCGAGGGCGTGCTGGTCCTGGTCGAGACCGAAGGCCACGGCCGCGCCGCGCTGCTGGTCGATGCCATCACCGACCAGCGCCAGTTCGTCATCAAGGCGCTTGATGCGCACTACCGCCAGATCGACTCGGTCGCCGGGGCGACGATCCTCGGCAACGGCAAGGTCGCTCTGATCGTCGACGTCGACTTCATCGCCAGCACCGCCGCGCGCCGCGCCGCCGGTGCGGTGCTGCCGGTCGCGGCGTGACGATGGACGGGGTCTTCGCCGAAGCGTCTGGTGCAAGCACGGTCCCCGGGGTGAGCCCGGCGATCTACAGCGACGCCGATTTCCGCCGCATCGCGGCGCTGATCCATGCCGAATGCGGCATCGTGCTGTCCGAGCGCAAAAAGATGCTGGCCTATTCGCGCCTCGCCCCGCTGGTGCGGCGCAGCGGGCTGACGAGCTTCGGCGCGTTCCTCGACGCGCTTGCGGGCGATCGGCAGACCCTCACCGAGGTGATCGCCGCGCTCACCACGAACCACACCTATTTCCACCGCGAGCCGCATCACTTCGAGCATTTTGAAGCCGTGGTGCGGCCCGATCTGGTCCGCCGCGCGCTGGCCGATGCGCCGGTGCGGATCTGGTCGGCGGGCTGTTCGACCGGCGAGGAGATCTGGACCCTGTTGATGGTGCTGCTCGGCCCATCGCTCGACGAAGGCCTCAGGATCGCGCGCAGCAAGCTGCTGGCGCTTGCCAGCGACATTTCGGTCAATGCCCTCGCCGGCGCGCGGGAGGCGAGCTATCCGGCCGGGAGCCTCGATGCCCTGCCCGAGACGCTGCGGCGGCTGTGGTGCGTGGCTGCGAACGGCCCGGGCGGCGAGCCGCGGCTCGCGATCGCCCCTGCGCTGCAGGCGCTAGTCCGCTTCCGCGTGCTCAACCTGATGGCCGACTGGCCGATGCAGCGGCCCTTCGACGTGATCTTCTGCCGCAACGTGATGATCTATTTCGACACCCCCACCAAGGAACGGCTGGTCGAGCGCTTCGCCCGCCAGCTGGTTCCCGGGGGCTTCCTCTATATCGGCCATTCCGAGCGGGTCAGCGGTCCGGCCACCGCGCTGCTCGATCCGGTCGGCCCCACGATCTACCGGCGGAGCATGGCGGCATGAGCATCCGGGTCCTGATCGTCGACGACAGCCCGCTGATGCGCGCGCTGCTTCAGCACCGGCTCGAACGCGAGGCCGACATCACCATCGCCGGCACCGCCGCCAACGCCGCCGAGGCGCGGCAACTGATCAAGGCGCTCGACCCGGACGTGGTGACGCTCGACATCGAGATGCCGGGGATGGACGGGCTGTCCTTCCTCCAGAAGATCATGGAACTGCGCCCCACCCCGGTGATCCTCGTCTCCGGCGCGACCGAGGCCGGCGCGAGCGCCACGGCGCGCGGGCTACAGCTCGGCGCGATCGGGTGCATCCCCAAGTCGCAGCTCAAGATGAACCCGTCCGAGGCCGACGACGGCGCGCTCGTCGCCATGGTGCGCGAAGCCGCGCGGGTGCGCTTCGTGCCGGTCGCCGCCCGCACGCCGCCAGCCTCCGCGTCCCCCGCCCCTCCGGCGGCCTCCGGTCTCACCAGCGGCAGCGCCCATGCCGGGGATAAGGGACGGCCCGAGGTGATCGTGATCGGGGCCTCGACCGGCGGGGTCGAGGCGCTCCACACCGTGCTCGCCGGGTTTCCCGCAGACTGCCCGCCGACCCTGATCGTCCAGCACATCAACGGCTGCTTCGCAGGCGCGATCGCCCAGTCCTTCGACCGCGCGGTGCGTCCGAAGGTGATGCTCGCCGAAAGCGATATGCCGCTCGAGCGCGGCATGGTCCTGCTTGCCCCGGACAACGAACGCCATCTCCAGGTCGCATCGGCGGGCGCGCGCGGGATGCGCTGCGTGCTGCGCGAGGGCGAGCCTGTCGCCGGGCACCGGCCGAGCGTCGACCGGCTGTTCGCCTCGCTCGCAAGCACGCTGGGGCCAGCGCGCGGGGAGCGGGGGCTGGGCGTGCTGCTGACCGGCATGGGGCAGGACGGGGCGCAGGGCATGGTCCAGCTCGCCAGCATCGGCGCGCACACCATCGCCCAGGATCAGGCGAGCTGCGTCGTCTTCGGGATGCCGCGCGCCGCGATCGAGCTGGGCGCGGCACGCGAGGTCCTGCCGCTCGAGCGCATCGCGTCCGCCATCTTCGCCCCCGCCGGCGCGGGAGCGGTGCCATGAGCGATATGTCCCCCATCGCCCTGCACGCCGCCGCACCCGGCGCGCTAGAGGTGATCCGCATGACGATCGTCCAGGGCGAGGCCAAGGCAAGCGCCGATCCGCGCGTCGAGATGAGCACGATCCTCGGCAGTTGCGTGGCGACCTGCCTGTTCGATCCCGTGGCGCGGGTGGGGGGCATGAACCACTTCCTCCTCGCCGAACCGCCTGCCCATGCCCGTTCCGGCGCCTTCGACAGCGACTACGGGCTGTTCCTCATGGAGCTGCTGATCAACGAGATGCTCGGGCTCGGCGCGCGCAAGAGCCGGATGCGCGCGCGGCTTTACGGCGGGGCCAACCTCAACCCCGACCTGTCGCCCATCGGCACCGCCAATGCCGTCTTCGCCCGCCAGTTCCTCGAGCGCGAGGGCATCCCCAAGGTCTTCGAGGACCTCGAGGGGACCCAGGCGCGCCGTATCCAGTTCCGCCCGGCGAGCGGCCAGGTTCGCGCCCGGCTCGTGCCCTCCGATGTCGCCCCTACGGAAAAACCAGTGGGGCGCCCGCAATCGGCGCTTGGGACGGTCGAGCTATTCTAGATCGAAACGGAGCCCATCATGCAAGCCAGCACCCCTGCCCCCATCCGTGTGCTCACGGTCGACGACAGTGCCTCGATGCGCGCCCTCCTGCTGGGCGCGCTCACCTCGCGCGGCTTCGCTGTGGAACAGTGCGAGGACGGGCAGGAAGCGCTCGAATGGCTCGCCTCCAACGAGGTCGACGTGATCATCACCGACATCAATATGCCGCGCCTCGACGGGTTCGGCCTGATCGAGAAGCTGCGCACCAGCGCGCTCCATGCCGAACGGCCGATCCTGGTGCTGACCACCGAAAGCTCGGAGGAAAAGAAGCAGCGCGCCCGCAATGCCGGGGCGACGGGGTGGATCGTCAAGCCGTTCGACGCCGACAAGCTCACCGCCGCGCTGCGCCGCGTGATCCATTGACCTGACCCGCCGGGAACCTGAACTCATGCGCCACGAACTGATCACCTTCGGCATCGCCAACCAGCGCTTCGGCATCGACATCATGACCGTGCGCGAGATCCGCGCCTGGTCGCCCGTCACCCGCCTGCCGCGCGTGCCCGATTATGTCGCGGGCGTCGTCAACCTGCGCGGCGCGGTGCTGCCGGTGATCGACCTTGCCGCGCGGCTTGGCTGGACCCCGACCGAAGCGACCCCCCGCAATCCCATCATCGTCATCGAGCATCAGGGCCAGATGCGCGGCCTCATCGTCCACGACGTCGCCGACATCGTCTCGATCGAGACCGGCACGCTCCAGCAGCCCGATGCGATGGGGCACGAGACCATCACCCACTTCCTCGAAGGCATCGCCCCGCTGGGCGAGGACATGGTGATGGTGCTCGATCTGGCCCGCCTGATGGCGGACGAGCCGTTCGAGCTGGCGGCCTGATCATGACCGCTCCGTCCGGCGCAACGCCCGCCCCGCATTCCGCGGCATTGCTTGGCCTGATCGCCGCGCAGCTGGCGAGTCTGGCGGAGCAGTCCGAGCAGTTCGGCATGGTGCTGTGCAGCGATGCGGCGGTGGCGGGCAGCTACCTGGTGCAACTCCAGCAGATCGACCGGCTCGCCCAGTCGCTGCGGGAGATGGCCGTCGTTCTGACTGCGCAGGACCCTGCGGAGGCCGTCGCTGATATCCGGCTTGGGACGCTGCGCCTCGCACTCGAGGGAGCCGATGTGCCCTGACCGCGCCCTTGTCGCCCTGCACGCAGTTGCCGTGGTGCTGGCGCTGGCGGCAGCGACCGTCTGGCCTCGCGCCGGGCAGGCCGCGATCCTCGTGCCGGTTGCGGGGGACGACCTCAGGGGGGTCATCGGCTGGACGCAGCGCGAGGGCATCGCCGTGCTAGAGCTCGATACGGCGAGGGACCGCATCGTTGCCCGTTTTCCCGATAACCGCAGCTTGCTGCGCGCGCTCAGCGCTGGACTTGTCCCGATCGGCGCGCGCGCCGCCACCTGCCAGCCTCGGAGGACACCGTGACCGACAACGCCATCGATGATATGCGCAAACTGCGCGAAAGCGGCGTCAGGGTGGTCGGTGCGCTGGCCGGCTGTATCGGCGGCCTGCTGGTGATCTGGGGGCTGGTCGGCGGGGCGCCGCTCGTCGCGCTGAGTGCCGGGCTGCTCGTCGCCGCGCCCTCGTGGTTCGCTTACCGGCGCCGATGCGATCCCCTCGCGCGCATCGTCATTGCCGTGACCTACCCCTTGCTCGCCGGGCTGATGCTGGCGATGGCAAGCACCACCGGGTGGATCATGGACATGCACATGGTGTTCTTCGCCTTCCTTGCGGTGCTCGCGGCGCTGGCCGACTGGCGGGTGATCGTGATCGGCACGGTGGTGACTGCGCTCCATCACCTCGCTCTCAACTTCCTAGCCCCTGCCTATGTCTTCCCCGACGGACCGGATCTTGCGCGCGTGGTGCTTCATGCCGTGATCGTGCTGGTCGAGGCGGGGGTGCTGATCGCCTTGTGCCGGCAATTCGAGGTCCTGATCCGCGGCCTCTCCAACGCGCGCGACGCCGAGATCGCGCGCGAGGCCGAACGCCATGCCGAACGCGAAGCCATATCCGCAGAGCAGCGCCTCGTCCTCGCCGGACTGAGCGAGCGGCTGCGCGCCCTGGCTGCGGGCGACTTGTCGAGCCGGCTCGAGACACCGTTTCCCGGCGAGTATGACCGCGCCCGCACGTTGCTCAACGATAGCTGCACCGCATTGGGTCAGCTGGTCAGCACCGTCGCGCTCACCGCCGAGCGCGTGTCGAGCGGCGCGCATGAGCTGCGCGAGGCATCGGGCGATCTTGCCGGCAAGACCGAACAGCAGACCGCCGCGATCGAGACCGTCGCCCGCACCGCCGGCGAACTGCTGCGTGCGATCGAAGGGCAGGCGCTGCTCTGGGCGGAAACCCGTAGCACCGCGCTCGGCGCCAAGGCCGATGCCGATGGCGGCGCGGCGGATATTGCCGGCGCGGTGGAAGCGATGAACCGGATCGAGACCTCCTCGGCCGAGATCGGCGAGATGATTGCGTTCATCGATTCGATCGCCTTCCAGACCAACCTCCTTGCCCTGAATGCCGGCGTCGAGGCCGCGCGCGCCGGGGAGGCGGGCAAGGGCTTTGCGGTCGTCGCGAACGAGGTCCGCGAACTCGCCCAGCGATCCGCGCAGTCGGCGAGCGCGATCAAGCAGATGGTCGCCACTTCCAAGGACGAGGTCGCGCTCGGCGTCACCCGGGTGCAGCAAATGGTGAGCCTGCTCGCCTCGCTCGTCGCGCGTTTCTCGGACATTGCCCAGCAGGTCGACCGGATCGCGCTGGGTTCTGACGGCACGCTGAAGGCGATCCGCGAGATCGATGCGGCGATGAACCTGCTCGATCGCGGGATGCAGCAGAATGCGGCAATGGCCGAACAAACCAGCGCCGCCTCGCGCGAATTGCTGCGCGGCGCCGAAGAACTGAATGCCCAGGTTGCACGCTTCCGGCGCGGGGAGGTGGCGGTCGCGCCCCTCACCGCCTTGAGCCGCGCAGCCTGACATCCGAGCCGGCCGGGATCAGCTCGGCGGCAAAATCGTGGAAAGGTCGCACTGTCAGCTCAAGATGGAGAGCGCAAATGTCGTCCGATCAACTCAAGGAACGTCTCGACTACTATGGCCTCGCTGCTGTCCCTCCGTCCGTCCTGGGCGGGGTGGGCCGCGCCTTGAAACGGAGGCTCGAGGGTGCACTCGACGGCTTCTACCGCATCATCGCGGCTCGGCGCGAGTTGTCGGCGCATTTCCAGAACCCGCAGCAGATGGCCCGTGCCAAGGCGATGCAGGCCGAACACTGGACCGCGGTGTTCCGCGACGGGGTCGACCAGCGCTTCTATGATCGCGCCGTCCGGATCGGCAATGTCCACGCCCGCATCGGGCTCGAGCCCAAGTGGTATGTCGGCGCCTATGGCCTGGTGCTCGACGAGCTGATCACCGCGATCATCGCGCCCGGCTGGCGGGCCTGGCTGCCGTGGCGCCGGGCGCAGGCGCGGCAGGTGGCGACGCTGGTCAAGGTGGCGCTGCTCGACATCGACCTGGCGCTGTCGGGCTATTTCCACGATTCCGAAGAGCGGGTGCGCACGCTCGTCAGCGGCAAGCTCGGCACGGCGCTCAAGCAGGTCGCGGACGGGGACCTCACAGCCCGGATCGACGGCTTCCCGCCCGAATATGCGCAGGTCGAACGCGACTTCAACGCCGCGCTGACCGTTCTTGCCGGAACGATCGGGCATGTCGTCACGGGCATGGATTCGATGACCAGCGGCGCCAGCGAAATCCGTTCGGCCGCCGACGACCTGTCGCGGCGCACCGAGGAACAGGCGGCCAACCTCGAAGAGACCGCCGCCTCGATCAGCGCGATCAACACCAGTGTCCAGCAGAGTGCGGCCACGAGTGCCGGCGCGCGCCGGACCATCAACGACACCACCGCCCGCGCCGCGGACGGCTCGCAGATCGTCCGCGAGGCGGTCGGGGCGATGCAGCAGATCGAAAGCTCCTCGCAGGAGATCACCTCGATCATCGCAGTGATCGAGAGCATCTCCTTCCAGACCAACCTGCTGGCATTGAACGCCGGGGTGGAGGCAGCCCGCGCCGGGGAGGCGGGCAAGGGCTTCGCGGTCGTCGCCAACGAGGTCCGCGCGCTCGCCCAGCGCTGCGCCGAAGCGGCCGACGAGGTGAAGGCGCTGATCTCGGCGAGCTCGGTGCAGGTCGGCAAGGGCGTCGACCTTGTGGGTCGCAGCGGCGATGCCTTCGCGGCGATCAACAGCGATATCGAACAGCTCTCGGGCGCGATCCAGGCGCTCGCCGACAGCGCCGCGTCGCAGGCCGAGAACCTCTCGCAGATCACGGCGGTGGTCGGCGAGCTCGACCGCTCGACGCAGCAGAACGCGGCGATGGCCGAACAGTGCACCGCCGCCGCGACCTCGCTGACGCGCGAGGCCGGCCTGCTCAACGGCGCGCTGGCGCAGTTCGCCGTGGGCGAGCGGGGCCGGGGCGGGCCGCCGCGCTTCGATCTCAGCCTGAGCCGGGCGGCCTAGGCTACTTCTTGCCTTGCATGACCGGCGGCGCGGCGGGGACCGGCGTGCCCGTCAGGATCGCGGTCTCCTGCGCGGCGAGGATGCCAACCACCTGCGTCCACACCGCGACGTTCTGGCGCAGCTGGACGGGATCGATCTTGTCGAGCGTGTCGTCCGGGGTGTGATGCAGGTCGAAATAGCGGGTGCCGTCCTGCTGGAGATCGATGATCGCGCCCTTCTGGTCCTTGACGATCTGGATGTCCGCACCGCCGCCGGCGGTCTCGGTGCCGCTCGACACGCCGAAGCGCGCCACCGCACCCGCGATGGTCCGATGCAGGGCCGGGTTGGTCTCGCGGAAGTTCGAATCGAAGCGCCAAATCCGGTCCGCGCCGAAATCGCTCTCGAGGCCGACGGCCATCGGCTCGTCGATATGCGCCGCGCTGTAGGCCTTGCTGCCCCACAGTCCGGTCTCCTCTGCGCCCGCGAAGAGCACGCGCACGGTGCGCAAGGGCGCGCCGGCCCGGGCGACATTGAGCGCGGCCGCCGCGATGATCCCGCAGCCCGCCCCGTCGTCAACCGCCCCGGTGCCCAGCCACCAGCTGTCGAGGTGGCAGGCGATCAGCACCGGCGGGAGCGAGGGATTGCGCCCGACGATCTCGCCCACGACATTGCCGCTCTCGGTCTGCCCGAGGCTGCGCGGGGTCAGCACCAGCTTCATGGTGATCGGCTTGCCGCCCGCACGCTTGAACATCCGCTCGAGGTTCGCCGCATCGGGATTGCTGAGCGCGCCGGCCGGCGTCGGCTTCACCCCTTGCGGGAAGGAGGTGCCCCCGGTGTGCGGGTTGCGGTGATCGTCGGTGCCGACCGACTTGATGACCGTGGCCACCGCGCCCTTGCTCGCAGCGATGCCCGAGGCGACCCAGCGCGTCGGGCCGGCAAAGCCATACTGGCTGCCGTCCTGGGTGCGGGTCATGGCGTTGCTGACGAAGGCGATCTTGCCCGCAAGGCTCCCCGCCGGGGCGGCCTGCAATTCGGCGACGCTCCTGAACATCACCACTTCGGCGGTGATCCCTTCCGGCCCCGTCGAGGCGCTGTCGCCCAGCGGCGCGACCGCGAGGCTCTGCGGGAAGGGGCTGACGATCTCGGCCCGCCCCGGCTCGCCAGGCACCCAGGTGGGCATCATGTAGGGCTCGATCGCGACATTCCTGAAACCCCGCGCCTTCAGCCAGGCCGCAGCCCAGGCCCGCCCGCGCGCCTCGGCCTCGGTTCCGGCCTGCCGCGCGCCGACCTCGGTGGTGATCCCCTCGACGAAATCCCACGCGGCGGTATCGCCGGTGAGCGCTTCGTCCGCCACCTGTTCGAGGCTCGGCGCGGACGGCGGCGGCGGGGTCTTGGCGAGGGCGGGAAGGCTGAGCGAAAGCGCGGCGAGCGCGGTCATGGTGCGGTTCATGGGAAGGGGTGCTAAGCCCGCCCCGCGCGGCTGTCTAGCCGCTTGCCCTTGCCCCTCCCCTTCCCTATCTGCGCGGGCAAACCTCCCCATCCCCATTTCCATCCGAAGGACCGAACCGATGGCCGCCCAATACGCCTATGTCATGAAGGGCATGACCAAGAGCTTCCCCGGCGCCCAGAAGCCGGTGCTCTCGAACATCAACCTGCAGTTCTATCAGGGCGCCAAGATCGGCATCGTCGGCCCCAACGGCGCGGGCAAGTCGACGCTCATCAAGATCATGGCCGGGATCGACAAGGACTTCACCGGCGAGGCCTGGCCGGGCGAGAACATCACCGTCGGCTATCTTGAGCAGGAGCCGGAGCTCGACACGAGCAAGACCGTGCTCGAAAACGTCAAGGACGGCGCACGCGGGATCGCCGACATGGTCGACCGCTTCAACGAGATCAGCGCGCTGATGTGCGAGCCCGATGCCGACTTCGAGACCCTGGGCGCCGAGATGGGCGAACTCCAGGACAAGATCGACGCGGTCGATGGCTGGACGCTCGACAACCAGCTCGAAGTGGCGATGGAGGCCCTGCGCTGCCCGCCGGGCGACTGGCCGGTCAAGGATCTCTCCGGGGGCGAGAAGCGCCGCGTCGCGCTCACCCGGCTGCTTATCCAGAAGCCCTCCATCCTGCTGCTCGACGAGCCCACCAACCACCTCGACGCGGAGTCGGTGCAGTGGCTGGAGAACCACCTCAAGGAATATGCCGGCGCGGTGCTGATGATCACCCACGACCGCTACTTCCTCGACAATGTGGTCGAGTGGATCCTCGAGCTCGATCGCGGCTCCTACTACCCCTACGAGGGCAATTACTCGACCTACCTCGAGAAGAAGGCCAAGCGCCTCGAGCAGGAAAGCCGCGAGGAGAGCGGCAAGCAGAAGGCGCTGGCGCGCGAGCTCGAGTGGATTCGCCAGACGCCTGCTGCAAGGCAGACCAAGTCCAAGGCGCGCATCCGCAAGTTCGAGGAACTCCAGAACAGCCAGGACAACCGCCAGGTCGGCAAGGCGCAGATCGTCATCCAGGTGCCCGAGCGCCTCGGCGGCAAGGTGATCGAGGCGAAGAACATCACCAAGGCCTATGGCGACAAGCTGTTGTTCGAGAACCTCAGCTTCATCCTCCCCCCGGGCGGGATCGTCGGCGTGATCGGGCCGAACGGCGCGGGCAAGTCGACGCTGTTCAAGATCCTCACCGGCAAGGAACAGCCCGACAGCGGCACGATCGAGATCGGCTCGACCGTGCACCTCGGCTATGTCGACCAGAGCCGCGACCACCTGAACCCGGCCAACAACGTCTGGCAGGAGATCAGCGACGGGCTCGACTACATGAAGGTCAACGGCCAGGACATGAGCACGCGTGCCTATGTCGGCGCCTTCAACTTCAAGGGCGCGGACCAGCAGAAGAACGTCGGCAAGCTCTCGGGCGGCGAGCGCAACCGCGTGCACATGGCCAAGATGCTTAAAGCTGGCGGCAACGTGCTGCTGCTCGACGAGCCGACCAACGATCTCGACGTCGAGACGCTCGCGGCGCTCGAGGACGCGATCGAGAACTTCGCGGGCTGCGCCGTGGTCATCAGCCACGACCGCTTCTTCCTCGATCGCCTCGCCACCCATATCCTGGCATTCGAAGGCAACAGCCACGTGGAGTGGTTTGAAGGCAACTTCGAAGCCTACGAGGAAGACAAGCGCCGCCGCCTCGGCGACGCGGCTGACCGTCCGACGCGCCTCGCCTACAAGAAACTGACGCGCTGACCGTCTCGACGCCTGTGTGGCGCCGGCAAGGGCGCCGGGGCCACACAGGTCGAGGCCCGCGTATGTTTACGCGGTCTTAATCCGGCCTCCGTCAATCTCCCTGGCGACACAAAAGGGTCGCGAAGGGAATCAGAGGCTTGGCATCCGGAATTCAAGTTCCGCTCGAAGCGGCGGTGCTGCTTTGCCTGTGCGGCGCCGTGGTCGGCGGGTGGCTGTCCAACCTGCGCGCCGGACGGAGGTTCGATCCGCGGCGAAACCCGCTGCGTGATCTGCTCCGGCACGACAACCTCGGCACCGCGGTCGATCTTGCCTTGCACCGCAATGCGCGGCGGCAGGCCTCCAGCGCGGTCCTTCAGGGACGGATCGACGTGCTTGCGACGGGCGAGAACCGCTGGAGCCCCGATACCGCCGAAGCGGTGCGCGCCCACGTCCTGGCGGTCATGCGGGTCGGCCTCCGCCGCCAGGACCGCGTCGCCATGAACGAGGGCGGCCATGTCAGCATCCTCGTGCCCGGCGCCGACGAAGGCGCGGCCGTGCGGGTGGCCGAGCGGTTGGGCCGCGGGCTCGGGCAACTCCGCCTGCCGCAGCTCGGCAGCGACGTGCGGCTGACAGCCAGCTTCGGCGTGGCGGCCGAGCGCTTCGGCGAGAGCGGCGAAGGGCTCGAGCGGCGGGCCCGGCGCGCGCTCGATGCGGCCGTCGCGCGGGGCAGCGATCATGTCGTGCCGGCGAGCGAGATCGAGGAGATCAGGCTCCTGCCTCCCCCGGCACCCACGACGGCGTCGGCCTCTGCGGCCTAGGCCCTAGGGCGAGACCCAGCGCCCCGCCCACGCCCCGTCCGGGCCTTCCCGGGTGAATTGCGCGCGCCGATGGCCGGTGTGGGCCAGGTAGAACCAGTCGAGCGCCGTCAGGGTCACCGCCAGCAGCGCGAAATTCGCGCGCGCGGGGACCAGCTGGTGGTCATCCGGCTCGGCCCCTTCGAAGGCGGCGGGCAGGCCCGAGGTGGGCACCGCGCTCGCCGCGCCCGGCCCGTCACCGAGATAGCAGCGCCGCGCGAAGTTGGTGCTGGCCGACCAGGCCGCATCCACCTCCGCGCCCTCGGCGATGATCGCAGCCGTTCCCCGCGCGCGGATCTGCACCTTGGCGCCCTTGTCGTAGAACAGCAGCGCGGCGCGCGGATCGGCGGCGAAGACCGCGGCCTTGGGCGCGCGGATGTCGGTGTGGAAGCGCAGGCGCCAAGCTTGCGCATCGAAGGCGCGCAGCACCATCACCCGGGCATCGACATCCCCGCTCACCACCACCGGCGTGTGCATCGGCGATCGCCGGTCGCGCGGGGCCCGGACCAGATGGCGGCGGCAATCGGCGAGACAATCTTCGAGGGCTTCGATCATGGCGCCCGCCCATGGCACCGCCGCGCACGAGGTCAAGCACCTGCGAGTTTATTCAGGCAGTAGCGATTTTTTCTGAACATCGGCAGGCTGGTTCATCGGCGCGACAGATCGCCGGGACTAAACGCCAGGCATCCAAACAATTCGCTCGTGGTGGGCGGGTGCAACTGGAGGCAACACTGATGATGACCCTCTTTGCCCCTTCGGCACGGCGGGGCGCTTCCCTCGCGGCGCTTGCCGCGATGCTCGCCCTCGTCTCGCCCGCCCTGCCTGCCGCCGCGCAGGAGATGCTCCAGGTCCAGCCCGACGAACCCGCCCCGCCGCCCCTGCGCGCTGCGCCCGAGGAACGCGGCGGCGGCCCGGAACGCGCGGAGATGGCGCCTCCGGCAAGCTTCGAGCCGCCCGCGCCGCGCTTCGAGCAGGTCGTCCAGCAGGCCCCGGCCTTTGCACCGCCGCAGCAGCCTGCCTACACGCCGCCGAGCCGCATCGATCCCGATATCGAGGCCGGCGCCGCGCTTGCCCAGCGCCAACGGGACGACCGCCGCGGCCGCGGCGGGTTCGGCAGCGGAATTCGCGCGCAGGCCGATGCGGTCCGAGGCGACGCCCCCTCTCCCCCCCGTGCAGAGCGTGCGGATCGCGGCGCGCGCCCCGATTGGCGTCGCGGCGATGGCGCGTGGCGCGGCCAGGGTGGATGGCAGGGTCAGCGCGGGGCCGAGCGTGCCGGGCAACCGGGATGGCAAGACCAGGGCGCTCGCCCGGACCGTCAGGACGCGTGGCAGGTCCAGCGCCGCGACACCACCTCCCAGCGGCGCGAGGATTGGCGCGGCCGCGGCGTCGAGACCCGGCGCGACAGCAGCTGGGGCGCCGGCATCCGCGATGCCGCGCGCCAGACCGGCCGCGACGGCTGGCGCGACGGGCGCGGCGACGACTGGCGCAACGGGCGCAGAAGCGACTGGCGCGGCAATGACTGGCGCGGCAATGACTGGCGCGACGGTCGCCGCGACGACTGGCGTCGCAATGACTGGCGCCGGGCGGACAATCGCAACTGGCGCCGCGACGACTGGCGCTGGGGCTGGAACGGCCGGCCTGGCTGGGACAATCGCGATTTCCGCCGCTGGGATAACCGCTGGCGCAACAATCGCAGCTACAACTGGTTCGGCTGGCGCAACGACAACCGCCTGCTGTTCCAGCCCGGCCCTTACTTCGCGCCGTTCCGCAGCCATCGCTACAACCGGCTGTCGGCCGGGTTCTTCCTCGACAGCCTGTTCTTCCAGCCGCGCTTCTTCATCAACGACCCGTGGGCCTATCGCCTCCCCCCGGCCTACGGGCCTTACCAGTGGGTTCGGTATTATGACGATGTGCTGCTCGTCGATATCTACACCGGCGAGGTCGTAGACGTGATCTACAGCTTCTTCTGGTAGGTCTTCGCCAGCCCGGAAGGACCCCGCCGGAGAGATCCGGCGGGGTTTTCCTTTGACGCGGCGCTCAGCCCCGCACCGCGCCGAAGGGCAGCATCCGCAGCAGCGTGCCATCCTTGTCGACGATGGTGTGCTTGAGCGCTGCAAGGGCGTGGACGGCAATCAGCACCAGCAGCGCGATCCCTGCCGTGCCATGCAGCTCGAAGATCGCCTCGCCGCGCGCTTCGTCGATGCCGACCGGCAGCGCCGGCACCGTGAACAGCCCGAAGACACCGATGGGCTCCCCGAAGCTCGAGATCGCCACCCACCCGGCGATCGGCATCGCCAGCAGCAGCCCGTAAAAGGCAAAGTGGACCGCCTTTGCCAAGGTGCGTTCCCACGGCGCGTGATCGGCGCTCGCTGGCGGCGGGCTCACCTGCCGCCACACCAGCCGCACCGCCACCAGCACGAAGAGGATCACGCCGATCGCGAAGTGGTTGGCCATGATCGCCTCGCGATCGGCGCGCGCGGCCTCCTCGGCGGCTTCGCTGATCCGCCAGGCGACGATCACCAGCACCGCAATCAGCCAGTGCAGCAGCATCGCCAGCCCGGAATACTTGCGCATCGCTGTGCGGTTCATGCTTTCCTCCTCCTTCGGTGGGCACTTCGCCCGAGCCTGCCAGCTTCGGTTGTCAGCACCGCGGCAGGGCCTTACCCATGCCGCCGATGACGATGTCTGACCTTGTTCCCGATCAAAGTGCCCTCGCCCGGCTCGGCGAGGCGGTGCGCAAGCGCCTGGCCGCCAACCCGGCGGTCTACCACGCCAATCTCGAGGGCATGGAGCTCTACGCGATCGGCGGCTTTCTTTCGGAACAGGAATGCGCCGCACTGTGCGGGATGATCGATGCCGTCGCCAAGCCCTCGGCGCTGCACAAGGTCGACTACGCCAGCGGCTTTCGCACCTCCTATTCGGGCGATCTCGATCCGGCCGACCCGCTGGTCGCGGCGATCTCGGCGCGGATCGACGACGTGCTGGGCGTGCCGGCAGAGACCGGCGAGCACATCCAGGGCCAGCGCTACCGCGAGGGGCAGGAGTTCAAGCCGCACAACGACTGGTTCTACACCACCGAGAGCTACTGGCCGCAGGAGGCCGCGCGCGGCGGGCAGAGGAGCTGGACGGCGATGGCCTATCTCAACGCGGTCGAGGCGGGGGGCGCCACCTTCTTCGTGCGCGCCGGCCTGTCGATCGCGCCCACGCCCGGCGTGCTCCTGCTGTGGAACAACGCGCTTCCCGACGGGCAGCCCAACGAAGGCACGCTTCATACCGGTCTGCCGGTGGAGCGCGGCACCAAGTACATCATCACCAAGTGGTACCGCACCCGCAAGTGGTGCTGACCATAGGAGATCCTGCGTGCTGCCGGGTTACGCCTTCGCCAGTGCCTCGGCAATCAGCGCGCGGGTCGGCGCGATGCCGTAGAGCGCGATGAAACTTCCCATGCGCGGGCCCTGTTCGCTGCCGAGCAGGGTCTCGTAGAGCGCCTTGAACCAGTCGCGCAGGGTAGGAAAGCCGAATTCCGCCTGCTTGCCGATCTCGTAGACGATGGTCTGGAGGTCCTCGGCGCTGGTTGCAGGATCGGCATCGGCGAGCGCGGCATCGAGCGCTCGCAAGGCCGCGACTTCCCCGCCAGCCGGAGCCCGCTTTGCGAGCGTCGGAGCCAGAAAATCGCGGTTGTAGGCAAGCGCCTTGTCTACCAGCGCATCGAGCGCCGGGTGCGCGGCGGGATCGGCGTTCTCGACATAATTGCCGAGGTAGGACCACACCGCCTCGCGCGTCGCGCCTGCGCCCAGCACCCCTACAAGGTTGAGCAGCAGGCTGAAGGGCACGGGCAGCGCCTCGCCCTGCCCCGGCGCGTCGGCGTCCGCGTGGCGGGCGTTGGCGCGCAGCAGATGCCACACCGCATTGCCAAGCCGCTTTTCGGCGTCCTGCGAGGGGATCGCAGCGCGGAACTGCCAGTAGTCGTCGACCGCCTTGGGGATGACGCCGGCGTGCAATTGCTTGGCGCTCTTGGGGTTGGCGAAGATGTAGAAGCCGAGGCTCTCCTCGCTGCCATATTGCAGCCATTGCTCGATGGAGAGGCCGTTCCCCTTGGACTTGCTGATCTTTTCTCCTCGCGCGTCAAGGAACAGCTCGTAGATCAGCCCTTCCGGCTTGTTCCCGCCGAGCACGCGGGCGATCTTGCCCGACTGGATGCCGGAATCGGTCAAGTCCTTGCCGTACATCTCGTAATCGACGCCGAGCGCCACCCAGCGCATCGCCCAGTCGACCTTCCACTGGCACTTCGCCATCCCGCCCAGCGCCGACTGTTCGACGATGCTGCCGTCCGCATCGGTGAAGCGGATGATTCCCGCAGCAGCATCAACCACTTCGACCGGAACCTGAAGAACCGCGCCGGTGGTGGGGCTGATCGGCATGACGGGCGAGTAGGTCTTGCGTCGCTCCTCGCCCAGCGTGGGCAGCATGATGTCGAGGATCGCCTGGAAGTTCGCCAGCACGCCCTTCAGTGCCTCGTCGAAGCGGCCGGAATTGTAGCAATCCGAGGAGCTGACGAATTCGTACTCGAAGCCGAAGCGGTCGAGGAAGTCGCGCAGCATCGCGTTGTTGTGCGCGGCGAAACTCTCAAACTTCTCAAAGGGATCGGGGATGCGCGAGAGAGGCTTTCCCAGGTGCTCGGCGAGCATCGCCTGGTTCGGCACGTTGTCGGGCACCTTGCGAAGGCCGTCGAGATCGTCCGAGAAGGCGACCAGCCGGGTCGCCGCGCCGCCGGTCAGCGTCTCGTAGGCGCGCCGCACCAGGCTTGTGCGCAGAACCTCCTGAAAAGTCCCGATATGTGGGAGGCCCGAGGGGCCGTAGCCGGTCTCGAACAGCACCCCGCCGGGCTTGCCTTCGGGCAGGCGCCTGGCGAGGCGCTGGGCTTCCTGGAAGGGCCAGGCCTTGGAATTCTGCGCGGCGGCGATGAGGTCTTGCGTCGTGATCGTCATGGCGAGGGGGCCATTGCGCAAGGCAGGCCGCCTTGCAAGCGGGATCGGCCGGGGCAAGGCCGCCCGAAGGGATGTTTCACGTGAAACACCGCCGCTAAGGCCCCGCGAACAGGGGTCAAGGCGAGGCTGGCGGGGGTCTGCGGCGGGTTTGGCAGGGGTGTCGAGGGGGTCTGGCGCCCGCTGGCCTCACCCGAGCGGCAAGCCTGTGACGACCCGCCCCGCTGCCGCCGTCAGGCGAAGACCTCGGCCTCGTCCATCCGGTGCGCGGCCTTCAGGCGCCGCATCATGCCGGGGATCAGGAACAGGTCGGCAAGGATCCACAGGAACCAGCCCGCCATCATCGCGATCCCGAGCGGCGCCCAGATCAGCGCCACCACCAGACCGCCGTAGAACAGCGCCATCTGATACCACGCGCTCTCGCTCGCGCCGCAATAGAAGCGGTGCATCCCGACTGCCGCGCCAAAGTTCCAGAACACATAGGCGAGCAGCAGCGAACGCTGCGCCGGATCGCCGAACATCCGTGAATGGCGCGTGGCGGCGCGGCGCGGATAGGGGATCGGCTCTGCGGACTCGCGCGCCCTGCGCGCTGCCGGGCGGACATCGTCGTATGCGTCCTCGCCCCCGGCCTCGCCCGCCTCCAGCCGGCGCGCGCGCTCGGCGGCGAGGAAGGCCTCGCGCTGGGCGCGGTAGGGATCGTCATCGACCGGCGCGGCTGGCGCGGCCCGGCGTGCCGGTGCGGCGTGCCCGGCGGGCTGGAACGAACGCGCCCCTGCCGGGCGCGCCGCCGGAACTGCGGCGCCGACCGCGCCGGGCGCGAGGCCCTTCCTGCCGAAACTCATCGTCTGCTCCCCTCGCGCGCAATCCCGTGGTCCTCGAGGATATTTGCCGCACAATCGTTTACTTTGGGTTCACCGCGCCCCATCCTCGGACGCGTGACCCCTCCCCCGGCCCTCCCCGATCCCCTTGCCCTGCCTGCCCTCCATGCGAGCCACGGCGGCCATTGGCTGCGGGCGGCGCAAGGGGCGACGCAGGCGGTGTCCAAGGGCGATGCGATCATGGCAGCCGCCGATACGCCGGTGCTGCTCCTCAACGCCCCGCTGGTGGCGAGCCGCCTCGGCTACCCGGACCTGTCGGGACTGGACCTGCTCGAGGCCTTCGCCTTCGTCCATCCCGCGCGCTTCTGCGTGCCCACGCCGCGCGGCCTCGCCGAGGCGCTGGGCCTGCCGGTGCCGGAGAACGATGCCGCCGTGCCCGCGCTGCTCCAGCAGGCGGCGGGCGCCTTGCTGGCCGCCTGCCGCGATCCCGAATGGTTCGAGCGCGAAGGCGCGTGGAGCGCGGTGCAATCGCTGGAGCGCCTGCGCTGGCCATGGGCGCAGGTGCTCAGGCCGCACATCGCCAAACCGACAACCGCCGAACGCTGGCTGTTCGCGCGCCTCCCCGAATGGGAGGAGAGCGGTGAGCGCCCCGCCCCCCGGCAGGTGACGCTCGATCCGCAAGCGGTCCGCGCGCAGCTCGCCCGCCTCACCGGCGAGGGCGCGGAACAGCGCGAGGGGCAGCGCGCCTATGCCGAGGATGCCGCGCGCATCTTCGCGCCCCGTTCCGCCCCTGGTCGCCCGCACCTCGCGCTGGCGCAGGCAGGGACGGGGATCGGCAAGACGCTGGGCTACCTCGCCCCGGCCTCGCTGTGGGCGGGAGAGAGCGGCGGCACGGTGTGGGTGTCGACCTTCACCAAGAACCTGCAACGCCAACTGCGCGCCGAAAGCCGCCGCGCCTGGCCGGCGAAGCGCGCCGACGGCACGCCGCCGGTGGTGGTGAGGAAGGGCCGCGAGAACTACCTGTGCCTCCTCAACCTCGAGGACGCGCTGCAAGGCGGCTTTGCAGGCCGCCCGGCGATCCTCGCGCATCTGGTGGCGCGGTGGGGGGCCTATACCCGCGATGGGGACATGATCGGGGGCGACCTGCCGGGCTGGCTCGGGACGCTGTTCCGGAAGCGCGGGATCGCGGCGCTGACCGACCAACGCGGCGAGTGCATCTATGCCGGGTGCCCGCATTACCGCAAATGCTTCATCGAGCGCGCCGCGCGCGACTCCGCGCAGGCCGATCTCGTCATCGCCAACCATGCGCTCGTCATGGTCAACGCCGCCCGTGCCCGCGACCCGAATCAGCGCCCCACCCGCCTGATCTTCGACGAGGGCCACCACCTCTTCGACGCCGCCGACAGCACCTTCGCCGCCACCCTCTCCGGGCAGGAGGCGATCGAACTCAGGCGCTGGATCATGGGGCCGGAGAAGGAATCGCGCGGGCGCCGCCGGGGCCTCGCCGCGCGGCTCGCCGACCTTGCGAGCTATGACGAGGCAGGCGGCGAGGCAATCGTCGCGGCGTGCAAGGCGGGGCAGCTGCTCCCCTCCGACGGCTGGCTTCAACGGCTTGCCGAGAACAGCCCCTTCGGTCCCATCGAGGCGCTGCTCGCCGCAGTCCGCACCGCGACCTATGCCCGCGACGAGAGCGGCGGGCAGGAGGCGGGCTACGGGATCGAGACCGAGGCCGCGGGCCTGCCGGGCGAGGTGATCGAGGCGGCGGGGCGTGCGGCCGAAGCGCTCGCCGCGATCCGCGTGCCGCTGATCCGGCTGGGCGGCCGGCTCGAGGCGATCCTCGCCGAGCCGCCCGACTGGCTCGACGCGCAAGGGAGGGCGCGGATCGAGGGGGCACGCTTCGCGCTCGGCTGGCGGATCGAGCTGATCACCGCCTGGGAGGCGCTGCTCGACCGGTTGGGCGGCCCGGCGGACCCGGAGTTCGTCGACTGGCTGGCGGTCGACCGCTCCGACGCGCGCGAGTTCGACGTCGCGATCCACCGCCGCTGGCTCGACCCGATGAAGCCCTTCGCCCGCGTGGTGCTCGAACCCGCCCACGGCGTGATGCTGACCAGCGCGACCCTGACCGACCGCACCGAGGACGACGACAGGTGGGCTTCGGCCATCGCGCGCTCGGGCGCCGCCCATGTCGAGGTCGCCCCGCTGCTCTCCGCCGCCGAAAGCCCCTTCGACTACGCGAGCCGTGCCGAGGTGCTGATCGTCACCGACATCGCCAAGGGCGATCTCCCCGCGCTCGCCGGCGCCTATGCGCGGATCATCGAGGCAAGCGGGGGCGGCGTGCTCGGCCTGTTCACCGCGATCCGCCGCCTGCGTGCGGTCCACGGCCGCATCGCCGACCGGCTCGCCCGGGCGGGCCTGCCGGTCTATGCCCAGCACGTCGACCCGATCGACACCGGCACCCTCGTCGACATCTTCCGCGACGATCCGCGCGCGAGCCTTATCGGCACGGACGCGCTGCGCGACGGGGTCGAC
This sequence comes from Erythrobacter sp. WG, assembly GCF_026586795.1. Taxonomy (GTDB): domain Bacteria; phylum Pseudomonadota; class Alphaproteobacteria; order Sphingomonadales; family Sphingomonadaceae; genus Erythrobacter. The sequence continues at coordinate 22,158 of NZ_JAPFGY010000035.1, forward strand.
GTCCCCGGCCATTCGCTCAGATGCGTGGTGATGGAACAGGTCCCCTGGCCGCGCCCCGACATCCTCCACAAGGCGCGCAGGCTCGCGGGCGGGGGCTCGGCCTATGACGACCGGATCATCCGCGCCCGCCTCGCCCAGGCCTTCGGGCGGCTGATCCGTTCCAAGGAGGATGCGGGCCATTTCATCGTCCTCTCCCCCGCCTTCCCCTCGCGATTGCTGTCCGCCTTTCCGAAAGGCACGCCCGTGCTGCGGGTGACGCTCGATGAGGCTTTACAACGCGTGTCGGCTGGTGTTGGAGCCGCAACGACGGTGCCTGCGGGAGACGCCCTTTAGCCATGAAGATTCTCGGCCTCCTGCGTCACGCGAAGTCCGATTGGGACGACACGAGCCAGCGCGATTTCGATCGCGGGCTGAACGCGCGCGGGCGCCGCGGGGCGGAGCTGATCGGTCGGCACATCCGCGCGCACGGCATTGCGTGGGACCGGGTGATCGCCTCGCCCGCGGTGCGCGTGAAGCTGACGATGGAGGGCGCGCTGCCCGACGTCGCGCCGATCTGGGACCAGCGGCTCTACCTCGCGAGCTTCGACACCATCGTCGAGACGATCGAGGCCCATGCCGGATCGGGAGAGGATGAGGCCAAGACGATCCTCATCTCCGGGCACAATCCGGGGTTGCAGGACGTGCTGCTCGAACTGGTCGCGCCGGGCAAGGAGAATGCCCTGTTCAAGGAGGCCGTCGTCAAATTCCCGACGGCCGCCTTTGCCGTGCTGGAATGCGACATCGCCCACTGGAGCGAGCTGAAACGCTACTGCGCCGAGCTGGTGCACTTCGCCCGCCCCCGCGATCTCGACCCGGCATTGGGGCCGCAGGACTAGGCCAGCAGCTTCCGCGGGCCGGGGCCTTCCTCGGCGAGCTGGTCCTGCGGGTTCCAGATCGCGCAATGCTTGAGGCTCAGGCAGCCGCAGCCGATGCAGCCGTCGAGGCGGTCGCGGGTGCGGGTGAGATCGGCGATCTGCGCATCCAGCCGCGCGCGGATGGCGGCGCTGATCGCCTCCCAGTCCTTTGCCGTCGGGGTTCGCCCCTGCGGGAGCTTCGCGAGCTCCCCCTCGATCTCCCCGAGGGAGAGGCCGAGCCGCTGGGCGATGAGGATGAACGAGAGGCGCCGGATGTCGGACCGCAGGAAGCGCCGCTGGTTGCCGCCGGTACGCACCGGCTCGATCAGGCGCCTGTCCTCGTAGAAGCGGATCGCGGAGACGCTGAGCCCGGTGCGGCGGGCGATCTCGCCGATGGGGATGAGGTCGGAGGGCTTGAGGCGCGGGGTTCGCATGGGCGTGTTCCGTTAAAGCTTGACCTCAAGTTAGGTTGAGGTTGCACCTTGGGCAAGTTCATTGATTCTCCCTCGGCTTCGGGAGTGCTTCATCAACTTGCAGAAGGACCCTCGCCCATGCCCACCGGCCGCCTCGAACACGTCAACATCACCGTGAGCGACCCCGAACGCTCCGCCGCCCTGCTCCAAAAGCTGTGCGGCTGGCACGAGCGCTGGCGCGGCCCTTCGCAGCTCGGCGGGTGGACGATCCATGTCGGGAGCGAGGCGGACTACCTCGCGGTCTACACCCGCGAAGGCGCGGTGGAGGGCCGCTTCGCCAAGGGGCAGCCGCTGAACCACGTCGGTGTGGTGGTGGACGACCTCGACGCGGCCGAGGCGGTGGTCGCCGAAGCGGGCCTCGTCCCCTTCAACCACGCCGACTACGAACCCGGGCGCCGCTTCTACTTCTTCGACTGGGACGGGATCGAGTTCGAGGTGGCAAGCTATCTCTAGCGACCGTTCACCCGTTCGCGTCGAGCGAAGTCGAGACACACCCGCAAGGCCTCGCGACTTCGCTCGAGGCGAAGGGTTTTCCCTAGAGCAGGCTCTGCTGCACCGCGCTCCCCTTCGCCCAGGGCTCGCTCGTGCGGTCGATGGCGAGCGGGCCGGGCCAGGGGCCGATGAGCGCGAAGGCCTCCTCCGGCGAGCCCGCCAGCCAGCGCGCCTGATCCTCCGGCGCCAGCACCACCGGCATCCGCTCGTGGACCTCGGCGGCGTGGCAGCCGGCGCTGTCGGTCATCACCATCGCATAGGCCGCGCCCCACTCCGCCGTCGGGCGCCACAGGCCCGCAACCGCGAAGAGCTCCGCGCCGGGGAGCGACAGCCAGGTGCGGGTCATGCGGCCCTTGGGCCCCTCGGCCTCGGCCCAGGCGGTGAGCGGAATGAGGCAGCGGCGATGTTCGAAGGCGTGGCGCCAGAAGCTCCCCGAAAGCTTGTCCGCGCGCGCGTTGTTGACGGGCCGGGGCTTCAGCTTCTGCCCCTTTGCCCCCGTGAGCACGAGGGGAAAGCCCCAGGTCATCGCCCGGACTTCGCCTTCGGCCACCACCAGCCCGGGATAGCCCGGATAGACCTCGGCCCCGAAGTTCGCGCCCGCCGCAGTCTCCACGGCCTCGAACCATCGCGCGACCTCATTGGCGTTCTTGGTCATGCGGTAGAGGTTGCACACCTCAGGCGTTCCCGACCACGAAGCACGCCGCCGCCATCAGCGCGCCCGCCCAGCGGTTGGCGCGGAACCGGGCGAGCGGATTGTCCGGATCGGCCGGGTCCAGCGTCGCCACCTGCCAGGCGAGGTGCCCTGCCACCGGCAGCAGCGCGAGCAGCGCCAGCGGGTCGCCGCGATAGAGCCAGAAGCCCAGCCCCCACAGCCCCACCGCGCCCGCATAGAAGGCGGCGATCCCCGCCGTCACCCGCGATCCCATCGCCAGCGCCGAGGAGCGGATACCGACCATCGCGTCGTCCTCGCGGTCCTGCAAGGCATAGATCGTGTCGTAGCCGATCACCCAGCAGATGCACCCGGCATAGACCGCCGCGAGCGCATCCCAGTTGTCCCAGCGAAGCTCGGTCCAGCCGACCAGCAGGCCCCAGGTGAACACCATCCCGAGCCACGCCTGCGGCCACCACGTGATGCGCTTCATGAAGGGATAGGCGGCGACGAGGGCGAGGCTGCCGAGCGCGACGGCTTGCGCCTCGAACCTCAATTGCAGCAGCACCACCAGCCCGACGAGGCACAGCGCCACCAGCCAGGCCCAGGCGAGCGTCTTCGACACCCGTCCGCTCGCCACCGGGCGCAGCGCGGTGCGGGTCACCTGCCGGTCGAGATCGGCATCGACGATGTCGTTGTAGACGCACCCCGCCCCGCGCATGGCGATGCTGCCGAGCAGCAGCCAGCCGAGCAGCACCGGTTGCGGCCCCGCGCCTGCCAGCCACACCGCGAAGACGCAGGGCCAGAACAGCAGCCACCAGCCGATCGGCCGGTCGAAACGCGCCAGCAGCGCAAGGTCGCGCGGGAGCTGCGGGAGCCGGGCGAGAAGGCTGCGGTGCTCGGTATCAGGGACGATCGGATGGGTCACCCGATCGCCCTTAGCCGAGACGGATCAGAAGTTCACTACCGAGACGCTGAGCTGGAAAGGGTAGGCCTTGCCCGAGGTTTCGGCCGCGCCCATCAGGTAGACCCTGATGGTGTATTCGCCCTGCACCGTCCTGATGCCGGTGGCGGTGGTGCCCGAGACCGAGCTGTTAAACACAGCCTCCCCGGAGCTGCCCGGCGGCAGGATGTTGAAGTTCACCGAGCTGCCGCCGGTCAGGCTCACGCCGAGGTTCTGTCCGGCGCCGACGCGCAGCTTGTAGTCGCGGTAGGCCTTGCCCTTGATGGTGCCTTTCACCGAGGCATTGTCGTTGCCCTTGGCAAAAGTGATTTGCGAGACGACCTGCGCCGCCGCCGGCGCAGCAGCCACGCCCGCACCCATGACCGCCACGCCGGCAAGTGCCGCAAGAACCTTCTTCGTTATCATGTTGTCCCCCGGATAGGGCGGGTGCCGACTCGCCCCCGCGGGCCGCAGGATATCATCCCTTGTCGCGCGTGCACGGGCATTCCTGCGGCGCTGTCCGTTTCGCGCGGGGATGACGACGAAGGGTTTGGCAGCTAGAGCGCACGAGATGCCCGCGACCCCCGCCTGGCCCCCCAAGAGCGCCCCGCGCCTGTTCGTCGCCGAGACGCTGGCGGCGGGTCTGAGCGTGCGGATCGAGGGCAATCCCGCGCATTACCTCGCCCGCGTCATGCGCGTCGACGCGGGCGATACCGTGATCCTGTGCGACGACGTGACCGGCGAATGGGCGGCGCGCGTTTCTGACGTGGGCAAGCGCGACGTGACTCTCGCGGTCGCCGAGCTCTTGCGCGAGCGCGAGGCGGTGCCCGACCTGTGGCTATGCGCAGGCCTGCTCAAGAAGGACCGCTTCGACCTGGTGCTCGAGAAGGCGACCGAGCTGGGCGCGGCGCGAATCCAGCCGATGCTGACCCGGCGCTGCGTGGCAGACAAGCTGAACCTCGAACGCGCCCGGGCGATCACGGTGGAGGCGGCCGAGCAATGCGCCCGCACCGCCCTGCCCGAGCTTTGCGCGCCGGTGAAGCTCGACGCGCTTCTCGCGGCCTGGCCCGAAGGCCGCGCGCTGTTCTTCGCCGATGAGAACGGGGGCGAGCCGGCCGCGCAGGCCTTCGCCGCCCACGCCGGCCCTGCCGCGATCCTCACCGGCCCGGAAGGCGGCTTCGACGAGGCCGAACGCGCCAGCATCCGCGCCCACCCCGCCGCGCGCGCCGTCAGTCTCGGTCCGCGCATTCTCAGGGGCGAGACCGCATCGCTTGCCGCGCTCGCGGTGTGGATGGCGCGCGCAGGCGACTGGTAAGCGGTCCGAGGTCAGGAAGCGGCAAGACAGATCGGCTTGATCCGGGCAAACGCGAATTTGCCTTCCCACCGGCAAACCGGTTTTCTAAGGCAACCGGCCAGAGAGGGGCCCTTTCGGCAATGAGCACACGCGAGACATCCACCGCCGACGATCCGGTGATCGAAAGCTTCGACCAGCTGGTCGCCCCGATGATCGGCGGGGAAAAGCCGGCTGCGGACTGGCGGATCGGCACCGAGCACGAGAAGCTCGTCTTCAAGCGGACCGACCATCGCGCGCCGTCCTACGACGAGCCTTGCGGCATCCGCGACCTTCTGAAAGGGCTGGAGAAATTCGGCTGGACCCCGGTGGTCGAGGGCGGCAACGTCATCGCGCTCAAGGGCGCGGACGGGGCGATCAGCCTCGAGCCGGCCGGGCAGCTCGAACTGTCGGGCGCGCCACTCGAGAACCTTCACCAGACCTGCGCCGAGACCGGGCGCCACCTGGCGCAGGTCAAGGAGATCGGCGAGGCCTGCGGGGTCGGCTACCTCGGGCTCGGGATGTGGCCCGACAAGACCCGTGCCGAACTGCCGATCATGCCCAAGGGGCGCTATGCGATCATGCTGCGGCATATGCCACGGGTCGGCAGCATGGGTCTCGAAATGATGCTTCGCACCTGTACCATTCAGGTTAACCTCGACTATTCGTCCGAAGCCGATATGGTGAAAAAATTCCGCGTCGGACTCGCGCTACAGCCGCTTGCCACCGCGCTCTTCGCCAATTCGCCCTTCACCGAAGGCAAGCCCAACGGCTTTCTCTCCTACCGCTCGCACATCTGGTCCGACACCGATCCGGCGCGTACCGGAATGCTGCCCTTCGTCTTCGAGAACGGCTTCGGCTACGAGCGGTGGGCCCGCTATATGCTCGATGTGCCGATGTATTTCGTCTTCCGCGACGGCAAGTACATCGACGCCGCCGGCCTCTCCTTCCGCGACTTCCTCGAGGGCAAGCTCTCGGTCCTGCCGGGCGAGCGCCCGCGGCAGAGCGACTGGTGGGACCACCTCTCGACCGCCTTCCCGGAGGTTCGCCTCAAGTCCTTCCTCGAGATGCGCGGTGCCGACGGAGGCCCGTGGAGCCGCATCTGCGCCCTGCCCGCCTTCTGGGTGGGGCTGCTCTACGACCAGACCGCGCTCGACGCTGCGTGGGATCTGGTGAAGCACTGGACGATGGAGGAGCGCGAGGCGCTGCGCTCCGCCGCGCCCCGCCTCGCCCTCGACGCGCCCGTCCCCGGCGGCGGCACCCTGCGCGACATCGGCCGGGAGGCGCTGCGGATCGCCCGCGGGGGCCTCGCGGCCCGCGCAAGGCTCAATGCCGCAGGCGACAACGAGACCGGCTATCTCGAAACGCTCGACGAGATCGTCGCCAGCGGCAAGGTCCCGGCGCAGCGGCTGCTCGATGCCTACGCGCAGGAATGGAACGGGGACATCACCCGCGTCTACGAACAGTCCTTCTGACGGGAGCCTGCCAAGATGCTGATCGTGCTCGCGAAAGCGCAAGTGGGCGAAGGCGCGCTGGAGCCCGCGATGGCCGCCATCGCCGCGATGGTCGCAGCCTCGAACGCGGAGGAAGGCTGCATCGCCTATGCCTTCGCGCAGGATCTCACCGCGCCCGGCCTCATCCACATCGTCGAGAAATGGCGGGACGATGCGGCCCTCGCCGCGCACTTCGCCGCGCCCCACATGGCAGCCTTCGGCGCGGCCATCGCGGGGCTCGATTTCAAGGTGGTCGAGGCGCTCAAGTTCCACACCGACGATGTGGGATCGCCTGTGATGTGATCTACTCGGCCGGGTGCGCCTGGCCTTCGCCCGGCACCGCCGCGCGCGTCCCGGTGAGCCGCCGCGTCAGCCGCGCGAGCGGGGCGGTGATGACCCCGTGCTGCTCCATCCAGGCGTGGTATTCGCGATACTTCGGATCTTCGGCGATGAGATGCGCCTCCTCCGTCCGGGCGCGCCAGTAATAGATCGCGTTGACCGCGAGGAGGAACACGCAATTGCGCACGGCGTCCAGGGGGTTCTCGCTGGTGGTCAGGAAGGGCAGGACCGAGGCCCACCAGAACATGTTCTTCGCGAGGTAAGCGGGGTGGCGGGTGAAGCGGTAGGGCCCGTTCGTCAGCACGCCGCGATAGGTGAGGTTGGAAAAACGGATCCCGAAGGCGACCGTCGCCCAGGCGTAGATGCCGGTGAGGAAGACCAGAAGCCCGCCCCATGCCCATAGCATCGCAGGGATGCCGTCCAGCCAGTGCGCCCAGCCCGGGGTGGCGAATTCGTAGCTCAGGATCTGCTGGTCGGGCCCGATGATCCCCCACACGAAGGGCGGATAGCACAGCAGCGCGGCAAGCCAGCCGGCGAGGAAGGGGTTGCCCGACCGGATGTGCGAATCGAGCGGGCGCAGGGTGACAAGATAGCCCACGGTGCCGATCTGCACGTCGACGAGGAACAGCAGCGTCACCAGCAGCATCACGAATTCGACAGGATTGCCAAGCAGTTGCACCGGGTCCGCGGTCACCACCTGGGCGAAGCCGGGCGGCAGGATCGAGATCATGAAGGCCCCGAAGAAGCCCTTGATCGCCCAGGCGCGCCAGTGCTTGGCGATCGCCGCGCCGTCCCATTGCTCGCGGCCGATCACCCCCCCGCCGACGACGAAGGCGCCGAAATGGAAGGCACCGTCTTTGGGCTCGACCATGAAGCGGTCGAGCCAGATGACGTAGGGCACCGAAAGCATCACCAGCGGCAGGATCGCGCCGCTCAGAACTTCCATCGCGAACAGATAGTTGCCCGACCAGTACCAGCGCCCCAGCGCATAGAAGGCGGCGAGCAGCGCCCAGGTCGCCCACAACCCGACGAGCTTGACGACCGCCACCGGCAGCACGTCGGAGACCGGGCGCCTGAGGCTCCAGTCGAGGCCGGTCGAGGGGCGCAGGTGCACCTTGTCGACCAGCAGCGACCACAGGGCCATCGGCACGGCGATGAAGACCATGCCCGCGAGCGCCGCATAAGGCCCCGACAGGACGCCCCTTTCAGCCGAGACCGCGCCGCCGAGGCCGAGCGTCTCGGCGATTGCCGGGTAGGAGCGGCAGAAGGCAATCCACACCATCAGGCCCGCCAATCCGGCGAGCCCGACGCCCGCCGACACGTCGCTGGGCGGCGGCGCGGGACGCGCTGCAGGAGAGGGCGAAGACGGCACGGTCATGACCCTTCTCCCCTACAGGACAAGGGTTAACAGCTCGGCAAGAGCGGGTCTGCGCCGGGCAGGCAGGGGTCAGGCGGGAACTTTGCGTCCGCTGGAGGGGGTCTGCACCCCCTCTAGCGAAAACGACCTGTGGGACTTCACCGGTAGGCGGTGATCGTCCCGCTGTCGTCCAACACGTAGAGCATCCCGTCGGCGACCACCGGCGCAAGGCTCACCGCCTCGCCGATGTCGGCGAAGAGCGACGCCGAGCCCTCGCCCGCGCTGACCTTCCACAGTTCCCCGCGCGAGCTTGCCACCCACAGGTTGCCGCCGGCGAGCACCGGGCCGGTCCAGAAGATCGGGCCCTTCTTGTCTTCCTCGTCGCGGTAGCGCTGAAGCTGTGTGATCCACCGCACCCGGCCCGAGGAGCGGGCTATGGCGAGCAGGCGCGCGTCGTCGGTGAGGGTGAAGATCCACTCGCCCGCGATCGCGGGGGTTGAGATGCCGGCGAGGTTCAACTCCCAGATGCGCTGGCCGGTGACGAGTTCGTAGGCGGCCATGCGCCCGCCCTGCCCGAGCGCATAGACGCGGCCCGAATCGATGATCGGATCGGCGTCGATATCGGTGATCGAGCCCACGGTGGTCGAGATGTTGGTGCGCGCCAGCGCGTCCGACCACAGCGAACGGCCGTTCTCGTAGCGATAGGCGGTGAGCTCGCCGCTCGAATAGCCGGCGACGATCGTGCCCTGCCCGGCCGCGGGCGCTGCGACGCCGAACACGCCCGACTGGGTGTTGGAGCCGCTCTCGTCCCACATCAGCGAGCCGTCTTCGCTCTTGAGCGCGATCAGCTGGTTGTCCTGGGTCATCACGAAGATCTCGCCGAAGGCGATGGTCGGCGCGCCGCGCAGGGGGCCTGCCGGCTTGACCTTCCACAGCACCGCGCCGGTCTCGGAATTGAGCGCCTTGACGTCGCCCACCCCGTTGGTGGCGTAGAGCTTGCCCGCCTCGTAGCTGACCCCACCCCCGAAGGCCGACGAGGCCTGGTTCTTGGCCATGTCATCGTCGCCGCGCTCCCACAGCTTGGCGCCGGTGTTCTTGTCGAAGGCGACGATCACCCCGTCGGTCCCTTCGGCGAAGAGCTTGCCGCCGCCGATCACCGGCGAAGAGGCGAGCCGCATCCGGTTGGTCGAACCGGCGACCCGCGCGCTCCACACCCGTGTCGGGTTGTCGGCCAGAGCGAGGTGGCCGTAGGATTTGCTCGCCGAGCCGCCGGGCTGCGCCCATTCGGTGTTGGGCCGCGCCGGGGGCAGCACCACCGAAATCGCGGCGAGCGCCGGGTCGACCTCGGCCCCGCTTTCGATGCGGCTGAGGATCGGCATCCGGTTGCCGATGGTCGGCGTGGTCTTGTCCTTGCGGCCGAACAGCCCTCCCTTGCAGCCGGTCAGCCCCACGGCCAGGACGCCGGCCAACAGGGCCGCGCGCATCATCTTGCTATTGTTCATCTCTCTTCGTTCCCATCCCTCGCCTATTCGGCCGCCGCCGGGCGTCCCGCCCCGGCTGCGGCCGCTTCGGTCGAGACCCCCTCGTCCTTGAGCAGTTTCCTCACGTCGACCACCGCGTCGACGCCCATCAGCCCGGCCATCTGCCGCGCGCGCGAGCGCAGGGTTTCGGGCTGGCTTTCGTCCTTGGCGATGCCGGCGAAGATCTTCCCCGCCGCGGCGCGGTTGCCATTCTCGACGTGCGCCATGGCGACCAGTTCGCCCGCGCTGCCGAACCAAGGGCTGCCCGGCTCGGCGAGCGGCGAGAGGCGCGCGATCACGTCGGCGGGCTTCATCCGGTCGTAGTCGAGGCTGACCTGGCGGATCGTCGCGAGGTCGCGCAGCGCCTTGGGCGTGCCGGCATCCTTGACGATCGCATCGTAGATCCCGCTCGCCTTGGCCGTGTCCCCCGCCTCGATCGCGGCGGCGGCCTGGATGAAGCGGGCCGCGGCGCGGGCGCCGTCCGAATTGCCCTCGGCAGTCAGCGGCGCAACCTTCTCGCCGGCGGTCTTGAAGTCGCCGGCCGCGGCCGCATCGAGGCCGCTGATCAGCGCTTCGGACTGCTGTTCGAGCTTCTGCTCGGCGAAATGGTCATAGACCAGCCACGCGCCCAGCGCCGCGATCCCGGCGAGGATCACCGCCAGCACCTTGACCCCGTGCACGCGCAGGAAGGTCATCAGCGCATCCTCGCGCACCGCCTCGTCGATCTCGCGGATCAGGACCTCGTCCTCGCGGCTCGGGCCGGGATTGGCGGGAATGTTGGGGGTGCGCGCCATGGGGTGCCGGATGTCCTCGTCGTCTTCGTGGTCGTGTCATGTGTCGCCCCGAGGGGCGTTAACCTGTGCGGCGCTCTTTAGGCACGAGCGGCCCCGCGCGCAATGGCGGCGCTTGAGCGGGCCGGGATGGCGCCGGGGATTTGAACGGGGGATGAAGGGGACGGCTCAGAAACCATGCCCCATCGCTTGCGTGTAGACGGCTTCGTAGCGCGCGATCATCGCTGCGATGTCGAACTCCGCGCGGGCGCGCACGGCATTGGCGGCGCCGATGCGGGCCCGCAGGTCCGGATCGGCGGCGAGCGCCGCGAGCGC
>NZ_JAPFGY010000036.1 GCF_026586795.1 Erythrobacter sp. WG
GCCTCGGCCTGTGCGGCGGCGCGGCCGGCCGCCTCGCCTTCGGCGCGGGCCCGTGCGACGGCGCGGGCGAGTGCTTCGGCCTGGGGATCGGGCGCGGGTTCTTGAGGCGGCGAAAGCTCCGGCTCCGGCGCGCCGAACGGCAGCGCCTCACGGAAGCCCCCGCCCGGCTCGAGCAGCGCCAGCCAGCCGGGCTCCTCGGTCGCGGGGGCGGGCGCGGGCATCGCGGCGCCGGCCAAGGCGCCGATCCACTCAGACGAATTCGCCACTGCCGCTTCCGATCACGATCTCGCCCGCATCCGCAAGCCCCCGGGCGATCTCGACGATCGCCTTCTGCGCGGCCAGCACCTCGGTCCGCGCCACGCGGCCGCGCAGTTCGATCTCGTCGCGCACGCCGTCCGCCGCACGGCTCGACATGGCGGCGAAGAACGGCGCGCGGTCGGGCTCCTTGAGGCCCTTGAGCGCGTCCACCAGCTTCTCGCTGTCGACATCGCGCAGCAGGCGGCCCATCGCCTGCGGATCGAGATCGAACAGCATTTCGAAGGTGAACAGCTGCTCCTCGATCTTCTCGGCAAGCGGCGCGTCGCGCTCGGCGATGGCGGGGAGCACGGTGTTGCGCAGTTCGCCGGCCGCGAGGTTGATGAGGTTCGCCGCCTCGCGCGGGCCGCCCAGCATCAGCGCGGCGGTGCCGTAGGTCGCGGAGATCCGCTGGGTCAGCAGCGTGTCGATGGTGGAGATCGCCTTCGCCGAGATCGTGCCGCTCTTGGCGACGCGCTCGACCACCAGCGATTGCAGCTCCAGCGGCAGCATGGCGAGCACCTGCGCGGCCGGTTCGGGCTCGATCAGCAGCAGCAGCGCGGCGATCACCTGCGGGTGTTCGTCGAGGATCAGGCGCACCAGCACACCGGGCGCGAGCCACTGGGCGAGTTCCAGGCTGCGCGGGGCGGCATCGGGCGCGATGCGCTGCATCATGCTGTCCGCCCGCGCCGGGCCCAGCGCCTTGTCGAGCAGCGTGCGCACCCGGTCGTCGCGCCCGCGCCGGGGCAGCGCCTCGCGCGCCGCCTCCCCGGCGAAATCGGCCAGCGCTTCGGCCATGTGCGGGGCCTCGATCTCGCCCAGCGCCATCATCGCCGCGCCGAGCTTCTCGAGCTCGGCCGGGCTGAGGCGGGCGAGCAGGCCGGTGGCCTCCTCGTCGCCGAGCAGCATCAGGAAGACCGCGGCCCGGTCGGCCCGGCTGAGCAGGGATGAGGTTGCCGCCGCGCTCATGCCGGGTCTGCCTCGGGCGCCTCGAGCATCCGCTGGAGCGCCTCCACCGCGCGTTCGGGCTGGCTGGCGGCGAGCCTGCGGGCAAGCTCGACCTGCTGGGGAAGATCGCCGAGCGAGACCCCGCTCGCCCCGGCATCGCCGGGCGCGTCGCCCTCTGCCTCGTCATTATCGCCAGCCTCGCCAGCCGCCGGTGCCTGCGCCTTCGCATCGGCCGCCTTGCCGGCGCCACGCGCCTTGCCGATCAACGGGCGCACGGCGAGCAGCAGCACCAGGATCACTGCGATCAGCGCCGTGCCGTAACGCACCAGCATCGCGAACCACGGCTGTTCGTAGAAGGCCGGGGACTCGAGATCGGCGGGTTCGAACTTGCTAGCCACGACCTTGACCATGTCGCCGCGCTGCGTGTTGGCGCCGACAGCGGCGCTGACCAGCGCCTCCAGCTGCTGCGCGTTGAGCGGCGCGGCCTTCTTGAGCGCGGCATCGCTGACCGCGACCGCCACCGAGAGCTTCTTGAGATTGCCCGGCCCGGCGGTTGTGACCGCGACCTCGCGGCCCAGTTCGTAGCTGCGGTCGGTGGCGCTTTCGGTGTCGGTCGAGCCGCCCGCGGCGGGCGCGGGGGGCTGCGGCGCGCCGTCGACGAGCTCGGCCTGCGGCGGGGGCGTGTTGGCGGGAACGCCCGGCACGCCGCCTGCGGGCGCGGCGCCGGTGCGGGTCGCATTGCGCGCGCTCTCGGTGCGGACCACGCCTTCCTTCTCGTAGGTCTCGCGCGCGGAAGTCACCTCGCTGCGATCGAGCTCGACCTGCACCTGCGCGGAGAAATTGCCCTCGCCGAGCAGCGGCAGCAGCAGCGCATCGAGCTGTTCGCGCAGCTTGGCCTCGTGCTCGCGCTGGAGATCGAGGCCCTTGCCCTCGGCGCTCTTGGGATCGGACAGCAGCCGGCCGTTCTGGTCGACCACCCGGACCGCATCGGCATTCATCCCCGGCACGCTTGCCGCCACCAGGTTGACGATCGCGGCGACCTGATCGCGGGACAGGCTGCGTCCGCTGGCGAGGCGCACCATCACCGAGGCGCTGGGCGGATTGCTGTCGCGCACGAACACCGAACGATCGGGCGTGGCGAGGTGGACGCGCACGGTCTCGATCCCGTCGATCTCGCGGATCGTCAGCATCAGCTCGCGCTCGCGCGCCAGCCGCAGCCGCTCGCCTTCAAGGGTGCGCGAGGTGCCGAGCGGGATCGAATCCAGCATCGTCTCGGCCCCTTCGGGCGCGGCGATTCCGGCGTTGCTGGCGACCAGCATCTTGGCGCGGTAGACGTCGTTCTCGGCGACCTTCAGCGCGCCGGTGGCGTTGTCGATCGCGTAATCGATCCCGCCCGCCTCGAGCGTCTCGACCACCTTGGCGCGCTCGGCATCGGTGAGGCTGCTGTAGAGCACGCGGTCGGGGCCGGAGGAAATCGCCATCCACAGGCCGGCCGCAGCCGCCAGCGCGCCCACGCCGGCCAGCGCAGGCAGGGCGCGGACGAGCGCGGGCTGGCCGAGGAACCCGGCCACCGGCGGCGGGAGCATCCCCCGCCAGCCGCCGGCCGGCACACTCGGCAGGCCCGCCGGATCGGCGGGCACGGGAAGCGCAGCATCGGCCATCTATCAGCCCCCCATCCGCATGATGTCTTGGTAGGCGTTGAGCAGCTTGTTGCGCACCTGGAGGGTGGCCTCGAAGGCGACGCCCGCCTCCTGCCGGGCGAGCATCACCTGCGCGACGTCGGTGACCTGGCCGCGCTCGTAGGCGACCTGCATCTGGCTGGAATGCGCCTGCACCGCGCTGACCTGCTTCAGCGCCTTGTGCAGCGTGTCGGCAAAGCCCGCGCCCGGGGGCTGCGCCGCCCCCGCCGCCACGGACCCGCCCGTCTCGCTCGCCGCCCGCACCTCGCGCAGGGCGGTGCTGCGGGCGAGGACCTGGCTGCGCAGCGCCATGACGTCGGCCACGCCGAAGCCGATGCGACCCACCTCGCTCATGCCGCGCCTCCTGCCGCGAGCATCCCCGCGCCGCGCATCGAGGCGAGGCGGTAGCGCAGCGTGCGCTCGGAAATGCCGAGGCTGCGCGCCGTCGCGACCCGGTTGCCGCCGTGGCGGGCGAGCGTCTCGAGGATCGCCCGCGCCTCGGAAGCGAAGGCGACGTCGGAAAGCGATCGCGCAGGGGCACTCACCGGGGCGGGCGGCGAAGCGGCGCCCTCCCCGACCGCGCGCACCGCGGTATCGAAGACGATATGTCCGGCGCCGATCGCCGGTGCCTTGCCGGCGAGGAGGATCGCCCGGCGCACGACGTTCTCGAGCTCGCGCACGTTGCCGGGCCAGGGGTGATTCTCGAGCAGGGCGAGCGCTCGGGCGTCGAACCAGCCGGGACAGCCCGGATCGGGCGCATGGCGCAGCAACATCGCGAAGGCGAGCGCGGCGATGTCGCCCGGCCTATCGCGCAGCGCGGCAAGGCGGAGAGGAAAGACATTCAGGCGATAGAGCAGGTCCTCGCGGAACCGCCCTGCTTCGACCTCGGCGGCAAGGTGCCGGTTGGTGGCGGCGACGATCCGGACATCGACTTTGACGGGCTTCGTCGCGCCGAGCGGCAAGATCTCGCCTTCCTGAAGCGCGCGCAGCATCTTCGATTGCAGCGCAAGCGGCAGTTCGCCGATCTCGTCGAGCAGCAGGGTGCCGCCGTCGGCCGCGCGGAACAGGCCCTCGCCCGCCTCCGCGGCGCCGGTGAAGGCGCCCTTGCGGTGGCCGAACAGCAGCGCCTCGAGCATCGCCTCGGGCATCGCCGCGCAGTTGACCGCGACGAAGGGCCCCTCGGCGCGCGCGGACAGGCGGTGAACGAAGCGCGCCAGCACCTCCTTGCCGGTGCCGGTCGGCCCTTCGAGCAGCACCGGGATGTCGGACGCGGCGATCCGTTCGGCGAGGGTCAGCAGCGCCAGCGACTGCGGATCGCCCGCCACCGGCCAGCCGCCCTGCGCCGAGGCCGCGATCAGCGCGGCGCGCGCGGGGGCAAGATCGTCCGGATCGTAGGCGAGCGTGACATGGCCCCTCCCGGCCAGCGCCAGCATGGGGCACGCAGCGTGGGCCAGCGTAACCGCGACCTTGCCGCTGCGCGCGATGCCGGCCGCCATTGCCGGCGGCAGGCAATCGCCCAGTACGATCCGGTCGCGCTGCCAGCTTCCGCCCATCAGCGGCACGGTCATGTCGATCAGGATATCGTGCGCGCGCGCCTGCGGCGCTGTCGTCGCGCTGGGGGCGCTGCCGCCGCTCGCCGGTTCCATCATGCTTGCCCCTGTCTGGCTCGTGGTGTCGGCAATCCTGTGCCGCAATCAGGCTGCACAGGAGGCAAATTTAAGCCCTCGTAGCTTCCCCTAGACTGCCTGCGGCCAACACCAAGGCAATCGCATCGGGATGGTGGGCCGCCCGTGGCGAAAATCAACCACATTATTGATTTTAAAACGAAAAACTTTCCTCTTAAACATTCCGGATGGCAGCCGCTCTAGTGGCCAGCAGCGACGGGCCTGTTCGTCCTGCCTGACCATTCGGGAGTTTGAACAATGAACGTTATCGGTACCAATATTTCGGCTTTGCGCGCTTCCAACGCCAGCGTTGCGGCCGGTCGCATGCTCGGCACCGCGATGGAGCGCCTGTCGACCGGCAGCCGCATCAACTCGGCCAAGGACGACGCAGCAGGCCTCGCCATCGCAGACTCGCTCACCGCGCAGATCCGCGGGATGCGCCAGGCCATTCGCAACGCCAATGACGGCATCTCGCTGGCTCAGACCGGCGAAGGCGCGCTCAACGAAGTGACCAACATGCTGCAGCGCATCCGCGAGCTGGCGGTGCAATCGTCCACCGGCACCCTGCAAACCTCGGACCGCACCAACCTGCAGGCCGAAGTGACCGCTCTCAGCACGCAGATCAATGAAATCGTCGACAACACGACTTTCAACGGCGTGAACCTGTTCTCGGTGGACGCCACGACGGTTGAAGTGCAGGTCGGCGACGAGGCCGCCAACAACGTCACCCTGACGATGACGGGGACTGGCTTCAACGCCGCGATCACCGCTGCCACCGCCACCGGCCTGATTTCGACCCAGGCGAGCGCCAACGCTGCGATCGACCTCGTCGACACGGCGCTTGGATCGGTCAGCACCGCCCGTGCGAACCTTGGTGCGGGGCAAAGCCGCCTCCAGTCGGCGATCAACAACCTGACCAACGTGTCGACCAACCTCGCCGATGCGCGTTCGCGGATCATGGACACCGATTATTCGGCCGAAACCACCGAACTCGCCAAGGCGCAGATCCTCGGGCAGGCCTCCACCGCGATGCTCGCCCAGGCGAACCAGTCGCAGCAGAACGTGCTGTCGCTGCTGCGCTAAGTCACGAAGTCCCGCGTGCCGCCCCTTTCCCCTGGGGGCGGAAAGCAAGCGAGCCCGGAGCCGAATGGCTCTGGGCTTTTTCGTCGGCGACGCGCCGGAAGATCATCGAGCGTGAACAGTTGAGCCTGCGAGCAGGCTGGCGATGGCGCTACCCTTGCCGGTCGGTGCAGAAACGGCTTCTTCTGGAACGCAGCTTCAGTCAGGCTTGCGGGCGACGACCGCGATCTCGGCAGCCTGTTCGGGAAATCTGCTGCCCAGCCGGTTGAGGCCTTCGACCACGTGGCTGCCGATCGTCTCAATTACGCTGCCCATCTGGCCATTCGAGAACGGCTTGAACATGTATCCCGAGAACCGGCTGTTCGCGAACCCCGATGCCTCGACCAGCGCCTCGAGCGACTGGCGGTGGAACACCACCGGCTGGCCAAGAGCGACATTGCGCTCGGACAGCTCGGTCGGCGCCTCAATCATGCCCATCTCCACGCCCAGCAGGCGGTGGAAGGAATGCGCGTTCGGCACGCTCACGAACACGTGGCCGCCCGGTCGCAACAAAGTGAACGCGGCATCGAGCATGACGGCGGGGTTGGCGGTTTCGTGCAGCAGGCCCGACAGCATGACGGCGTCGTAGCCGTCCGGGCAGGCTTCCCGCAGGACGTCGATCCGCTCTTCGAGATAGCCGCGGGAAAGCCCGATCTTGTCGCAGCCCGCCATGCGCTCCGCGATGGAGTCGGCATAGAACGAGGGTTCAACCACCATCCATTGCGTGATGGCCGATCCGGCAAGGTCGAAGCGGTCGATCAGCAAGGCGGGCCCGCACCCCACCTCAAGCACGCTTTTGGGCTGGCACGCGCCGAGAAATTCGAGGCAATGATCCTGCCGGGCAGTAATCAGATGCTCCTCGAACGCCATGTCGACGAGATAGGTGCGGGCATAATCCTCCGCCTCGATCAGCTTGTTGGCTACGCTGCTTGCGTGGGACATCCCGCTTCCTCCTCTATTGCCGAAAGGGTGGCGTCGGCTTCGCGGATGATCTGGTCGAGGAACGGTGCACCGCTGGCGGCCCTGCCCACGAAACGCAAATTGCGCAGCGGTGCCAGCAGCGAAGCATATTGCTGTGCCGCATCCTCCACGTGCTTCAGCAGTGGGACGGCCATGGCGTTGCGATAGAGGTCGCTGTGGCTGGCGAGCAGCGTGGTCCCGGCTGGCATTGCGCCGCTGCGGCAACATTCCTCCAGCGCCGCCGCCGCCAGATCTGGTCTTTCGTTGTCGTCGAGCAGATGCTCGAACGTCAGCACGTGGGCGCCTTCCGGGAGATCCGAGAGGTTGTCATGAAAGATCACCCGGAAGAACGAGGGATGTCGGCTGAAGTTGAGGCCATAGCAGGCCGAATGATCCGGTGCCCGGTCGACCAGCATGTGGGAAATTCGCAAGTGCCGAAATTGAGGTGCAGCCGCGGTCGGCGCACCGAGCGCACGCTGGATCAGTCCGGGGGCGAGGGTGCTGATCACCTGTTCGACCGCAAGTTCCTCGCCCGAACGCAGCACCACGCGTTCCACCGCGCCCGGCAATGGCCGCGCCTCGATCGCGGCGACGCCATCGCCCAGGATGAAGCGCACGCCGGCCCGTTCAAGGCTGGCATGAAGCGCCCGCACCCAGGTCGAAACGCCGCCGCTCTGCGGATGCAGGAACGGGCGGCTGATGGCTTGCGGGATATCCTGATGGCGCGCATGAGCGACGCGGCCCTCCAGCCGGGGATCGGCGAGCAGGCGGGCGGTCGCTTCATGGTCGCCCAGAATGACCCGGCGCGGAACGAACCAGCGGACCGCCTGGGGCGCCAGCGCATCCAGCTCGGTTTCGAACAGTCCCAGCACCGCATCGCGCACCAGCCCGTTGGCGAGCGTGGGGCCGTACCATGCCGTGGCATGATCCAGCGCCGTTACGGGCTCGGCCGGGCCGGGTCCGAACTGGCGCATCTCCGCCACGACATCGGCAAGCTGAGCGTTCAGCCCGCAGGCATCGAGGGACGAATTTTCCGGGTTGAAGCGGCCCGCGGTGATCGCTCCCTCGCGCGGCCAGCCTTCGAACCGGTGCCAGGCGAAGGCGAAATCGGGGCGGTGGAAGATCGCGTCGTCAATCCTCGGCTCACCCGTTCCCACCGGCAGGCGCAGCCCGGCATCAAGCGCCAGCTTGTAGTCGCCCAGCGCAACCTCGGTCGACTTCCAAAGCCCGCCCAGCTCCGGGCCGGCTTCGATCACATTCACCGCATGGCCGCGCGCCTGCGCCAGCGCGGCACAGACCAGGCCAGCAATGCCGCCACCGATGATGGTCGTCCGGGTCATCGCAAGTCTCGGCAATTCGTCATGCGAAACCGGGATCGACGTGAGCGAGGCGGGCCAGATCGACATCAAACTGCCAGCACGCCGCCACCCCCCCACCAAAGCGCAGCTTCTGCTTCAGCAGGTTGCTGTTGATCTGAAAGCCGTCGGCAAGGGTGTTGATGCCGAACGACAGCGCATTCAGTCCGCGTCGCCCCGCATCGTCGATCACTGCCGCAAGCAGGCTGTCGACCCCGCCAAGCTCGCGCCCCTTCGGCGATGAAGCGATGTACTGGGTGTGCAGGACGCGGCGGTTATAGGCAAAGCACCAGGTGCCCGCGACGATTTCGCTATGCCGGTCGAAGGCCAGCCACATCTCGTTCTCGCCGGCAATGCGCTGGCGCAGAAGGAGCATCTCTTCGGCACTGTGGACCGGCGCGGCGGCGTGACGGCTGGCGAGGTTCGCCGTGAGCAGGGCATGAAAGGCCAGCCATTCGTCGTCGCCTTGCGCCTGCCGGACCGTCACGCCCTTGCGGCTTGCGGCTTTCACCGAAGCCCTTCGCTTCGGCGCGAGTTCATGGTGGTGGTCGAGACGGATGAAATTCCACAGATTGCAGCGGCGCACCTGGCCGACGTGCGTCATCAGGCGCAGGTCGCTTTCGTCGAACTGGGCCCCGAAAATGGCGGGCGCCGGCTTGTAGGCAAGGCGGCGGTAACCGCGGTCGAGCAGGATACCGGCGGCAGCCGCCAGCAGGCCCGCGCGCCGTGCGGGATCGATCGAGGGTTCGATGAGGCCACCGAAAGTGCTGCCGGGATGGGACACCACCACCTCGGCATCGCCCGGCGACCGCGCCAGCGGCAGCACAGCCTCAAGCCGCGCGCCGGGTTCGCTCCAAAGACACAGGCTCTCGTCGTCAAAGCGATCCCCGTGGTAGGACAGGAAACGCCGGGTGTGCATGACCGTCCCGCCCTGGCTGCGGGACACCAGTTCGTCCCAGGCACCGGAATACCGGTCCTCATAGGCCGTGATGCAATGCGCCGCAGCCGGTGGATGCCTGTCAGGCCGCACGACCCGCCCCTACCGTAACCGGTGTTTCTTCTCCAGCGTCCTCGTCGGGCGTGAAGGCGGCGGCAATCATCCGCATATGATCGGCAAGCCCCGCCGCGCGGTTCGCCTCAAACAGACGGGCCAGCAGCCCAAGCCATTGCGGAAAGCTGTCCTGCCCGCCCCAGTGGACCGAAGGCCAATCCCCCGGCTGCGCTGACATCAGGCCTTCCGCGCCGAAATCGGCGGTGTGCGATGCCCCGCTCAGCAGCCACATGGCGCGCCGGACACTGACGTGGGGGGTGCGGCGCGCACGCTCGATCAACATGGCGCAAAACTCGGCATCGCCCGTGATTGCACCGATCAGCAGCAACCAGGCGAGTTGGCATGGGTCGATCTGGCCAAGCCCAATCTTGTCACCATCCTTCATGAAAGCGTGGCGACCGATCAGCTTTAGCCCTTCGTCGAGATTTCCTTCCAGCATGGCGATCACCCCGAGCAGGAAGCGGGGCTCTTCAATATGCCCGATCCAGCCGCAGACTTCGTGCAGCCGCGCCTTGGCCTCGTCGAGGTTGCCGCCATCTCGGATTGCGGCAGCGGCTTCGCCCAGCACGGCCGACAACGGGCTGTTTGCCAATTTCAGTCCGGCGATGGGGACGACGTCAGGCGTGAGCGGGACGTTCCGGAAATGGCCGAACACCGCCTCCTGCTGCGTCACGTGACCGGGCGGGCACGCCGACCGGCATTCGAACCAGTCGACCATGTGCGTCCAGTTGCGACGCGTGTAGCGGCAATGCACGAGATCGTGGCCGGCCGCGCTGATCCGCTCGCAACTTGCCGCATCGCCGGCGACGACAGCGATCTTTTGATAGAGGGCCTGCCCCTCCCCGAGAATGCAGTTCTCCATGTCGGCGAAGCCGAGCGCCTTCAGCACATCGGAATCCGGTGCGATCAGGATTGCCCCGGTCGCCGGGATTTCCAGATGCTTGCGCACCACGTAATCGAGGCGGGTGGTGTCCGCCACCGAGAAGCGGCTGGCCGAGAGCAGCCGCGCATATTGCTCTCCCCGCACTTCGAACGGACTGGGCTCGCCGTTGCCATAACCGGGATGGGGATAGACGAGCGTTGGGATAATGTGCTGGATTTCGTTGAGAAGGCGCGCGCGCCAGTGGTAAAAGCTGGGGAACAGGTGGCCGCCAAAGACGCTGACCGCAATATTGCGTTCGACGCCGTAATCGCGAAACACCTCGGTATCGACGAAAAGCGGAAGGACGAAGCAGTCCAGCTGGTCCAGTTCGGGCATCTGCTGCAGGTGTTCGACGCCGCAGAACACGGTGTCGATACCGTAGTGGTGCAGCAATTCCATGACCTGCGGACGCATTGGATCGTGCGGATCGCAGTTGAAGAAGAACGCGCGCGGGATATGCGGGTGGGCGCGAGCATTGGTCACTTTGATGCGGGTCGGCCGGACCCAGTGGACCGCGTCATAGATCACGA
Source organism: Erythrobacter sp. WG (assembly GCF_026586795.1). Taxonomy (GTDB): domain Bacteria; phylum Pseudomonadota; class Alphaproteobacteria; order Sphingomonadales; family Sphingomonadaceae; genus Erythrobacter. Next base: position 10,523 of record NZ_JAPFGY010000036.1, read on the forward strand.
AGTCGGGACGCACCCGGTCGCAGACCGCGCTGAAATCGAAGTCGTGTTCGATGGTGGTCACATGGCAGTGAAGCGCGAGAGCCTCGATCCACTCATCGGAAATGGTCCGCAGAAACAAAGGTGCGTCGGGATTGAGCGTAGGGCGCACGCACAGCGCGTGGCGGCGGGGGCGCGGGTCAGCCATGCGCGCCGCCTGCCTCGAAGAACGAGCGCACCGCCTCAATGACGCGGTCCTGCTGGACGACGGACATACCGGCAAAGACCGGAAGGCTGATGCCGTTGGTCGCAAAATCCTCGGTGACAGGGAAGCCATGCGCGGGTGACGGCAGTTGCGCAAAGCACGGCTGGCGGTAGAGCGGCACGGGATAGTGGCGGCCGGTCTCGATGCCCCACATGCGCAAATGCTTGTGCAGGCTCTCGCTGTGCGGGGTGCGCACGACATAGAGGTGATAGACGTGGTCCTGATGGACCACCTGCGGCAGTTTGAGCGGCAGGTCGCGCAGCGCTTGACTGTAGTGCGCGGCAATCGCGCGGCGCTGGTTGGTCCAGTCATCGAGGTGCGGCAGCTTGTGGCCCAGCACCAGGCCTTGCAGCCCGTCCATCCGGTAGTTGAAGCCGATGCGCTCGTGCAGATAGCGTTCGCTTTGTCCGTGGTTGCGCATCGAACGCAGCGCGGCGGCATCGGCGTCGTTGTCGGTCACGACCAGGCCGCCCTCGCCAGCGCCGCCGAGGTTCTTGCCCGGATAAAAGCTGTAGCAGCCCAGCCGCGCCAGCGTGCCCACGGCGCGCCCATCATAGCGCGCGCCGATGGCCTGTGCGGCGTCCTCGATCACGATGAGTCCGTGGCGGGCGGCGAAGTCGAACACCGCGGTCAGATCGGCGGGTTGGCCGTAGAGGTGGACGGGGATAATGGCGCGCACGCCCGGCTCCATGCGCAGCGCGGCATCGGCCATGTCGATCGTGCCGGTGGCGTCCTCGACATCGCAGAACACCGGCGTCGCCCCGGCATAGACGAGGCCCCAGACAGTGCCGATGAAGGTGTTGCTCGGCACCAGCACCTTGTCGCCCGGTCCGATACCTGCGGCCAGAACCGCCAGATGCAGCGCCGCGCTGCCGCTGCTGACGGCGACGGCGTGTTTCGCGCCAAGGTAGCCTGCAACGTCGCGTTCGAAATCCGTCACCCATTTGCCGAGGCAGAAGGCATTGGCGGCGAACAACCGCTCGATATCCGGCATCACGGCGCCGCGCACCGCGTTCCATTGCCACGAGAGGTCCGCGAAAGGGACCGAAAGGCTGGTCATCATGTTCATTGGTCGACAGCCCTCATGGCGGCGGTCCCCTCCTGCGGGCCGAGCGTGCCGAGCCGGCTGAAATTGGCGTCAAGCTGTGCCTGCGCCTGTTCCAGCGTGCGCACGATGCTGAGGCCGAAGGCACCGTCGGTCAGGCAGGCCTCCTCGCCCAGGATGACCCGGCGGAAATGTTCGACCACCTCGACCAGCGGCTCGGGACCGGCCACGCGGGGCGAATGGACCGAGCCGATGCGATAGCTTGGCAGAAGGCGCTCACGGTCCTGCTGCGGGTGGAAGGTGATGCCCGAATCGTAGATCTTGACCGGCTCGTCGCGGTTGAGATCGTCCCACACCGCCATCTGCGCGCTGCCGCCGATGGCGATGCGGCGCACCTTGACCGGTGACATCCAGCTGAGGTTGAGGTGGGCGATCAGATTGCCGGGATAGTGCAGGGTCAGATAGGCAATGTCCGCAGAGCCGCGATCGAAGTGCCGATAGCCAGAAGCCTCGACATCGATGGGCTGGCAGCCGAACAGGAAGTTGATGATCGACAGATCATGCGGCGCCAGATCCCAGATCACGTTCACATCCGGCTGGAACAGGCCAAGGTTGACCCGCTGGGAATCGAAGTAGGAGATTTGCCCCAGCGCGCCCGAATGCACCAGTTCGCCCAGCTTGCGCACGGCGGGGTGAAACAAGAAGGTGTGGTCGACCATCAAGTTCAGCCCGTAAAGGCGGGCCCGGGCCATCAGGTCGGTTGCTTCGGCGACCGAAGCGCACATTGGCTTTTCGACCATGACATGCTTGCCCGCTTCCAGCGCAGCGCGGGCCAGCATGTAATGCGAGGCGACCGGGGTGGCGATCACCACCGCATCGATTGCCGGATCCGTCATGACCGCCGCGACATCGTCATGAGCCGCCACGCCCGGGTGGGATAAGGCCAGCTTTTCCTTGAGATCCGGCCGCAGGTCTACGACCGCGGCGAGCTTCAGGCGGGGATTGCCCGACAGGACCCGAAGCAGGTTCCGTCCCCAGTACCCCAACCCGATTAATGCAACGTTGAGCATTCGCAATTCCGATCGTGAACTGCCCCGGTTCCTCGGCCCATCGCACGTTCATGGCGGGGGGCCTTTCGCTCCGATTGTTAAACCCTATGGTTAACCAAGGCCTTGTCGGATTGGCAGGTATTATCCCTGGCCCCACTGTGGCAGGCGTTCTGCGGCGAGGGTGTGATCGTTCCCCGCTACCAAGCCGACGCACCCTTTTTCGAGCACCGGGCCGCAACCGCGCCTACAGCGCGATCCCGATGGGATCAGAACGTCTGGACATCGCGCGAAAATTTCCGCCGACACCGAGGGCCGAACCGATGGCATCGAGATTGGTCTCGGCCAGATAGCTGCCAACCCCATCGACGCTGCCTTCGAGCGAAGGCTGATCGCCAATCTCCAGACATCTTCCCCATGCGGTGACAGCGAGGGGTATCCATTCGCTCAAGGCGTTGACTTGATCGGCTTTTGCCTGATCGAGTGCAAGATTGCCGACCATGTAGAAAAAGTCCGGCGAATGTTCCCAGCGTTGCATGTTTTGCTGAATGTAGGCGAATGCGGTGTCGAATTGTCCGCACTGCCCGAGGCAGAAAAGATAGCGGATGACGAGAGAGTGCTTCCAGTTTGCCCGGTCATGCGAAGTGGCAAGAGACTGCTGGTAGAATCTGCAGGCTTTCCTGTAGTCTTGACGTGACTCCGCCTCTTTTCCGAGTTGGTAAAGAATATAGGGATCCCCGGGCCGGTCTTTCAGATCAAGCAGAAGCAATTTGCGATTCCGCCCCTTCTTGTTAACCATCTGAGCATCGAGATAACCATCATGGCCAAGGTGAACTTCGGTTCGGGTCCGTATCAGGTCGGAAGCGACCTGTTCGTGAACTCGTCTTTCAAACCTGGCGCCGCGCGGGAGTACTCTCGTAATCCAATTGAGCGTTTCGCTCGGCACCTTTTCTCCGTCTCTTCCTCGGGACATCATGCACGAACTGTGCACGCAGACGGAACCCAAGCGATTGGGGGTCTGGCACCAGCGGCGCAGCGTGTCGCCGCCGGACTGGATCCACTCGTCGGCGTCAACGATGAGGTTCCAGTCCGCATCGGCCAGCTCCAGTGAGCGATTGCGCGCTTCCGAAAAGCTGCCTGTCCAGGCCATCTCGTGCACCAGGGCACCAGCATTCCGGGCAAGTTCCTTAGTTTCGTCAGTTGAGCCGGTATCGAGCACCACCATTGTGTCGACCCACGGTCGCACGCTTTCCAGACACCGGGTGATGCAGCGGGCCTCGTTTCGGACAATCATCGCGACTGCAAGGCTGCTGCCTTGCTTCCTGACCCGTGATTTGTTCGGCTTTGGCAAAACGAAGTCCTCCAGCACATCGACAATCTTTGCGCGTTTCGCTACCGTTAATTGGTTAACGAGCGGAGGGAGGGCAGCTGCGTACCCAACCGGTGACCTGAGTGCGGTTCTGTGTCTTGCAGCCCTCCTTGCGCAGACCCGCCTGTGCCACGATGCCGCGTGGCATTGCGTCGTGTGCGCAAGCGGCGGGCAAGGTCCATCCTGAGGCATAACCGGCGCACTCTAACCGGCCCGCCAGACCGGCAGGCGCTTGTTGCGGAAGTCGTATTCGTGGCTGAAGCGGGTGACCAGCTCCACCCTCGTCACTGCGCTGTCGGGCGCGCAATTGGCTCGCCCGGTCGCACGCACAAACCCATGGCGGGCGCGTTGCTGCTGGGCGCGGTGCTGTCGCCGACCGATCCGGTGCTGGCCGGGGACGTGCAGGTCGGCCGCCCGAACAAGGGCGGGGAGCACACCGTGCGCCTGGGCGCGGCGTCTTGGCGACCGCGTTCGGCTGTCCCACTTCGGGATGGGGCCGCATGTCGCGCGGGTTGGACGAGATTCAGCTTTACGGGATGTCAACCGTGGTCAGTCTGCGCGCCACAAAAACACGGGTCGCAACAGGCAATTGGACCAAAATTCCGGGTTTCCGGGTGCAGCGGTATGGTGTGATGATCACGCAACGCCGCGCGCAAACGGGGCCTTAAATGGGGGGGACTTTCATGAAGAAATACATGCTGCCCGGCGCGTCGGCGCTGGCGCTGATTGCGGCCGTGCCTGCGCTGGTACAGGACAACACCTCGAACGTCGCGCAAGGCGGGTCTGCCAATGCCGCCACCGTCATCCAGAGCGGGTCTGACGGGGGATCCACGGTCACCCAGACCGGTCAGAACGCGGTGGCCGACCTCAATCAGGCGGGCATCAGCAACGGATCGACCATCTCCCAGGGCGGCAACAGAAACCGGGCGGAGGTAAGGCAGTCGGGCAGCGACAACGAATCGACGGTAACCCAGGACAACGGCACCGGCAGTTCGGACGACAACAACAACGCCAAGGTCACGCAGAGCGGCAGCGACAATATCTCGACCGTCTCGCAAACCAACGACTTCTCGACCGCCACCGTGGTCCAGGCTGCTGCCGGCAACCAATCGGATGTGTCGCAATCGGGCGATCTCGATGTGGCCAGCGTCACGCAGGACGGGTCGGACAACGATTCCGATTTGCTCCAGTCGGGCAATCTCAACACCGCCACGGTGACGCAGGCAACACCTCCAACCTGACCCAGTCGAGCGGCCTGAATGAGGCCATCGTCCGCCAGACCGGCGACGACAACATCTCGCTTGCCACGCAGCAGGGCGTTGGCGCGAACGTGCTGAACGTGCTGCAGGAAGGCAGCGACAACACCTCCGATATCGTGCAGGGCGGCGCAGGCAATGGCGTGGGCACGACCGGCTCGGCCGGGGTCATCCAGCTGAGCGACGACAATACCGCGACGATCCGTCAGGCGGGCGGGCTGCAGGACGCCTTCGTCGAACAGAAGGGCGGCGATTTCAACACGGCCGCAATCAATCAGGGCGCCAACAGTGCGACCGACCATACCGCCGCCATCCGTCAGGACGGCGGGGCCAACACCGCCGATATACTGCAACGCGGGTTCAACCAGCGGGCGACCATCACCCAGATCGGTGACGACAACAGCGGGTCGGGCACCTTCGCCTTCGGCGCACAGATCATTCAGGGCGATAGCCTCGGGCGAGACAACGAAGCCACCATCACCCAGCTTTCGGACGGGAACAGGGCGCTGGTGAACCAGCAGGGCCGGACCCTTGCGGCCAATGTCACGCAGGGCGGCAATGGCGGCAACACCAGCACCGTGATCCAGAACGGCAACGGGGGCGCGGTGCTGCTCAATGCCGACGTGCTCCAGAACGGCGCGGATAACACCTCTCTGGTCAATCAGGGCGGCTCGGACCAGACCGCCAGCGTCGACCAGCTGGGCGAGGAGAACCTGTCCCAGATCCTCCAGACCGGATCGGGTCACACCGCTTCGGTGACGCAGAATTCCGACCTCAACCAGTCGCAGATCAATCAGGCCGGTACGGGTCACACGGCGAGCGTTACCCAGGGCTTCTGATCGCCAAACCTCAAGGGCGGCGGACGGGCTAGCGCTTGTCCGCCGCCTCGCCTTCCCCTGCCGAGGCCAGCCGCGCCGTGGCGGCCGGCCCGGCAGAGGCGGCGCCCCGGCCTTCCAGCAGCAGCAGCGAGATGCGGCGATTGCGCGGATCGGCGGGGTTGTCGCCGATCAGGGGCTCGGTATCGGCCACGCCCTCGATCCGGGCAAAGCGCGGCTGCGGCACGCCGCCCAGCACCAGCGCCTGCCGCGTCGCCTCGGCCCGTCCGGTGGAGAGCGACCAGTTGTTGGCCGTCACCCCGCCGCGCCACGGCAGCGAATCCGTGTGGCCGCGCAGGATCAGCGGGGCGCTTTCGTCCTTCAGCGTCTCGGCCATCACCTCCAGCAGCCCGCGCGCTTCCTTGGTCAGGATCGTCGTGCCGAGCTCGAACATCGAGAAATCGGCGTTGTCCATCAGGTCGATGCGGATCCCCTCCGGCGCGCGCATCACACGCACTTGCCGGGCAAGGTTGCGCAGCTGGCGGCGCTGGGCGAGCTTCTGTTCGATCTTGTCCTGCAGCTCCTTGAGCTTCTTCGATTCCATCTCGCCGCGCCCGCCCGCCTCGCTCGGCCCGCCGGTGACGCCGCGCGGAATGGTGATCGAGCGGGTTCTGGTCTGGCCCTGCTTGTTGGAATAATTGTCCGGATCGGTCAGCGAGGAGCCGCCCAGCAATCCGTCCGAACCAGCGCTTTCCTCGCGCAGCTTGACCAGCGTCGGGGCGAAGTAATCGGCGATGCCCTTGCGCTGCTTTTCTTCGGTCGCGCCCAGCAGCCACAGCAGCAGAAAGAACGCCATCATCGCTGTCACGAAGTCGGCATAGGCGACCTTCCACGCGCCACCGTGGTGGCCGCCTTCGACGATCGTCACCTTCTTGACGATGATAGGTGCCGGAACGGCTCCGCCAGCGTCCGCCACCTCAGCGACCCCGCATCATATCGAGCAGGTCGGTCAGCTTGGGCCGGTGTGCCGGCGGCAGCCCCGAACGGGCGGCTTCCAGCACCAGCGGCTGCGGATAGCCATGCAGCGAAGCGATGATGACCTGCTTGATCGAGTGGAAAATCTGCTGATCGTGGGTGTTGATCTGCTTCAGTCGCGAACCCAGCGGGCCGGCAAAGCCGTATGCCAGCAGCACGCCCAGGAAGGTTCCCACCAGCGCCGAGCCGATCATCTTGCCCAAGATCGCCGGCGGCTTGTCGATCGCGCCCATGGTCTTGATGATCCCGAGCACCGCCGCCACGATCCCCAGCGCTGGCAAGGCATCGGCAAGCGACTGGATCATGTGCGCAGGCTCGTCCATTTCGTGCAGCTGGGTCTTGATCGCGCTGTCGATGATCTCTTCGACCGCATGGGTATCGAGCGTGCCGGACGAGACGACCATCAGCGTCAGCGGATCGCAGATCATCGCGGTGACCACCGGATCGGCCTGAAGCTTGGGGTATTCGGAAAAGAGCGTGGAGGATGCAGGCTCGGTCACGTGGCTTTCCAGTGCCACGGCCCCTTCCGAACGCAGCAGCTTCATCAGCTTGGATGTGAGGGCGATCGCGTCGATATGATCCTGATCGGTGTATTTCGGCCCCTTGAACACGCGGCCAAGCCCTGCGCCCAACAGCTTGATTTCGTGCATCGAGTTGCCGATCAGCACCGCACCCGTGGCGGCGCCCCCGATCATCATGAATTCGAGCGGAAGGGCCGCAAGCACCGGGCCCATGGCGCCGCCGGCGAGCATGAAGCCGCCGAACACCATGACCAGAAGCACGACGATGCCGATGGCAGCAAACACGGATCGGGTCTCCTCAGGTCAGCGCAAAGCGTCGAACAGCGTCAGCGAGCTGACACGGGCGAAGGCGGCTTGGCTCGCTTCAAGGGCGGTCAGCGATTGCTGAAGCCGGGCAATGGCATCGGCGATATCGGTATCGCCCACCCGGCTGCGACGTTCGGCCAGCGCAATCTTGCGCTCGGCCTGCTGGGCTTCGATCTGCTCGACCCACGCCATCCGCGTGCCCAGGATCGTGATGGCGCGACTGGTGGTATCAAGCGCGTCGTCGATCCCGGCGATGGAGGCGCGGGCCGCTGCCGCCGGATCGGGCGCGCCGCCCTGAAGCGCTGTGGTAAGCGCACCCAACACCGCAAAGGCGCTGGTGGGGGTGCCGGCAAGGTCGAATTCGAACACTTCGTTGCCCGGCAAGCCGCGCTCGATCGCCGTGCCTGGCGCGACCGGCACGGCCCCGCTGGTGGGCGTGCCTTGGTAAGTGACATTGCCAGCCGCATCGCGTGAGAATGCAGTGCTGATCGATTGACCTGCAAACAGGGGTTCGCCGGTCAGCGAAAACGCGTTGGCGCGGGAGAACAGCTCTTGTTGCAGCTGTTCCAGCTCGAAGGCGATGGCGCGCCGTCCATCGGCGCCGAGCGGCTCGCTTGCGGCTTGCAGCGCCAGTTCGCGCGCCCGCTGAAGCAGTGCTGTCACCGACTCAAGCTCGCTGGCGGCAGCGCCCAGATCCTGCCCGAGCCGTGCAGCATTGTCGCCTTCAACCACCGCCAGGGCTTCCCGGCGGGCCACGCTGCGCAGTTGCGCGGCGGCGGCCGGGTCTTGCGAGCCGCGCTCGATCCTGCGCCCCGTTGCGATCTGCGCGCGGGTGCGATCGATCCCGGCGCGCAGATCGGCCATCTGGGCAAGCGAGCGGTTGAAGAAGGAACCGGCGGAATTGGTGATCGAAGTCATGGCGCGGCGCTCCTCTACCTCAGGCCGAGGATTGTATCGAACAGCTCGGCGGCGACCTGGATGACGCGGCTGTTGGCCTCGAAGGCCTGTTGCAGGCGGACAAGGTTGGCCGCTTCGGTGTCAAGATCGACCCCGGTTTCGCGCAGCAGTTCAGCCTCTGCGCTGGCCGCGACCACAGCGAGCCCATCTTTGCGGGTCTCGAGCGCCGAAACCCGGCTGGAAAGGCCCAGCAGCAGCGAATCCGTCCCGGTGATCGGTCCGCTCGAATCACCCAGCGCGTCGATCAGCGCGGCAAGGTTGGCGGCATCGCGGCTGCCCGGGCCGGCACCGGCCGGAGCGGTTGCGAGGCTATCGGAATTGGTGAGCACCATCGTGATGCTTCCTGCGCCCGTCCCTGCAAAGAACGCCGGTCCGGGGTTGCCGTCCAACCCCACGCCATTGCCCTGCGCGGTGTTGGCGATCGTGATGGCTGAGGCGGCAAGACCATCAAGGCTGGCCTGAATATCGGCCATTTCGCTCAGCGCACCTGCCCGGCCCGCCATGCCGCCGCCGGCGGGAACAAAGGCAGTCGCGCCCACGGTAAAGGTCACCGTGCCATCAGCCGCAAAGGTGGCGGCAAGCGAGCTTGCTGTCGCGCCAGTCACCAGCGCGACCGCGGGTGTTCCGTTCAGCATCACATCGGCCGTGCCGTTGGGATTGATCGTGGGCGAAATGCCGAACTCCTCGGCCAGCCCGCGCAAGGCTTTGTCGCGCGCATCAAGCAGTGCAGCGCGGCCCGCAGTGCCTTCCCGTGCGCCCACAAGGTCCGCGTTGATCTTGGCCAGCTCAGCGGCAATTTCATTGACGGTCAGCGTTTCGGCGCTGATTGCAGCCTGCACGAGGTTGCGCGCATTGGCGAGCGTGCCGTTGGCGATGCGGAAATTGCCCGCCATCTTGCGCCCCGCTTCGAGCGCCGAAAGCCGCAGGGCCGGTTCGGTCGGATTGTTCTGGAGCCGGGTCAGCGCGGCTTCGAATTCGACAAGGCCGGTGAACACGCCCGAGGTTTCAAGCGCGCTTTCGGCTTCGCGCAGGGCGAAGAACTCTGCCTCCGCCGCTGCCCGTGCCGAGGTGGCATCGCGGGCCTGGCGCTGCACCAGCCCGCTCTCCGCGCGCTCGATCGTGCCGGGGCGCACCCCGCCGAGCGAATCCTGCGCGTTGTTGCCGATATTGCCGGTCATCACCAGCTCGCCCTGAGTCAGGGTGCGGCGCGAATAATCGACGTTCTCGGCATTGGCGATGTTCTGCGCTGTCAGCTCGAGGCTGCGGCGGGTCGCGGTCAGGCCCGAACGGCCGATGGTGAAGATCGCGGTAGGCATCAGCTATCTCCTTGCCCCGGAAGGTATTGCGCAAGCCGTGCCTCGATGCTCCGGGCAAACCCGAGGGCGCCCGACTTGGCGACGAGATCGGCGACGTGCTCGTCGCGCATCGTCTCGAACTGCTTAAGGCCCCCGCCGGTCAGCGGCGTCTCTTCGGCGAAGCTGGTGGCACGCGCGGTGGCGAGCAGCTTTCTCACCATGATCGCCTCGAAGCCCTCGGCCGCCTTGCGCAGGTCCGATTGCAGCGCGGTACGCTCCGAGGAGAGGGAGGGCGTGGAGCGTACCGCGCTGCGGGGCGCGACCGGGCCGGAAGGGGGGACGGGCCCGGTCACAGAACCACCATTTCGGCTTGCAGGCTGCCGGCCTGCTTCAGGCTTTCGAGGATCACCACCAGATCGGCGGCGCCCACCCCGAGCAGGTTCAGGGCATCGACGATCTCGTTCAATGATGCAGCGCCCGGCATATAGGCGATCCGGTCCGAACGCTCCTCGACGCTGATGGTCGAGGATTCCTCCTGCGCGGTCTGCCCTTGGCTGAACGGCGCGGGCTGGACGATTGCCGGGTTCTCGTCGATGCGGATCACCAGCTTGCCGTGGCTCACCGCGGCAGGCGCGAGGCGCACCGCATCGTTGATGACGACCGTGCCGGTGCGGCTGTTGACGATCACCCGCGCGGCGACCGGCGCGGGCGTGACGGCGAGCATCTCGATTTCGGCCATCATGCCCGAACGCAGGTCGTTGCCTTGCGGCAGCGCGAGCGCGATGCTTACCCCGTCGGCGATCGAGGCGGTGCCGGGAAAGCGCGCGTTGATCGCGTCGCGCACGCGGGCGGCGGTCAGGAAATCGGCGCGGTGGAGGTTGAAGCGCAGGCTCGGCGCGGCATCGAAGCCGGTCAGGACCCCGCGCTCGACCGTGGCGCCCTCGGCGATGCGGCCGACGGTCGCGACATTGACGCTGACCTGCGAGCCGTCGCGGCCCGACACCCCGAGCCCGCCGACCGCGACATTGCCTTGCGCCATGGCGTAGATCTGCCCGTCCGCGCCATACAGCGGCGTCAGCACCAGCGCCCCGCCGCGCAGGCTGGCGGCCTGGCCGAGGGTCGAGACGGTGATGTCGATGCGCTGCCCCGGCTTGGCGAAGGCGGGCAGTTCGGCGGTGACGATCACGGCGGCGGCGTTGCGGAGCGCGGGGTTGATCCCCGCCGGCATCGGCAGCCCGAGCCGGCCGGAGATCCCGCGCATCGCCTGCGTCGCATATTCGAGGTTGTTGTCGCCCGTCCCCTGAAGGCCGACGACGATGCCATAGCCGGTCAGCTGGTTGGCGCGCAGCCCCTCGAACTGGCCGAGATCGCGGATGCGCTCGGCATGGGCGGGGATCGGCACGTGCCCGATCGCGACGGCGATCAGGATGTAGATGAGCGGGGCAAGGATGCGGCTGCGGATCATGGCGTCGCCTCCTCAGAACGGCGAGACGATGTTGAAGAAGCGGCTGAGCCAGCCCGGCCGGCTCGCCTGCTGCACCGCGCCCTTGCCCGAATAGATGATCCGGGCATTGGCGACCTGCGAGGAGGCGAGGCGGTTGTCGCCGTCGATGTCGACCAGCCGGATGCGACCGGCGAATTGCACCCATTCGTCGCCCTGGCTGAACATCATCTGCTTTTCTCCGACCACTTCGGCGGTTCCGTTGGGGTAGATGGCGGCGATGGTGACCGCGACCGCGCCGTTGAGGCGGCTCTGCTGGCCGGCATTGCCCGCCCCTGTGAACGACCCTTCGGCGGCGGCTTTAAGGGCTTCGGGATCAAGGAAGCTCAACGGGCCCTCGGTGGGCGGGGTGATTCCCAGCGCGCCCTTGCGGGTGGTCTGACCGGTCGTGCCCTTGGAGGTGACGGTGGCCTCGACGAGGAGGATCGTCACCATGTCGCCGAGCGCGCGCGCACGAGTGCCGGTGACGAGGCCGGCATAGCCGTTGCTCGCCTGGAAGATCGCCCCCGCGACCGGCGCCGCGCCGGGCGCGGGGAGCGTCGCATAGGGATCGCCCGCATTCGCGGCGGTCAGCGCCGCGCCGGGCGGCGGGGGCGCGACGAAGCCCGGCTGCGGACCCTTGCCCCCGCCCATGCAGGCGGCGAGCGCGAAGGGCGCGGCCAGGACGGCGAGGCGAGGCGTCATGCGCGGCCTCACAGCGTCTGGTTGGCATTGCGCAGCATCTCGTCGACCGCGCTCACCATCTTGGAGTTGATCTCATAGGCGCGCTGGGTCTCGATCATCTCGACCAGCTCCTCGACGACGTTGACGTTGGAGCTTTCCAGCATCGACTGGCGAATCTGTCCGCGCCCTTCCTGACCGGCGATGCCCAGCTGGGCCGGGCCGCTGGCGGCGGTCTCGACGAGGAAGTTGTCGCCGATCGCGCGCAGGCCGGCCGGGTTGACGAAGCTCGCGACCTGCAACTGGCCAAGCTGCGTGGGCTCGGCATTGCCGGGAACGAGCGCGCTCACCGTCCCGTCGGGGGCGATGGTGACGGTCTGCGCGCCGGGCGGAATCTGGATCGGCGGCTGCACGGCATAGCCCTGCGCGGTGGTCAGCGTGCCGTCGTTCGACATGGTGAAATTGCCCGCGCGGGTGTAGCCAACTTGCCCGCCGCCGGGCAGCTCGACCGCGAAGAAGCCCTCGCCGTCCAACGCGATATCGAGCGGGTTGCCCGTGGGGTTCATGTTCCCCTGCGTCTGGATGCGGCTGGTGCCTTGGATCTGCACCCCGGTGCCCAGATTGAGGCCGACGGCGAAGGCGGTCTGCCCGGTCGAGGCCTGCCCCGCGCTGCGCTGTTCCTGATAGGCGAGCGTCGCGAAGTCCACGCGGTCGCGCTTGAAAGCGGTGGTGCCGATGTTGGCGAGATTGTTGGCGATGACGCGCATCCGCGCATCCTGGGCCTCGAGCCCGGTGCGGGCGACGTGAAGGGCGGAGGTGGGCATTTGGAAGGTCTCCTTTGCGGGGGGGGGGGGGTCAGCGCAGCGCCATCAGCCCGCTGCCGGCCTCGTCGAGCGTTCCGGCGGTGGCGATGATCTTGGCGCGCTGTTCGAAGGCGCGCTGCGCCTCGATCATCTGGACGAGCGTGTCGGCGGTCTCGACATTGGACATCTCGAGCGCCCCCGGGGTGAGCTTGGCGGTGAGGTCGGGGGGCAGCACGCCGCCTCCAGGCACCTTGAGGAAGCTGTCGATCCCCTTGGCGAGCGGGCTGCCCTGCGGATTGACGAGCCGCAGCCGGTCGACCGGCTCGGCCGCGGCCTGCGGGTTGGCGGGATCGGCGGCGAGCAGCGTCCCGTCGGGCGCGAGGCGCAGCACGAAGCCCGGCGGGACGGTGATCGGCGCGCCGCTCTCGCCGAGCACCGCCAGTCCCTCGCCGTTCTCGAGCACGCCGCTCGCCGAGACCCTGAGGTCGCCGCGCCGCGAATAGACCTCGCCCTGGCGGTCGGGCGACTGGAAGGCGAGCAGCGCCTGCCCCTCCAGCGCGACGTCGAGCGGGTTGCCGGTCGGCACCGTCCGGGCGGCCCTCATGTCCGCCCCGCGCACATTGCCGCGCGCCATCGCGCGGGCTTCCAGCGAGCCGTCCTTGAGAGTCGCCGGGGTGACCGCGAAGATTTCCTGGCGGAAGCCCGGCGTCGAGGCGTTGGCGAGGTTGTTCGCCACCACCCGCTGCCGGTCCATCGCCGCGTTCATCGCGGTCATGGCGGTGTAGATCAGCCGGTCCATCGGTCAGGCCGCCTTACGAGCGCAGGTTCAGCACGGTCTGCGAGATCTGCGTGGCGGTATCGATCGCCTTGGCGTTGGCCTGGAAATTGCGCTGCGCGGTGAGCAGCGAGACCATCTCCTCGGCCAGATCGACGTTGGAGCGTTCGAGAGCGCCGCTGATCATCTTGCCGTAGGTCCCGGCAGCCGGAACGCCGAACACGGCCCCGCCCGAATCCCCGGTCGCCTGCCACTTGGTCTGGCCGATCGAGCGCAGCCCGTTGGGCGCGGGGAAGGTGGCGAGGGCGAGCTGGCCCACGTTCACCGTCGACCCGTCGGAATAGGCGGCAATCATGATCCCGCGCACGTCGATGGTGACGTTGGCGAGCGTCGCCGCGCCTTGGCCGCCGAGCGGCGGATTGGTGATCGGCACGGCCACGCTGACCGGCGCGTTGGGCGGACCGCCGACCAGGTTTCCGTTCTGGTCGAGCGGATAGGCCTGGAGGCGGTTGCCCCACGAATCCTCCAGCTGCCCGGCCGCGGTCAGACGGAAGTTGCCGTTGCGGGTATAGCTCACGTCCCCGGTGAAGGCATTGGCGAGCGAGAAAAAGCCGTCGCCGTCGATGGCGAGGTCAAGACTGCGCCCGGTCTGCTCGAGCGGGCCGAGCACGAAGTCCTGGGTGATCCCGGCGACGATCGAGCCGATGCCGGGGCTGCGGCGCGGGTCGGTCGAGGAGCCGGTGGCGACCAGATCGGCGAATTGCGCCGAGCTCTTCTTGAAGCCCACCGTCTCGGAGTTGGCGATGTTGTGGGCGATGACGCGCAGGTCCACCTCGGCATTCTTGAGGCCGCTGAGCGAAGTGAAGAAAGACATGGGTCGTGGTCCTTTCGGGTGGGGAATGGGATCAGGCGGAGGGCCGCAGGCTCGCTTCCTGTGCAGCGATCAGGCGGTCTAGCTTGGTCGAAATCTCTTCGAGCGTGGCGCCGCTCGCGGTCTGCGCGGAGAGCGCGGAGAACTGCGCCATCTGTGCCAGCATCGCCTGGTTGTCCTGTGGGGCGAGCGGGTCCTGCATCGTCAGCTGGGTGGTCAGCAGCCGCAGGAAATCGGCCTGGCCGAGCGACTGGGTGCTGTTCTTCAGCGTCGATGGCCTGTTGAGCCGATCGAGCGTCGACTGTGCGGCGGGGGTAAGCGAAGGCGTGTCCATCAGTTCTGGCTCCTCAGGGTTTCGAGCATCAGCTGCTTGGCGGTCTGGAGCGCCTGGACCAGGTTCTGGTACTGGCGGGCGCTGTCCATGATTTCGACCATCTCGGCGGTCTCATCGACCGGCGCCTCCCAGACGTTGCCGTCCTTGTCGGCGAGCGGGTGGGAGGGATCGTGACGCTTGGTGGGCGCGGTCTGGCTGCGCATCAGGCCGGTGGTCGTCACCCCGGCAAGGCCCGAAGCGCGATCGAGTTCGGTCGCGAAGACCGCGCGGATCGGGCGGTAGGCGCCCTCCTCGGTGGAGGCGACAGCGCCAGCGTTGGCGAGGTTGGAGGTCGCGGCGTTCATCCGCACCATCTGCGCGCTCATCGCGCGAGTGGTGAGGGAGAACAGCGTGGGCGGGGTGCGATCGGGCATCGGCCTCACTCGCCCTTCAGCGCGCGGGTGATGGTGTTCACCCGGCCTTGCACGAAGCTGAGGGTCGCCGAATAGGCGACCGCGTTCTCGGCGAAGGCGACCTGCTCGCGGCTCAGCTCGACGGTGTTGCCGTCCAGCGAAGGCATGGTCGGGCGGCGATAGACCATCCGCGCGCCTGCGCTGGCGCCGCCGCCCTGCCGGGCGAGCCGCGCGTCGAGCGCCGCGTTGAAATCGATGTCGCGCGCCTTGAAACCGGGAGTGGCGGCATTGGCGATGTTCGAGGCGATCACCCCCATGCGTTGCGAACGCAGGGTGAGCGCGGCGCCGTGAATGCCGAAAAGTCGCTCGTTCATGCCAGGGTTCTCCTGATCGGCGGGGGTGCGGGGCGGGCCCGCGGGGTTCCCCGCAAGTTCAGCAGGAAGCGTGCCAAACCCGCCGCAAGCGGCTGTCGCCGCGAGGAGACGGGGCCACGCGGCAGGCTTTTGCCGGTCGGCAGGGCCAAGCGGGCAAAGCCGTGCCGGAACAATGCGTAGGCTTAATCGGCCTGCCCGGCGCCCGTTCTTCGGGGTCGATCCAGACCTTCCGGGGAACCGCCATGCCACAGACCTTGTCCGCCCTGTTCGATCCCGGTGCGCTCGCGATCGTCGTCTCCGGGACGGTGCTCGCCACGGTGGCGCGCTGCGGCTGGCGGGACTTCGGCGCGGCGCTCGCGACCGGCGGCCGGCTGCTGCGGCGCCGCTTCAGGCCCGAACCCAACCGCCGCGCCCTCGCGCTGGCGGTGAACGCCATCGAACGCGAAGGCCATCGCCGCGCCGACCCCGCCTTGCCGCCCGACCGCGCGCTGGCGCTGATGCTGGAGACCTATCTGCGCCACGGGACGCTCGAGGCGATGGGTCAGGTGCGACGCTCCGAACGCGCGCTCGACGAGGCGCGGCGGGTGAGCGCGGTGCAGGTGTTCGGCTGGGCGGGCGAGCTTGCGCCGGTGTTCGGCCTGATCGGCACGCTCTACGGCCTCGCCCAGCTCGGCCCCCAGCAGAGCGTCGGCGCGGCGGCGGTGATCATGGGCGCGGTGTCCACCGCGGTGCTGACCTCGCTCTACGGCGCGCTGCTCGCCCATCTGGTGTGCCATCCGCTCGCCACCGCGATCGAGCGCCGCGGCGGCGTGGAAGAGCGCGAGCGCGAGGTGCTGGCCGAATGGTTCGTCGCGCAGATCGAACGCTTCGATCCGGGCGCGCCGGGCCGCCGCACACATCTGAGGGGCGTTGCATGACCATCAACAAGGCTGCCGTGGCCACGAGCGGGGGCCACGGCTGGCAGCTGATCTTCACCGATCTTGCGCTGATCCTGTTCCTGCTGACCCTGTCCGCGCTTCCCGCCGCCGAAGCCGAGAGCGGGCGGCGGCTCGCCGATAGCGAGGCAAGCGAGCGCAATGCGCGCGGGCTCCCCCGGCCCCGCCCCGAAGTGGCGGCCGCGCAGGCGCTCTACCGGGCGGTGCCGGGCGGGCCGGCGCTCGGCGCGTGGCTGGCCGCGCAGCAGGCCGATCCGCGCGCGACGCTGACCATCTTCGCGACCCACACCAAGGGCGGCGAGGCGCGGGCCTGGACGCGTGCCGAGGCGCTCGCCGCCGAGGCCCGCGCCTCGGGGACACGGGTGCGCATCATCATCACGGCGGGCGATGCGGAAGACCTCTACGCCAGCCTCGCCTACGATCAGGAGATCGGCGGCAGCGGGTCCTGAGCCGGACCCGCGCGCCGGCGCAAAGGGCGGGCCGTCAGCCCAGCTCGATCCGGTTGCGGCCGAGCTGCTTGGCCCGGTAAAGCGCCGCATCGGCCCGGGCGAGCGCGCTGCGGATGTCGGCGTTCTCGGTCACCTCGGCGATGCCCGCCGAAAAGGTGATCTTGCCGAACGGCTCGCCGGTGTCGCGGTTCATCAGCACCCGTGCGCCCTGCGCCCGGCGGACCGCGTCGAGGCGGCCCTGCGCGGCCTGTTTGGCGAGGCCGTGGAACAGCAGCACGAATTCTTCGCCGCCATGGCGCGCGACGAAACAGGCCTCGCCCGCGCCTTCGACGAGCGCAGCGGCGAGCGCGCACAGCACCCGGTCGCCGGCGGCATGGCCATGGCGGTCGTTGACCTGCTTGAAGTGATCGACATCGCAGAAGGCGAGGCTGAGCGGCTCGCTCCGGGCCTGCGCCTGGTGTGCGGCAGACACGAGCCGCCGCTCGAAGGCGCGGCGGTTGGGCAGGCGGGTGAGGTGATCGACATCGGCCTCGATGCGCGCCTTGGCGAGGCTTTCCCGGAGCGATTCGGTCTCCGCTTCGCTCTTCGCCATCGCCGCCTCGACCTGCTCGAGCCGCGCCAGCATCGCGCGCGACAGGTCGAGCACCTGCGCCAGTCCCTCGGGCGCACCCAGCGCCTCGATCTGCACGCCGATAGCGCCGCGATGGTCGCTGGTCTCGGACTGGGCGGCGCGCGCCGCCTGGGCGAAGCGCATCAGCGCATATTCGAGCTTGTCGGACAGCGTCTCCAGCGCGGCGATGCGGCTGTGCCCTTCGGGATCGAAGCGCGCGAGCGTGTCGAGCCAGCGCTGGTCGATCGGCTCGCCCGATGCCTCGCGCGCCGAAAGCAGGCCCGCGAGTTCGGGCTGCGATCCCGACAGGGCGCCGCAGATCGTGGCGAGGTTCTGCGGGGTCACCGCCAGATCGTGGCGCTGCACGAATTCGCCGATCCGCTCCAGGATCGCGCGGCGTTGCAGCGCGGCGGACCCCTCGGACGGCGCATGATCGACAGGAGCGCGCGAGGGCGCCGGGGCGCGGGCGGAGCGGACGAGGTAGCCGTTGGGATAGGGCATGGCGACACGGTGAAAAGCGGTTGCAAGGGACAACCCAAGGCGTAGCGCACCATGCCTAAGTCACCCCGAACGGGCTTCTAGGGGCATTCACGTAAGGCTGGCTTGGCATGGCCCTTGCTGCATCCGGCACGAAAGGCGCCGCCAAGGGCGCGCCTCCCTGCGAATGGAGTCCCTTGCCATGGAACGCACCTCCAACCTGTTGCACGGGTGGCGCTTTGCCCCGCTCGCGCTGCCGATCCTGCTGCCGCTGTGCGACCCTGCCGTGCGCGCGGCAGGCGGTGCCGATCCGGCGCTGATCGACCGCGCGGTCGCCGCCTTCACCGGCGCCGCTCCCGGCACCCCGGGCGG
>NZ_JAPFGY010000037.1 GCF_026586795.1 Erythrobacter sp. WG
CGCCCAAGCCCGCGCCCGGGCCGATGCCGCCGCGCAGGCCCGGGCCGATGAGATCGCCCGCGCCCGCGCCGAAGCCGCCGACCGCGCCCGCCTCGCCAAGGAAGCCCTCGCGCGAGAGAAGGCCGAGGCCGAGGCGCGCGCCCGGGCCGAACGCGAGGCGCGCGAAAAGGCCGCCGCCGAAGCCCGCGCGAGGAAGCTCGCCGAAGCCGAAGCCCGCGCCCGCGCCAAGGCCGAAGCCGAGGCGAAGGCGCGCGCCGAAGAGGAGGCGCGCCGTAAGGCCGAGGCCGACGCCCGCGCCCGCGCCGAAGCCGAAGCCAGAGCCCGCGCGAAGGCCGAGGCGGAGGCGCGCGCCCGCGCCGCTGCCGAGGAGAAGGCGCGCCGCGAGGCCGAAGCCAGGGCTCGCCGCGAAGCCGAGGCTGCCGCCCGCGCCAAGGCCAAGGCCGAGGCCGAAGAGAAGGCCCGTCTCGCTGCCGAAGCCAAGGCCCGCGCCGAAGCCGAAGCCCGCGCCCGCGCGCAGGCCGAGGCCCGCGCGAAGGCCGAAGCGGAGGAAAGGGCGCGCCGCGAAGCCGAGGAAGCGGCACGCAAGGCGGCAGAGGAGCAGGCGCGCAAGGAAGCAGAAGCCAGGGCGCGTGCGGAAGCCGAAGCGAAGGCCCGGGCGGAGGCCGAAGAAGCCGCGCGCATCGCCGCCGAAGAACAGGCCCGCCGCGAAGCCGAGGAAGCCGCCGCCGCCGCCGAGGCCGCGCGCCTTGCCGCCGAGGAACAGGCCCGCCGCGAGGCGGAAGAGGCCGCCGACGCCGAGCAGGCCCGGCTCGAGGCCGAGATGCTCGCCCGTGCCAGCGTCGATGTCGGCGCCAGCTTGCGCCGCCTGATCCGCGAGACCGGACCCGTAAGCCTCGCGCACTTCATGGGCGAGAGCAACGCGCGCTACTACGCCAGCCGCGATCCCTTGGGCGAACAGGGCGATTTCATCACCGCGCCCGAGATCAGCCAGATGTTCGGCGAGCTGATCGGGCTGTGGCTCGCGGACCTGTGGGTGCGGATGGGAAGCCGCAAGCGCATCCACTATGTGGAGCTCGGCCCCGGGCGCGGCACGCTGGCGAAAGATGCGCTGGGCGCGGCGGGGCGCTACGACTTCGCGCCGGAGATCCACTTCGTCGAAACCTCGGCGGCGCTGCGCAAGATCCAGCGCGAGGCCTTCCCCGGCTGCCACCACCACCATGACCTGTCGACCCTGCCCGACGACGCGCCGCTGCTGATCGTCGCCAACGAGTTCTTCGATGCGCTCCCCGTCCATCAGCTGGTGCGCTCGGCGGTCGGCTGGTTCGATCGCATGGTGGGGCTCGATGGCGACAACTTCACCTTCGTCGCCGGAGCCGAGCGGATGGATCACATCGTGCCGCCGAGCTGGGTCAGCGCCGCGCAGGGCGCGATGATCGAGACGAGCCCGGCAAGCGTCGCGCTGATGGCCGAGATCGCCCGGCGCCTGCGCGACCAGGGCGGGGCGGCGCTGGTGATCGATTACGGCCACATGGAGCTGCGCTCGGGCTCGACGGTGCAGGCCTTGAAGGCGCACAAGAAGGTCGACATCTTCGCTCACCCCGGCGAGGCGGACATCACCGCGCACGTCGATTTCGAGCTGCTCGCCCATGTCGCGCAGGAGAACGGGGCGGACCTGATGGGCCTCCAGTACCAGGGCGAATGGCTGCGCCAGATGGGCATCGACACGCGCACCGAGGCGCTCCAGCGGCGCAACCCCGGGCAAGCGCAGGTCATCAAGCGCCAGCGCGACCGGCTGGTCGAGGACAGCCAGATGGGCACCCTGTTCAAGGTGCTCGGGATCTGCGGGCGGCGCTGGCCGTTCGGTGTGGGATTTGAATAAGGATGACGACGATGAAGACCGTAGCGGTTGCACTCACTTTTGCCCTCGCCGCGTTCGCCGTTCCGGCCGCGGCGGCCGAGCCGATCACCGGCCGCTGGGTCACGGCGGAAAAGGATGCGGTGGTCAACATCGCGAAGTGCGGCAAGGCGCTGTGCGGGACGATCGAGCGGTTCCTGATCCTCCCCAAGGGCGGCAAGGACCAGCGCGACGTCAACAATTCCGATCCTGCCAAGCGCACGCGCAAGCTGATCGGCACCCCGGTCCTGACCGGGCTAACCGCCGCCGATGCGCTGTGGAAGGGTCAGGTCTACGACCCCAAGTCGGGCAAGACCTACACCTCCGAGGTGCGCCGCAAGGACGCTGCCACGCTCGAGGTCAAGGGCTGCGTCGGCTTCCTGTGCCAGACGCAGGTGTGGAAGAAGGCGTCCTGATTGTGGCACGCCCTCCGGCGTGCCTTATCCTCGCTCACACGGCCTGACGGCCGCGTCGCTGCGGGCGCGCTTGCGGTCGTGTGCGACCGATCTTGAGCGACCCGCTCCCCTCACGCCTGCGGGAGGGGTTGGGGGTGGGCCTACTTCGTTAGCCCCACCTTCTTCGCCAACGTCTCCGCCGCCTGCTTCGGCGTCAGCTTGCCCGCATCCTCGCGGTCGACCGCGAAGTTCGCCTCGCGCATCGCCTCGACGCCAATCGCGCCGATCAGCGGCTCGAGCGCGGCCACCACGCCCCGGTCCTGCGCGATGCGCGGGGAGAGCATCAGCATCGCATCGTAGCTCGGCAGCGCGCCCGCCGGGTCCTCCAGCACCACCAGCCGGTCCGCCGCGATCCGCCCGTCGGAGGTGTAGGCGCTGATCACGTCGGCCTCGCCCGACTGGAGTGCGTTGTACATGAAGGTCGGCGCGAAGTTGCGGCTGCGCGCGAACCTGAGCCCGTAGGCATCGCGCACCGCGATCCACTCGGGCCGCTCGAAGAACTCCGGGTCGCCGCCGACGGTGAGCTGCGGGGCTTTGGCGGCGAGGTCCGTGAGCGAGGTGACGCCCAGCGACCGCGCCCGCTCCGCGCGCATCGCGAAGGCATAGGCGTTCTCGAAGCCGAGGCGGCCCAGCACCCTGATCCCGGTGTTCTGCGCCTCCCAGTCGCGGATCGTGGCATACATCGCCTCGCGGCCCGGGTTGTCGGTGCGCTTGAGGTAATTGGTCCAGATCGTGCCGGTGTAGTCGACCGAAATGTCGACCGAGGAATTGGCCACCGCCGAATGCACCACCGCGCTGCCCAACCCGTCCCGGTATTCGACCGCGTAGCCCGCCGCCTCGAGCCGCTGGCCGATCAGCTGGGCGAGGATGTACTGTTCCGAGAAGGACTTGGCGGCGATGACGATGCGGCGCTCGTCGCTGCCCGAGCCTTGCGCCCACAGCGCGGCGAGGATGCCGAGCGCCACCACGCCGATGCCGCCGAAGGTCATCCAGCGCCTGCGCCGGGCAAGGCCGACTTCGATCACCCACAGCAGATTGTCTGCCGCCAGCGCCAGTCCCGCGCTGGCGAAGCACCCGGCGAGTACCAGCGCCCAGTTCTGCGTTTGCAGCCCGGCGAAGATCGGATCGCCGAGGCTCGGCTGGCCGATGGTGGTGGCCAGCGTCGCCGCGCCGATTGTCCAGACGCTCGCGGTGCGGATCCCGGCCATGATGAAGGGAGCGGACAAGGGCGCCTGCACCAGCACCAGCTTCTGCCAGCGGGTCATCCCCACGCCGTCCGCCGCCTCGAGCACGCCGGGGTCGAGATTGGCCTGCGCGGTGACGGCGTTCCTCAGGATCGGCAGCAGCGCATAGAGCGTCAGCGCCATCAGCGCAGGGAGGAAGCCCAGGGTCGGCAGCCCCTCGCCGAACACCGCCCGCAGACTCAGCAGCAGCGGGAAGAATAGCGCCAGCAGCGCGAGCGCGGGGATGGTCTGGACGAGGCTCGCAAGGCTCAGCGCGAGGCGCGAAACAAGCGGCGAGCGTCCGGCCCACACCGCCAGCGGCAGGGCAATGAGGATTGCGAGCCCGATCGCGCTCGCCGACAGGACGACGTGCGCCGCCAGCTTGTCGCCGAGGCCGGGAAGGATGTCCCAGATCTCCTCCATCAGGCGCGGCTTTCCAGCACCGCGAGCTTTTCGGCCTGTTCGCGCGGGACGCTGACGAGCCGCTGCGCCACCGCGCCGCCCGCGCCGGCCAGCAGCGCGCGCGGGGTCTCGTCGGTGACGATTGACCCTGCGTCCATCACCAGCACCCGGTCGGCGAGCAGCAATGCCTCGGCCATGTCGTGCGTGACCATGACGGTGGTGAGGCCGAGCCGCTCGTGCAGCTCGCGCACCTTGCGCCCCAGCGCGTCGCGGGTGACGGGGTCGAGCGCGCCGAAGGGCTCGTCCATGATGAGCAGCTCCGGACCCCCTGCCAGCGCCCGCGCCACGCCGACCCGCTGGCGCTGCCCGCCGGAAAGTTCGTCGGGCATCCGCTTGGCGAAAGCAGGGTCGAGCTCGACCAGCGTGAGCAGTTCGGCGACCCGTTCGGGCGGCAGCTTCTCGCCGGCGAGGCGCGGACCGATGGCGATGTTCTCGGCCACCGAGAAATGCGGGAACAGGCCGATGCCCTGGAAGACATAGCCGACCCGGCGGCGCAGCTTTGCGGGCGGCAGAGCGGCAACGTCCTCGCCTCCGAACCGCACCCGGCCCTCGCTGGGGTGGACGAGGGTGTTCACCGTCTTGAGCAGCGTCGACTTGCCCGAGCCCGAGGCGCCGACCAGCGCGACGAAGCTGCCTTGAGCGATGTCGCAGGTCACGCCGTCCACCGCCGTGACCTCGCCGAACCGGCACGTGACGCGCTCGAAGCGGAGCAGGGGCTTGGCGGCGTCCATCCGCGCGAGGATTAGCGGGGATCGTGAGCCTGCGCCAGCGTCCCGGATTGGCCTTTGCGCTGGCCCTTGCTATGCGGGCGCTCTGAACGATCATTTCACCGGCAGGACATAAAATGCGCGCGACCCCCGATTTCGACTTCCAGCTCGGCGAAGCGGCCACCATGATCCGCGACACCACCGCCCGCTTCGCCGACGAACAGATCGCCCCCCTCGCCGAACGCACCGACCGCGAGGACCGCTTCCCCCGCGAGCTGTGGCAGACGATGGGCGAACTGGGGCTGCATGGCATCACCGTCGAGGAGGAATGGGGCGGGCTCGGGCTTGGCTATCTCGAGCACGTGATCGCGGTGGAAGAGGTGTCGCGGGCGAGCGCCAGCGTCGGCCTCAGCTACGGCGCGCACTCGAACCTGTGCCTCAACCAGATCCGCCGCTGGGGGAACGACGACCAGAAGGCCCGGTATCTCCCCAAGCTGATCTCGGGCGAGCACGTCGGCAGCCTTGCCATGTCGGAGGCCGGGGCGGGCAGCGACGTGGTCTCGATGAAGCTGAAGGCCGACGCGGTGCAGGGGGGCTACGTTCTCAACGGCACCAAGTTCTGGATCACCAACGCGCCCGAGGCCGACACGCTGGTGGTCTATGCCAAGACCGACGGCAGCGCAGGCAGCCGCGGGATCACCGCCTTCCTGATCGAGAAGGGCGACGAGGGGTTCTCGATCGGCCAGAAGATTTCCAAGGTCGGCATGAAGGGCTCGCCCACCGCCGAGCTGGTTTTCAACGACTGCTTCATCCCCGAGGACCGCGTGATGGGGCCGGTGGGCGGCGGCGTCGGCGTGCTGATGAGCGGGCTCGATTACGAGCGCGTGGTGCTGGCGGGCCTTCAGCTCGGCATCATGCAGGCGTGCCTCGACACGGTGATCCCCTACCTGCGTGAGCGCAAGCAGTTCGGGAAGCCCATCGGCTCCTTCCAGCTGATGCAGGCCAAGGTCGCCGACATGTATGTCGCCCTGCAATCGGCCCGCGCCTACACCTATGCGGTCGCCAAGGCCTGCGACGCCGGGCAGACGACGCGCTTCGATGCGGCAGGCGTGATCCTGCTGGCGAGCGAGAACGCCTTCAAGGTCGCCGCCGAGAGCGTGCAGGCGCTGGGCGGCGCGGGTTACACCACCGACTGGCCGGTGGAGCGCTACATGCGCGACGCCAAGCTGCTCGACATCGGCGCGGGGACGAACGAGATCAGGCGGATGCTGATCGGGCGGGAATTGATCGGGGCGGCGGGGTAAGCCATGACCGCCCCCACCCTCACCACCAAGCTCGACCGCGATAGCCCCGAGGCCAAGGCCCGCTTCGCGCACAACCACGCTCTCGCGCAGGAGCTGCGTGCGCGGGTGGCGGAAGCCGCGCTCGGCGGGCCGGAGAAGCATCGCGAGCGGCACGTGTCGCGCGGCAAGCTGCTGCCGCGC
This sequence comes from Erythrobacter sp. WG, assembly GCF_026586795.1. Taxonomy (GTDB): domain Bacteria; phylum Pseudomonadota; class Alphaproteobacteria; order Sphingomonadales; family Sphingomonadaceae; genus Erythrobacter. Next base: position 6,226 of record NZ_JAPFGY010000037.1, read on the forward strand.
GAGCGGGTGGAGCGGCTGCTCGACCCGGGTTCGCCCTTTCTGGAGGTCGGCCAGCTGGCGGCCAACGGGATGTACGAGGGCGACGTCAACGGCGCCTCGATCATCACCGGGGTGGGGCGCGTCTCGGGGCGGCAGTGCATGATCGTGTGCAACGATGCGACCGTGAAGGGCGGCACCTACTACCCGATGACGGTCAAGAAGCACCTGCGCGCGCAGGAGATCGCGCAGGAGAACCGCCTGCCGTGCATCTATCTGGTGGACTCCGGGGGCGCGAACCTGCCGCACCAGGCCGAGGTCTTTCCGGACCGCGACCATTTTGGCCGCATCTTCTTCAACCAGGCCAACATGAGCGCGCTCGGCATCCCCCAGATTGCCTGCGTGATGGGCTCCTGCACCGCCGGGGGCGCATACGTCCCCGCCATGTCCGACGAGACGGTGATCGTCCGCAACCAGGGCACCATCTTCCTCGCCGGCCCGCCGCTGGTGAAGGCGGCGACGGGCGAGGAGATTTCAGCGGAAGACCTCGGCGGCGGTGACTTGCACGCGAAGAAATCGGGTGTGGTCGATCACCTCGCCGAGAATGACGAGCACGCGCTCACCATCGTGCGCGACATCGTCAGCCACCTCGCTTCCCCGTTCGGTTCGAGCGCCGTCGCGAACCGTGGGCTGGGGTGTGTCTCGACTTCGCTCGACACGAACGGATTGAAGGAGCCGCGCCCGCCGAAGTTCGACGCCGAGGACCTCTACGCCCTCATCCCCGAGGACGTGCGCGCGCCCTATGACGTCAAGGAGGTGATCGCGCGCCTCGTGGACGGCAGCGAGTTCCACGAGTTCAAGGCGCATTACGGCGCGACGCTGGTCTGCGGCTTCGCCCATATCTGGGGGATGCCGGTCGCGATCCTCGCCAACAACGGCGTGCTGTTTTCGGAGAGCGCGCAGAAGGGCGCGCATTTCATCGAGGTTGCCTGCCAGCGCCGCATTCCGCTGCTGTTCCTCCAGAACATCTCCGGCTTCATGGTCGGCGGGAAATACGAGGCGGAAGGCATCGCCAAGCACGGGGCGAAGCTCGTCACCGCCGTCGCCACCGCCACCGTGCCCAAGGTCACCGTGGTGATCGGCGGCAGCTTCGGCGCGGGCAATTACGGCATGTGCGGGCGCGCCTACTCCCCGCGCTTCCTGTTCACCTGGCCCAATGCGCGCATCAGCGTGATGGGCGGCGAGCAGGCGGCCTCCGTCCTCGCCACCGTCCACCGCGACGCCGAGAGCTGGACGCCCGAACAGGCCGAGGCCTTCAAGGCCCCGATCCGCCAGAAATACGAGGACGAGGGCAACCCCTACTACGCCACCGCCCGCCTGTGGGACGACGGCGTAGTCGACCCGGTGCAAACCCGCGACGTGCTGGGCCTCGCCTTCGCCGCCTGCCTCGAGGCGCCTGTCCCTGAGCGGCCCGCCTTCGGCGTGTTCCGGATGTAGCGCGAAACCCTCTGCCCGCCCCTTGCGTAGCTAACCCATGATAGTCCACAAGGCGGGCTCGCCTTTGGGAGAGGCCAAGCAGTGTCGCATATGGAACCGATCGCCGCACCCGTGCGCGCGCCCACCCTGCTGTCGCGCCTCGTGCGGCGGATCATCCTCACGATCTGGTATGCGCAGGGCTGGAAGGTGGTCGACCCGCTGCCGAAACACCTCAAGAAATTTGTGCTGGCGGGCGCGCCCCATACCTCCAACTGGGACTTCGTGTTCTTCACCGGCGCGACCCATGAGGAGGGCATCCGCCCCAACTTCATGGGCAAGCACACGCTGTTCCAGTGGCCGATGCGCAATTTCATGCTGGATATGGGGGGCGTGTCCGTGGACCGTCGCAGCCGCTTGAACGCCACGGAGCAGGTCGCGGCCGAATTTGCCCGCCGCGATGACCTTGCGCTGGTGATCGCCTGCGAGGGCACACGCAAGTCCGACGGCAAGTGGAAATCGGGCTTCTATCACATCGCCCGCGCCGCCGGCGTGCCGATTGTCCCGGCCTTTGCCGATCATGGCACAAGGATCGTCAGTTTCGGCGAGCCCTTGATTCCCACAGGCAACTATGGCGAAGACCTCCTGAAGATCGCCGAATGGTTTCGCTCCAAGCTGCCCGATTACGAGCGGTTCAAGGTGCTGGAACAGCAGGCGCGGGACATCATCGCGGGCAAGAACGATGTTTGAACTTCTGGCGGTCAACGCCGCCATCCTGATCGTCATCGTGCTGATCCTCTGGGCGATCAGCGTGAAGATCGGCGACGTCTCCTTCATCGACGCCTTCTGGGGTGCGGGGATGGGCTTGCTGGCGGTCATCAGCTGGCTGCGCGTGCCGGGGGGGGCGAGCGAGCTTGCCACCCTCATCATGGCGATGACCGCCGCCTGGGGCTTCCGGCTCGGCATCTACCTGTTCCGGCGCTGGCGCCGCGAGGGCGAGGACCGGCGCTATCGGCGAATGCTGGAGCGCCCCCGCGAACAGGGCCGCTTCGCGAGCCATGCCCTGACCCGGGTGTGGCTGATGCAGGCGGTGCTGCTGTTCCTCGTCTCGAGCCCCGCGCAGGTCGGCATCCTTGCCAGCCCCGCGCCCGCGCCGATCACCCCGCTCGCCTGGGGCGGCTTTGCGCTGTGGTGCGTCGGCGTGTTCTTCGAATGGGTCGGCGACTGGCAGCTTTCGCGGTTCAAGGCCGATCCCGCCAATCGCGGCTACGTGCTCGACAAGGGGCTGTGGCGCTACACCCGCCACCCCAACTATTTCGGCGATTTCTGCGCCTGGTGGGGCATCTGGCTGACCTGTGCCGCCGCCGGCTGGGGCTATGCCGCGGCGACCGTGATCGGGCCCGTCTTCCTCAGCTTCACGCTCACCCGCTGGTCGGGCGTGCCGCTGCTGGAGAAGAACCTGCACAAGACCAAGGGCAACAAATACGCGGTCTACGAAAGGAAGACCTCGGCCTTCTTCCCCTGGCCGCCGCTGGCCTGAGCGGGCCCGGGCACCAGCCCTGCGCGCTTGCTGCGACGCACAAAAATCGACGAGCGACCCTTTATGCCGGCCGGCGCTTGGCCTATGATGCTGCGCGCGCAAGGAGGCGACCGCGATATGCCATTGACCGACACGGCCCGGGAAGCCGAGCGCGAGCGGATCGCGCGTCATGTCCTCGATCTCGTCAAGGAGCGCGGCGCTGAAGTGCCCTGGTCGGTCGCGATGAGCGAAAGCGGCCTGACCCGCGCGCGCTTCGAATCGCTGTTTGCCGATTACGACGATCTCTTCGATGCCGTCGCGCAGACCTGGTTCGCGCCCCAACTCGCGGTGATGGAGGAGGTGCTCGCCTCGAGCCTGCCGCCGCAGCGCAAGATGTATGAATTCTTCTGCCGCCGCTTCGTCATCTCGCGCGAGCGGTTCCGGGCCGATCCGGTGTTCTTCAACACCCTGTGCGAGATGGGCGCGGCCAATTTCGAGCGGGTGAGGAGCTATGTCGACCTTGCCGACCACTACCTGTGCGAGCTGATCGCCGAGGCGCAGGCGGAAGGCTTCTTTGCCGGGCTGGAGATCGACGAGGCGCTGTCGCTGATCAACCAGATGATCTCGAACTACACCCTGCCCGATGCGCTGATCTACCTCGGCGACAAGCTGACCGAGCAGAAGCTGGCGCGGATCGTCGACACGATGTTCATCGGCCTGTCGGGCGAAGCGGGGGCGGATGCGGCGGGCGTGAACGCGCTGAAGGTCGCGTCCTGACGCGCAGACGCGAGGGCGTCAGCGCTTCCGGGGCGGATCGCGCCGGAACTGGAGGACATTGGCGGGAAGCTTGCGCGGCGGCGGCCGCAGGCGCTTCTCGGCGAGCGCATATTTGAGCGCTGCGCCGACCATCACAGCCGAGATCAGCACGATCACCCCCGCCCACAGCCAGTGCGGCAGGCCGATCGCCGCAGCGATCGCGCCGGTGTCCGAGAGCATCGCCTGCCCGCCGATCACCGCCCGCTCGCTGAACAGGTAGTCCCAGTCGCGCAGCATACTCATTGCACCCAGCACGCCCAGGAACTGGAGCGTGAAGCGCTGCCAGGCGGGCGATCCGCGCCAGGCGACGAGGCCGAGGATCGCGGCGACCAGCGGCAGCGCCCACCATCCCGTGGGCGAGCGCACCCAGATGCCGACGCTGGCGAGGATCGCGGCGGCGGACAGCCACAGCACCGCGCGCCACGCCTTGGGGTGGGCGCTGGCGACGATCAGCAAGGCGCCCACCGCGCTCGGCGCCAGCGGGCCTCCGGCTGCGATGGCTGCCGAGACGAAGGCCGAGGCGCGCGGGTCGACCGCGCTCTCGGCCACGCCCGAACCGTTGGCAAAGATCACCAGCTGTTCGAAATGCTGCCCGGTCGCCAGCGCGGCGAAGCCGTGGCCCATCTCGTGGAACCAGGTGGAAAGGATCGTGAAGGGATAGATGAGATAGGCGCCGAACGGCAGGGCGGGGAGCATGGTGACCACCAGACCGGCCACCACCAGCCGCCCGATCGCCTCGCCCTGCGAGCCCGGTCTGACCAGCGGCTCCACCCGGTCAGTCCGCCGCCGGATGATCGGGCGCGTGGCCCGCGCGGTCGACCTGGATGCTGCTCTGGCGCGCCGCCTCCTCGTCAGCGTCGCGCTGTTCGCGCAGGATCGACCAGCTGGCGAGGAACAGCCCGGCGACCAGCGGCCCCAGCACGATGCCCGAAAAGCCGACGAGGCTGATGCCGCCCAGCGTGGTGACGAGGATGATCCAGTCGGGGATGCCGGTGTCGCGGCCGACGAGGATCGGACGCAGCACGTTGTCGGCAGAGGAGATGACGAAGAACCCGGTCAGGAGCACGAACAGCCCTTGCCACGTCTGGCCGGAGATCAGCAGCCAGATGCCGGCCGGCACCCACACCGCGCCCGAGCCGATGACCGGCACCAGCGCGAAGATCGCCATGATCACCCCGAACAATAGCGCCGAAGGCACGCCCGCGATAACCAGCGTCAACCACCCCAGCGCGCCCTGCACCAGCGCGACGACGCCGGTGCCCTTGATCGTCGCCCGAACGATGCCGAGGAACCGCTCGGTCAGCCGGTCGGCGATGCTGCGCTCCACCGGGACGGCGCACAGCACGGTGCGCCCGATCCGCTCGCCATCGCGCAGGAGGAAGAACATGACGTAAAGCGCCACGCCGAAGGACAGGAAGAAGGAGAGCGCCCCGCTGCCGATCGACACCGCCTGGGTGGCGATCAGCCCGGCGCTTTGGGTAACGAGGTCCTGGATGCGGGTCTGGACCATCGTCACGTCGGCCCAGCCGTTGCGGTCGACCACGTCGCGGGCGAAGCGCGGCAGGCTGGTGTAGACCGCATCGAAGATCGCCGCGAGGTTGGGCGGGTTCTTCTGGAGGGTGCCGACCAGCACCAGCGCCTGTTCGGCCACCAGCGAGCCGATCCAGATCGCTGGGCCGATCACGACGAGGAAGATCACAAGGAGGCTCAGCGCCGCCGCCGGATTGCGCCGCCCCTTGAGCTGTCGCAGCATCCAGCGGTAGAGCGGCTGGAACATGATCGCCGCCAGCGCCGCCCACAGCAGCGGCTGGAAGAACGGCCACACGATCACCGTCATCAGCAGGGTGACGACGGCAAGGACGATCAGGAAGCTGGCCTGTTGCAGGTCCTGGGTGCGGCGCGCGTGACGGTTCATGTCAGACGTCGAGGTTCGCCACGTTGAGCGCGTTGTCCTGGATGAACTCGCGGCGCGGCTCGACGATGTCGCCCATCAGGCGGGTGAAGATCTCGTCGGTGACGTCGGCATCCTCGACCTTGACCTGAAGCAGCACGCGGGCTTCGGGATCGAGCGTGGTCTCCCACAGCTGTTCGGCGTTCATTTCGCCCAGGCCCTTGTAGCGGCTGATCGACAGGCCCTTGCGCCCGGCGGCGAAGATCGCCTCGAGCAGCTGGGTCGGACGGCTGATCGTCCCGTCGAGAGCCACGGTCGCGGCGGGCCCTGCGTCCTCGGTTTCGCCGGCAAGCGGATCGCTCTCGGCAGGAGCCTCGGGCTCGGGCTCCTCGGCGGCGTCGCCGGCGCGGACCAGCTTGACGGGCTTGGCATAGGCCTCGGCCTGCGCGGCGGCGAGGCCGTGGAGCTTGTGCGCCTCGGTGCTGGACAGGAACCGCGCGTCGATCTCTTGGACATCGGTGACGCCGCGCCACAGGCGCTCGAACACCACCGTGCCGTCCCCGCGCTGGGAGGCCGACCAGCGCGCCTCACGGTCGCCCGCGCCAAGGCGCCCGGCGGCCCGGTCAAGCGCGGCCGCGAGCGCCTCGCCCGAAAGCCCCGGCTCCAGCGCGCCGACCAGCGCCATCTGCTCGACGATCCCGCTGTCATAGCGGCGCGGCACGAAGGCGAGGAGGTTCTTCAGGCGCAGCGCCCCGTCGACCAGCGCGCGCAGGTCCTCGGCAAAGCGGGTGCCGCTCGCAGTCTCGAGCACCCGGCCCTGGAGGCCGGCGTCAACGAGGTAACGATCGAGCGCCGCCTGGTCCTTGAGGTAGACCTCGCTGCGGCCCTTCGACACCTTGAACAGCGGCGGCTGGGCGATGAACAGGTGCCCGGCCTTGATGATCTCGGGCATCTGGCGGTGGAAGAAGGTGAGCAAGAGCGTGCGGATATGCGCGCCGTCGACGTCCGCGTCGGTCATGATGACGATCTTGTGGTAGCGCAGCTTTTCGAGGTTGAACTCGTCACGGATGCCGGTGCCCATCGCCTGAATGAGGGTGCCGACTTCTTTGGAGGAAATGATCCGGTCGAAGCGCGCGCGCTCGACGTTCAAGATCTTGCCCTTCAAGGGCAGGATCGCCTGCGTCTTGCGGTCACGCCCCTGCTTCGCCGAGCCGCCTGCGGAGTCGCCCTCGACCAGGAACAGCTCGGACTTCGCCGGATCACGCTCCTGGCAATCGGCGAGCTTGCCCGGCAGCGAGGCGACGCTCATCGCGCCCTTGCGGCTCATTTCGCGGGCGCGGCGGGCGGCCTCGCGGGCGGCGGCGGCGTCGATCACCTTCTGGATGATCGCGCGCGCCTCATTGGGGTTCTCCTCCAGCCACTCGGTCATCTTCTCGCTCATCAGCGTTTCGAGCGGCGAGCGCACCTCCGAGGAAACCAGTTTGTCCTTGGTCTGGCTCGAGAATTTCGGGTCGGGCAGCTTCACGCTGACGATGGCGGTGAGGCCCTCCCTCATGTCCTCGCCCGACAGGCTGACCTTCTCCTTCTTCAGCATCCCCGACCGCTCGGCATAGTTGTTGAGCGTGCGGGTCAGCGCCGCGCGGAACGCCGACAGGTGCGTGCCGCCGTCGCGCTGCGGGATGTTGTTGGTGAAGGCGAGGACGTTCTCGTAGTAGCTGTCGTTCCATTCGAGCGCGACGTCGATCCCGATCCCGTCCTTCTCCGCGCTGACCGCGATGGGCGCGGGGATCAGCGGCTGCTTGTTGCGGTCAAGATACTTCACGAAGGCCGCGATCCCGCCCTCGTAGTAGAGATCGTGCTCGAGCTGCTCCTCGTGCCGCTTGTCGCGAAGCTTGATGCGCACGCCCGAGTTCAGGAAGGCGAGCTCGCGGTAGCGGTGCTCGAGCTTCTCGAAATCGAACTCGGTGACGTTCTTGAAGGTCTCGTGGCTCGCCTTGAAGGTGACGCGGGTGCCCTTCTTGAAGCCATTGGGATCGGCGTTGCGGTCGGACTTCGGCGCCTCGCCCTTGACCTCCAGCGGGGCGACGGCATCGCCGTGCTCGAAGCGCATCCAGTGCTCCTTGCCGTCGCGCCAGATGGTGAGCTCCAGCCATTCGCTGAGGGCGTTGACCACCGACACGCCGACGCCATGAAGCCCGCCCGAGACCTTGTAGGCGTTGTCGTCCGAGGTGTTCTCGAACTTACCCCCTGCGTGCAGCTGGGTCATGATGACCTCGGCCGCCGAGACGCCTTCTTCGGGGTGCATCCCGGTAGGGATCCCGCGTCCGTTGTCCTCCACCGAAACGCTGCCGTCGGGGTTCAGTTCGATCAGCACGAGGTCGCAATGCCCGGCCAGCGCCTCGTCGATCGCGTTGTCGGAAACCTCGAAGACCATGTGGTGCAGGCCCGATCCGTCGTCGGTATCGCCGATATACATCCCCGGCCGCTTGCGCACCGCATCGAGGCCCTTGAGAACCTTGATCGAATCCGCGCCGTATTCGTTGGTGTTGGGAAGCTTGGCAGGCGGCTGCTGGCCAGCGTCTGAAGTGGTGTCGTTCATGCCGCAGCATATAGGCGTTCGGGCCGCGAAACCCAACTGCGGGAGGCCCCGGGGCGCCGCTTTTCCACGAACGCGGGCGGCGGTTGGTCGAGTGGCGGCGCGCGGGGCTCGCGAGGCGGGGGCGCAAGGGGACCGCGCCCGCCCGGATCGCGGCGGCCGGACGCTGCCCGCATGGGCCTTGCGCCGGCCTCTTGCGCATTTATGCAAGGTGTCATGAATGACGAGATCATGATGCGCCGCCTCGCCGAACCCTTCGGCAGCTTCCCCGAAATCCTCATGGCGTGGTCGCGTCTCAAGGGCGACGAGCTGGCGCTGCGGGACGAGAAGCGCGAGGTTTACTGGGCCGAGCTGGTGGGCCTCGTCGAGCGGCTGGCGGCGCGGCTGGTGGAGACCGGGCTGAAGCGCGGCCAATCGGTCGCGATCCTCGGCACATCGAGCGTCGAATATGCGCTGGTGTTTCTTGCCGCGGTGCGCGCGGGCGGCGTCGCGGCGCCGCTCACCACCAGTGCCTCGCCCGAGCAGCTTGCAGGCATGGCGAGGGATTCGGGCGCGATCCACCTGTTCATTGACACGGCGAAGGCCGCCGAGCTCGGCCCCGATTTCATGGCCGATCTTGTCCGCGTGCCGCTGGAGAGCATCGACCAGTGGATGGCGCCCCCGGGTGCGCGGGCGCCGGACTTCGTGCCGGAGCCGCAGGACCCGTTCAACATCATCTATTCCTCCGGGACCACCGGCATCCCCAAGGGGATCGTCCATTCCCATCAGATGCGCTGGCGGCAATTCGCCTCGACCGCGCAGAGCTATCTGGCTGCGGGGATCGCGGTCCGCTCGCTCGCCTCGACGCCGCTTTATTCGAACACCACGATGGTCGCCTTCCTCCCCGTGCTGCTGGCCGGCGGCTGCGTCAGGGTGATGGGCAAGTTCGACTGCGGCCGATGGCTCGCCCATGCGCAGGCCGACGCCGCCACCATCACCATGCTGGTGCCGGTGCAATACCAGCGGCTGATGGATTTCGCGGAGTTCGACACCTTCGACCTCACGAGCCTCAAGCTCAAATACTGCACCTCCGCGCCCTTCCCCGCCGCGCTGAAGCGCGAGGTGCTGGCCCGGATGCCGGGCGGGCTGATCGAGATCTATTCGATGACCGAGGGCGGCGTGGTGTGCCTGCTCGCGGCCCACGAATTCCCCGACAAGCTCCACACCGTCGGCCGCCCGGCGCCGGGGAGCGAATTGAAGGTGCTCGATGACGAGGACCGCGAGGTGCCCCCGGGCACGCCGGGCAACCTCGTCGGGCGCAGCCTCACCATGATGAGCGGCTACAAGAACCGCCCCGACAAGACCGCCGAGGCGCAGTGGACCGATCCCGCCACCGGCGAGGTGTGGATGCGGATGGGCGACATCGGGCGGGTCGATGCGGAGGGCTTCGTCGAGCTGGTCGGCCGCGCCAAGGACATGATCATTTCAGGCGGGTTCAACATCTATCCGAGCGATCTGGAGGCCGAGCTCGCCAAGGAACCGGGGGTCGTCGAGGCTGCCGTGGTCGGCCTGCCCTCACGCAGGTGGGGGGAGAGCCCGGTCGGCTTCGTGGTGCTGAAGGATGGCGCGGCGGAACCCGACGCGATCCTCGCCGCAGTCAACGCGCGGCTCGGCAAGACCCAGCGGCTCGCCGCGCTGCACCCTATCGCGGAGATGCCGCGCAGCCACATCGGCAAGCTGCTCAAGACCGACCTGCGCGAGGAAGCCGCGCGGCGCGGCGGGGTGGAATGACGGAGCCCTGAATCGGCTCGGCCCGGCGCTCCTGCGGGAGTGCCGGGCCGAACATCGAGCTGCGCGGTGCGCTTGCCGGCTCAGGCAATGCCCGAGGGCGTCAGACGATGAACGTCTGGAACGCGGTGCCGCTGAGGACGACGGCGAGCATCAGCGCGACGGCCTTTTCGATCATCATGTTCATGGATGGTTTCCCTGTTCTGTTGTGGTTGGGAGCCCGGGCGCTGCCGAGGGGGGGAGAGGGGAAAGCGCCCGGGCTTGGCTTCGATATACATAGTTCCGCGCAATTTTCAATCTCTGCATAGATTGAAAATTTCCGCATACCGCAATCGATTTTGGCGCGGATAGCCGGGGCAAACGCCGACACAGGCCTGTGCCAGCTCGAGACGCGGCCACCTGTTCAGGGGGGGAGTGCGGTGGCCGCGTCTCTTTGCTGCGCGCCCGGCCGGGGATGGCCGGGGCGGCGGGCAGGGGGGCGCGCGGGGGGAGAGCGCGCCGCTCCTGCCACGCCGGGCAGGCAGGCGATGGCCGTCTTCGGCTGCATCGCGCCGCGATGGCTCCACTGGGGAGAGGCCGGGATGGAGAGAGGAGCCCGGCGCCGCATCGCTCGTGGGGGCAGGTGGTGTTCGACCCATCTCAATTCAAATGCGAAAACGCCAAAAAAGGTTGCGCAATATGCAACATTGGTCCGGGCGGGACGATCGCCACCGCTGGCACCCCGCCCGCCTCCCGCGCGATTTCGGGTGCCATGGCGCAGCGATGCTGGACAGCACCCGGTGCGCTCCGTAATCCGCGCCCATGAGCGCGCACCCCTCCCAGGCCCTCGCGGGCGGCACCCCTGGCTCCGACTCGATCCTGATCGTCGACTTCGGCTCGCAGGTCACCCAGCTGATCGCCCGCCGGGTGCGCGAGGCCGGGGTCTATTCCGAGATCGCACCCTTCACCCAGGCCGAGGCGGCGTTCCAGCGCATGAAGCCCAAGGGCATCATCCTCTCCGGCTCCCCCGCCAGCGTGCCTGCCGAAGGTTCCCCCCGTGCGCCGCAGATGCTGTTCGAGGCTGGGGTGCCGATCCTCGGCATCTGCTACGGCCAGCAGGTGATGAGCCACCAGCTGGGCGGCGAGGTGAAGCCTGGGCACGAGATCGGGGAGGGCGGCGAGTTCGGCCGCGCCTTCCTCACCGTCACCGCAGAATGCGCGCTGTTCGACGGGCTGTGGGAAGTGGGCGAGCGCCACCAGGTGTGGATGAGCCACGGCGACAAGGTCACCCAGTTCGCCCCCGGCTTCGACATCGTCGCGGTCAGCGACGGCGCGCCCTTCGCGGTGATCGCCGACGAGGCTCGCCGCTTCTACGGCACCCAGTTCCACCCCGAGGTGGTCCACACCCCCGACGGCGGCAAGCTGATCGCCAACTTCGTGCGCCATGTCTGCGGGCTTGCCGGCGACTGGACGATGGCCGAGTTCCGCCAGACCAAGATCGCCGAGATCCGGCAGCAGGTCGGCGACAGGCGGGTGATCTGCGGCCTTTCGGGCGGGGTCGATTCGGCGGTCGCCGCGGTGCTGATCCACGAGGCGATCGGCGATCAGCTCACTTGCGTCTTCGTCGACCACGGGCTGATGCGGTTGGGCGAGGCGGAGCAGGTCGTGACCCTGTTCCGCGACCATTACAACATCCCGCTCGTCCATGTCGACGTAGAGGCGCAGTTCCTCGGCGGCCTTGCGGGCCTCACCGACCCCGAGGCCAAGCGCAAGTTCATCGGCAAGACCTTCATCGACGTCTTCGAGGCCGAGGCCGCGAAGATCGGCGGGGCGGACTTCCTCGCGCAGGGCACCCTCTACCCCGACGTGATCGAGAGCGTCAGCTTCACCGGCGGGCCGTCCGTCACGATCAAGAGCCACCACAATGTTGGCGGCCTGCCGGAACGCATGAACATGGCGCTGGTCGAGCCGCTGCGCGAGCTCTTCAAGGACGAGGTGCGCGAGCTGGGCCGCGAGCTCGGCCTGCCGCAGGCCTTCGTCGGCCGCCACCCTTTCCCCGGCCCGGGCCTCGCGATCCGCATCCCCGGCGAAGTCACCAAGGAGCGCTGCGACATCCTGAGGAAGGCGGACGCGATCTATCTCGAGGAGATCCGCAACGCCGGGCTCTACGATGCGATCTGGCAGGCCTTCGCGGTGCTGCTGCCGGTCAAGACGGTGGGCGTGATGGGCGACGGGCGCACCTACGATTCGGTCTGCGCTCTGCGCGCCGTCACCTCGACCGACGGGATGACCGCCGACGTCTATCCCTTCGACGCCGCCTTCCTCACCCGCGTCGCGACCCGCATCGTCAACGAGGTGAAGGGCATCAACCGGGTGGTTTACGACTACACCAGCAAGCCGCCGGGCACGATTGAGTGGGAGTGAGGCATAGCCGCCGCCTCGTCCCCTCAGTTTGACCAGGCGGCTTGGCCAAGCATGGCCATCCACGTCAACATCGGCGATTCAAGGATCCGCCTGTCCGAGCTGCTGCGCGCGGTGCAGGCGGGGGAGCGGGTGAACATCCAGCGCGACGGCAAGCCCGAGGCCGAGATCATCCCGGCGCGCGAGACCCCGCCGCTCACCCGCGAACAGATCGCCGCCAAGCGCCGCGCGGCCTTCGGGATGTACCGGGAGGCGTTCAAGGGTGCCGATCTCAGCCTCGAGGCGCTGAAGGCCGACCGGATCGATCCCGACGAATACGAGCGCAAGTTTGACAATCCTGCTTGATACGCACGTGATCGTGTGGCTGGCTGCGGGCAACGAACGCCTCTCGAAACGCGCGATCGAAGCGGCGCTCGATCCTGACACGCGGCTCGTCATCAGCGCCGTGACCGCTTGGGAATATCCCGATCTCGACCAGCGTGGCCGTTTCAAGGGCAGCGGCCCGCTTGCCCCGATCATCGAGCAGCTCGACATCGAGATTCTCGACTTCCCCGCCGCCCTGTGGCCGCTCGCCGCCACGCTCCCGCCGATCCACCGCGATCCGATCGACCGGATGCTGATTGCCCATGTGCTCGCGCTCGATATGCCGCTGGTGACGGCGGATGCGAACATCGCGCGCTATCCCGGGGTGAGCGTCATATGGGAGTGAGATTGCGCGCCGCGCCGCATCACGGCCTCTTCCGCAGCCTGCGCAAATCGCATATCGCATCGCCGATGCGGTCGCTTCGTTACCTCTCCTTCGCCGCCTGCCTCGCCCTTGCCGCCTGTGCCGGGCCAGAGCCTGCCCCGACGCCGACCGACGCGCCGACCGCGCCTGCGGCGGTGACCGAGGCGGCCTGGACACTCGACCCTGCGGCCTCGCGGCTTACCTACGTCTCGATCAAGGCCGGCGAGATCGCCGAGGCCAATCGCTTCGATCGCCTCGCGGGCAGCGTCGCGGCGGACGGGACGGCGAGCCTCGCCATCGACCTTGCCTCGGTGAACACCGGCGCGGACCTGCGCGACGAGCGGATGCGCGACATCTTCTTCCAGGTCGCCGACAATCCGCAGGCGAATGTCACCGCGCAGCTCGATCCGGCTGCCTTTGCAGGCCTTGCGGTAGGCCAGGCGCTGGTCCGCCCCTTGAAGGCGAGCGTCACGATAAAGGGCGCGACCGGCGAGGTCGCCACCGAAGTGCTCGTCACCCGCGTGTCCGAAGACCGCGTGACCGTGGTGCCGACCGCGCCGGTGATCGTGTCGACCGATATGTTCGGCCTCACCGACGAACTCGGCGAATTGCGCGCGATGGCGGAGCTCCCGTCGATCAGCCCGGCTGTGCCGGTCAGCTTCATCCTCGCCTTCACCCGCGCCTGACGCTACGGCGCGCGGGGCCGGTCCGCTGCGCCTGCACAAGCGGGGTTGAAAGCGCCCGCCAAACCGGCTTGTCTCCGCGCCGCACACGCATCCACGAGGGGAGAGACACGCCATGAAGACCGCGATCACCGAAATGTTCGGCATCGAGCACCCGATCATCCAGGGCGGGATGCACTATGTCGGGTTCGCTGAGATGGCCGCGGCGGTGTCCAACGCGGGGGGCCTCGGGATCATCACCGGGCTCACGCAAGGCACGCCTGAGAAGCTCGCGAACGAGATCGCGCGCTGCAAGGACATGACCGACAAGCCTTTCGGCGTGAACCTGACGATCTTGCCCACCCTGACCCCGCCCGACTATCCGGGCCTCGTCAAGGCGGTGATCGAGGGCGGGGTGAAGGTGGTCGAGACGGCGGGGCGCAATCCGGTCGAGCTGCTCCCGCCCTTGAAGGACGCCGGGATCAAGGTGATCCACAAGTGCACCTCGGTGCGCCACAGCCTCAAGGCGCAGGAGATCGGCTGCGATGCGGTGAGCGTCGACGGGTTCGAATGCGGCGGGCACCCGGGCGAAGACGACGTGCCGAATTTCATCCTGCTCCCGCGCGCGGCGGACGAGCTGGAGATCCCCTTCGTCTCCTCCGGCGGGATGGCCGATGGGCGCAGCCTCGTCGCATCCCTCGCGATGGGCGCGGCGGGGATGAACATGGGCACCCGCTTCATCGCCACCAAGGAGGCCCCGGTGCACGAGAACGTCAAGCAGGCGATCCTTGCGGCGAGCGAGCTCGACACCCGCCTCGTCATGCGGCCCCTGCGCAACACCGAGCGCGTGCTCAACAACGCCGCCGTGGAACGCCTGATCCAGAAGGAGAAGGATCTGGGCGATGCGATCACCATCCAGGACATCCTGCCCGAGGTCGCCGGGGTCTACCCCAAGATCATGACCGAAGGCGCGATGGACGAGGGCGCGTGGAGCTGCGGCATGGTGGCGGGCCTGATTCACGACATCCCCAGCTGCAAGGAGCTGATCGACCGGATCATGCTCCAGGCCGAGGACATCATCGCCCGGATGCAGGCGATGGCGCGCGCCTGAGGCAAGAGGCGCGGCACAACAGCGCGCGCCCTGCGCTACGTATCCACCCGCATATCGCTCGGTGCTGCACTGCGGCACGATGCGCTGCGTCACGCCGAGTCTGGAGGGGCCGGCCCGGCGCGAGGCCGTGTAGGCGCGGATGGCGGGGATCGGCCGTCCGGGCGGGAATTGGACGGGGAGACTGCACATGATGGAATGGGGAGGCTCAGCGGCGCTGGGCGGTATGATGACAAGTCTGATGCTCGGCGCATGGGCGCTCGGGCGCTGGCAGGGCCCCTTGCGCAATGCGGCACTGCCGGAAGACGGCGCGCCCACGGCGCCGTCCCCCACCGCAACGCTGCGGCCAGGCCCCGGCGCCCCCGCTCGGGTGCCGCACGAACGGTCATGCCAGGAAGCCGCCCGCATCGAGCGCCGCTCGGCTTCGGACTGCCCCGATTCGCTCGGAGAGCTTCACGCCGACATGGTCGCCTACCGCCGCGCGCAGCGTGCGCTGGTGGACGCCGACAGCGCGTCGCTGTGGACCGGGCGGCTGGGCACGGAAAGCGAGGAGGCGTGCCGCTACCTCGGCGTCAGCGGCCAGCCCACCTGCCCGAGCATCGTTTTGAAGGCCGAGGAACTGTGTGCGTGCCGCGCGTGCCACCCGGCCGGCCGGCCCGCGCCGGCTGCCCGTGGCCTCCTTCAACCTTCGCCCGAGCCGCCGCCGCTCTTCACCCGCGTGTAGGGCACGAAATCCTCGAAGAACACAGCGCCGGTGAAGAAGCCGGTCAAGCGGTCGATGGTGGTCGACAGGTCGACCCGGCACAGCTGCGTGGCGTTGAAGCGGTTGGTGACCAGCGTGTCGTTGCCGCTGATGCGCTGCGGATCGCGGGTGCGCTGGACATAGATCGTGTGGCCCGAGCCGTAGACGTAGGCGACACCCTCGAGGGTCTCCATGCGATCCTGCGGCAGGGTGCGGATGCAGGCCTGCGGCGTGCCCGCGACCCGCCCTTCGAGCAGCTTGGCGAGGCGCTTCTCGCCCCTGGTCTGCGGCGCGGGCGCGGCGGTGCCCGCTTCCAGATCCCCCTGTCCTTGCGCGAAGGCGGGCAGGGCGGGGGCGAGCGCGAGGGCGGCAGCGCCGGTCAGCGCACACGACAGGGCAGCGACTCGGGTCATGACACGATCTCCTCAAGGGGTCAGGCGCGGCACGCTAGGGTCGCCACGCTTAACCGGTCCTGAGCGATCCGCCTAGACGGGGTCGATGGGGCGGGGATCGCTCGCGGCCGAGGCGATGTCGGGCAGGGCGGCATGATCGGCCCCGTCCGCCGGCCCGCCGCGCAGCACGAACCGGCGGTCGCAATAGCCGCAATCGACATAGCCGTGCTCGTCGATCTCGAGGAACACGCGCGGATGGCCGAGCGCCGCCGGGCGGAAGCCCTTGCCGCCGCGGATGCCGCTGGCCCCGTCGCAGGAGACACGGCGAGAGTCGACCAGCAGGACTTCGGGAGGAGGAATGCTCATGCGCCTGCCGATACAGCCGCCCCGGGCCGAGTTCAATTGCCTTTGCCGGCCCGCTTGCCTAGGCGTGCCTCATGCCGACCGAGCCCGCCATCCGCATCGACAATCTCGTCAAGCGCTACGCCCCCGCCAAGGGCGCCAACGGCACCGTGACCGAGGGCAAGCTCGCCCTTGCCGGGGTCAGCTTCGACGTGCCGGAAGGCGCGATCTTCGGCCTGCTCGGCCCCAACGGCGCGGGCAAGTCGACGCTGATCAACATCCTTGCAGGCCTCGTCAACAAGACCAGCGGGAGCGCCCACATCTGGGGCTTCGACATCGACCAGCACCGCCGCAACGCGAGCCGGTCGATCGGGATCGTCCCGCAGGAGATCGTCTTCGACCCCTTCTTCACCCCCTTCGAGGTGCTGGAGAATCAGGCGGGCTTCTACGGCATCCCCAAGGCGCTGCGCCGTTCCGAGGCGTTGCTGGAAGCGGTGAGGCTCGCCGACAAGCGCAATGCCTATGCCCGCACGCTGTCGGGCGGGATGAAGCGGCGGCTGCTGGTGGCGAAGGCGATGGTCCACTCGCCGCCGATCCTGGTGCTCGACGAGCCCACCGCGGGCGTGGACGTGGACCTCAGGCGCCAGCTCTGGGAGCTGGTCAGCGAGTTGAACCGCGAGGGCGTGACCGTGGTGCTCACCACCCACTACCTCGAGGAGGCCGAGGAGCTGTGCGACCGGATCGCGATCATCAACCACGGCCGGGTGATCGCCGACAAGCCGACCCGCGAGCTGGTCGACATGGCGCGCGAGAAGATCGTCGCGGTCACCGCCGCCGCCGATCTTCCCGCCGCGCCCGCGCATGCGGCTTTCGCCAAGGTCGAATGGGACGGGGCGCGGGCGGTCGAGGTGACCTATGACAAGGACCGCCTCAGCGCCGGGCAGGTGCTCGGCATCCTCCAGGCACAGGGTATCGAGATCGTCGACGTGACCACCCGCGAGGCCGATCTGGAGGACGTCTTCGTAGAGCTCACCGCCGCCGCGCCCGACAGCGGCGGCTGATCAGCCCGAAACTTCGTCCCGCGTCCGGGGCGCGGCGACCCAGCGCCATTTCTCCGCACCGCGCGCCGGGAGCGAAGGCCTGGCCCTTGCCCAACGGCACAATGCGGGCCATGGCACGGCCCATGGCGATGCAGGATGACGCGGGACTTGTGCATGACGTGCTGGTGATCGGCTCGGGCGCGGCGGGGCTCACCGCGGCGCTCGCCCTGGCCGGGACGCTGCGGGTGCTGGTGCTGGCCAAGGGCTCGCTGACCGGCGGATCGACCGCCTGGGCGCAGGGCGGGATCGCCGCGGTGCTCGACGCGGGCGACACCTTCGCCGATCACATCCGCGACACGATGGTGGCGGGTGCGGGCCTCAACGACCGCGCCACGGTGGAGTTCGTGATCGAGCGCGCGCCCGCCTCGATCGACCGCCTGTGCGCGCTGGGCGTGCCGTTCAACCGCGACGAGGATGCGCTCCACCTCACCCGCGAGGGCGGGCATTCGCACCGCCGCATCGTCCATGTCGACGACGCCACCGGCTGGGCGGTGCAGGAGGCTCTGCTCAAGGCGGCCGAGGCGAACCCCAACATCACCCTGCTGCCGGGGCGCACCTGCATCGACCTCGTCACCGACCGTCACCGCGAGCAGTTCTCCGCCGCCGGGCGCGTGTGGGGCGTCTATGCGCTCGACGAGGCGACCGGGCGGGTGGAACGCCACGTCGCCCGCGCGACGGTGCTCGCCACCGGGGGCGCTGGCCGCGTCTACCAGTTCTCCACCGCTCCGCGCGGCGCGACCGGTGACGGCATCGCGATGGCGTGGCGCGCGGGCGCGCGCGTCTCCAACATGGAGATGATGCAGTTCCACCCGACGTGCCTCTACCACCTCGAGACCAAGAACTTCCTCATCACCGAGGCCGTGCGCGGCGAGGGCGGGCGGCTGATCAACCCGCGCACCGGCAAGCGCTTCATGGAATACTACGACCCGACACGCATGGAACTCGCCCCGCGCGACGTGGTCGCCCGCGCGATCGACGCCGAGATCAAGCGCTTTGGCCTCGACTACGTCCACCTCGACATCAGCCACCAGCCCGCCGATTTCGTGCGCGGCCACTTCCCGATGATCCACGAGAAGCTGACAGGCCTCGGCATCGACATGACGCGCGAGCCGATCCCCGTCGTCCCCGCGCAGCACTACACCTGCGGCGGGGTGGTGGTCGGCCTCGACGCGCGCACCGACGTGCCGGGCCTGTGGGCGGCGGGCGAATGCACCGAAAGCGGCCTCCACGGCGCGAACCGCCTCGCGTCCAATTCCCTCCTCGAATGCTTCGTCTTCGGCGAGGCCGCCGCGCAGGACATCCTCGCCCGCTGGGACACGCTGGAAGCGCCCCCGGCAATCCTCCCGTGGGACGAAAGCCGCGTGACCGATTCCGACGAGGAGGTGGTCATCAAGCAGAACTGGACCGAAATCCGCCGCTTCATGTGGAACTATGTCGGCATCGTGCGCACCACCAAGCGCCTGGAGCGCGCCGCGAGCCGGATCGAACTGCTGAAGCGCGAGGTCGAGGATTACTACGGCGCCTTCCGGGTGACGACCGACCTGATCGAACTCAGGAACCTGTTGCAGGCGGCCGAACTGATCGTGACCAGCGCCCTGAAGCGCAAGGAGAGCCGGGGGCTGCACTACACGCTCGACTACCCCGAACTGGCGGACGAGGCGAAGGATACGGTGCTGGTGCCGTAAGGAGCCTCCCGTTCGTAGCGCGGCGCAGTTAGTCCAGCGTTCAGGCTCGCCGCGATAGCCCTTTGCCAAATGATGCATCGATGGGGCGCACGATGAAGACGCTGCTGACTTCCCTCTCGCTGGTGGCGCTGCTGGCCGCTCCGCTCGCCGCCCCCCTCGCCGCGCAGGACCCCGCCCCCACCCCAGAAGACAACGCCATCGTCGTCACCGCGCAGCGTTCGGGCGCGCCGATGTGGATCGTCGAGACCAAGGTCGGCACCGTGATCCTCGTCGGGGAGATCCGGGCGATCCCCAAGAGCACCCCCTGGGAGCCCGCGCGGCTCGAGGAGGCGACCGCGCAGGCCGACCGGGTGATCCTCGGCGCGCGGCCGCGGATCTCGCCGGGCGACATCTTCCGCTTGCTGTTCAGCGGCGGCAAGCTCACCAGGCTGCCCAAGAACACCGTCGCCGCCGACTATCTGGACGCAGCCCAGGCGGCGCGGCTTGCCGCCTTCGGCACCGCGCACAAAGAGGATTATTCGCGCCAGTCCTTCCTCCTCACCTCGTTCGAGATGCTGAGGAAAGAGCTGCGCTTCAACCGCGACACCGCGCGTGACGCCTCGGACGTGGTCAAGGACGCCGCCGAGAAGGCCAAGGTGCCGACCACCCGCGCCGCCAGCCTGCGCGGCGAGGACGTGATCGACAACCTGTTCGAGGCGCCGCCGACCGATCACATCCCCTGCCTGCTTGCCGCGATGGACGCGGTCGAGGCCGGGCCGCAGGTGGTCGAGAGCCGCGCCGCCGAGTGGCGGCGGTTCAGGATACCGGCGGTGATGGCCAACCCGCTCGAGACCGCGCTCGGCCGGTGCTGGCCGTGGGCGGACGAGACCCTGGGCAGCGAACTGCGCACGATCTGGGTCAGCCGCATCGCCGAGGCGAGCGCGGCGAAGGGCACCACGCTCGCGGTCGTCCCCTTGCGGGTGTTGGCGGAAGAGGGCGGGGTGCTTGACCAATTGGACGCGCGCGGCTTCGATATCGCCGGACCCCCGTGGAAATGACCGCGCGGGGCCTGTCAGAGGACCTGCGCGCATCATGCCCATCGTCACCACGCCCAACACCGGCATCGACATCTTCTACGAGGACAACGGGGACCCGCAGGCCGAGGTGATCCTGCTGGTCATGGGCCTCGGCGCGCAGATGACGCTGTGGCCGGACGAGCTGGTCGCCGCGCTGGTCGGCGACGGGTTCCGGGTGATCCGCTACGACAACCGCGACATCGGTCTCTCGCAAAAGATGGAGGGCGCCCGCGCCCCGAGCCCGGCGATGCAGGTGCTGCGCAAGAAGATCGGCTTCCCCGCCAAAGTGCCCTACACCTTGAAGGACATGGCCGACGACGGGATCGGCCTGCTCACCGCGCTCGGCATCGACAAGGCCCACGTGGTCGGCGCCTCGATGGGCGGGATGATCGTGCAGCTCATGGCGGTGCATCATCCCGACCGCCTCCTCACCCTCACCTCGATCATGTCGACCACCGGCAGCGGCAAGCTGCCCCAGGCCGAGAAGCACGCAATCGAGGCGCTGACCGCGCCGCTCGCCGCGCTCGACGAGGAGACGGTGGTCGCCCACGGGATCAACGTGGCGCGAAACATCGGCAGCCCCGGCTTCCCCTTCGATCCCGATCAGCAGCGCGAGCGGGTGCTGCGCAGCGTGCGCCGCTCGGTCTACCCGGCGGGGCTCCCGCGCCAGCTCGCCGCGATCATCGACGACGGCGATCGCACCGCGCGGCTTGCGAGGGTGCGGGTGCCCACGCTGGTGCTGCACGGCGAGGACGACCCGCTCGTCAAGCTCGCCGGCGGCGAGGCGACCGCGGCGGCGATCCCCGGCGCCCGGCTGGTGACCATCCCCGGCTGGGGCCACGACCTGCCGATCCCGCTGATCCCGCGCATCGCCGGCGAGATCGCCGGGCACCTGCGCGGCGGCTGAGGCCCCGTCGCCGCGGCGCGGCGCTGGTCGCAAACCGCTCTACAGCGTCTGCCCGTCGTCGCACACGAAGTCTGCCCCGGTGACGAACGCCGCCGCGTCGGAGCATAGGAACAGGATCATCGCGTCGAGCCCCTCCTCGCCCATCAGGCGCCGCCGGGGAAAGCGGGCGATCTGCTTGCGGCCGGGCTCGGTGTCGAACCACGCATCGTTGATCGCGGTGCGGATGTAGCCGGGGGAGACGGTGTTGACGCAAATCCCGGTGCGCGCCCATTCGCGGGCCATGCTGCGCGCGGCCTGCACCACCCCGGCCTTGGACGCGGCATAGGCGACGAGCCCGGGCGAGGGCTCGAAGGCGGTGATCGAGGCGATCATCACGATCCGGCCGTTGGTCACCCCGTTCGCCATCATCCGCTTCGCCCCCTCGCGCGCGGTCAGGATCGCGCCCTTCAAGTTGATGGCGAGGGTGCGGTCGATCTCCTCCTCCGAGATGGCGGTGGCGAGCCCCGCGCCGTCGATCCCGGCATTGGCGATGATCGTGTCGACAGGGCCGCCGAACGCCGCTTCGGCCGCATCGAAGCCTGCGATGATGTCCGCCTCGCGCGCGACATCCATCGGCATGGCGGCGGCATTGGCCCCGATCCCGGCGGCCAGCGCCGCGAGGCGATCGGCCCGCCGCGCGCCGAGCGCGACCCTGGCGCCGCTCGCGGCAAGAATCCGCCCGAAGCGCGCGCCGAGGCCCGAGGAGGCGCCGGTGACGAGCGCGGTGCGGCCGGTGAGATCGAAGCTGAAAGTCATCGCGGGGTGCCTGTGCTGGTGCGGCCGGGATGGTGGCGGCGCGCCCGGCACGATGGCCGATTCCTGCGGCGCAAGGCAATGCGCTTTGGTTCAAAAGAGCGGCGATGCGGCGGCGCCAGGGACACGGCGAGCGGCGGGCGCGGGCCTGCGGCGCCCGGTCGCCCGGATCGGCGCGGCAGGGCCGTGGCTGGCCCAGCCGTTTCGAGACGCCCGAACCTTTGAAGGCGTGCCTCCGGGTGGGACGCCGGGAGCCTCGCAAGGCCATGATCGGGGCGCTGACTGCGCCTTGCCTGGTGCCCCCCCCCCCCGCGCCCGCCGAGCGGCTGCCGCCGGGGCCTGAAGCTGAAGCGCGCCCGGCCGCCGCGCGGCCGGGCG
>NZ_JAPFGY010000038.1 GCF_026586795.1 Erythrobacter sp. WG
CGCCAGCAGCGCGGCGGCGGACACCGGCGCGCCGGCGATCGTCTGGGCGCGCTCGGCGAGCCGTGCCACCGCCTGGCCGCCGACCGTGATGTCGAGCGCGTCGGGGCGCCCGGTGTTGATCCGCGGATCGCGCGCCGCGGGCGGGACCTCGAGCGTCTCGCCGCGCGCGAGGGTGCGCTCGGTGAGGCGCTCGCCGCCCTCCTCGTAGAGACGCACCCAGATGCCGTCCTGCGTCGCGGTAAGGACCACCGGCCCGCTCGGCGCGGCAGCGGTCGGCGCGGGCGCGGCAGCCACTGGCGCGGTGGCGGTCGCCGCCGGTTCTGGCGGCAGCAGCGAACCGGGTTCGGCCCCGGCACCGAAATGGGTGCGGTAGAATGCGAAGGCGCCGATCGCGAGGATCAGCACAGCCCCGCCCGCCGCCCATGCGAGGCCCGAGGACGGCAGGCGCGCCGGATCGCCCGGCTCCATGCCCGGCGCCGCGACAGTGCGGCGCATCGGGCCGTCGGCAAGTTCGGCGCGGACCGCATCGGTGATCTCGGCCGGATCGAGCCCGACCGCCTTGGCGAAGGTGCGCGCGAACCCGATCGCATAGGCGCGCGAAGGGAGCGCGTCGAACTGCCCGTCCTCGATCGCCTGGAGGTGGCGCAGCGGAATGCGGGTTTCGGCCGCGATGTGCGGCAGATCGAGCCGCAGCGCCTCGCGCGCCGTGCGCAGGGCTTCGCCGGGCCGTGAAACGGGCGTGGCGGGCGCGGTTTCGGCGCCGGGAGAGATGTCGCTGTCCATGGTAACCCGAATGCTGACGCGCCTTCTTGCGAGGCTTGCGCTTGTGTGAGTGGGAGTGTGCGCGGGGACCGGACTCGCCGCCGGGGCGCGTCCTGTCAATGGGCCGCTTAGCACACTACCGCACCCCGCGCACGCCTCTCCGCAAGCCTGCGTCAGTCATATTCGATGTCGCGCGCGCTCGCCCAGCCGGCCAGTTCCTCGCGCAAGCTGCGATGCGGACTAGCGAGCCAGCCGTTCATCGCTGCGGTCAGTTCGGCAAGGTCGACCTTGCGCACCAGCTCCTTGATCGGGCCGACGGCGGCCGGCGTGATCGACAGGCGGCGGTAGCCGATGCCGAGCAGCGCCAGCGCCTCCAGCCTGCGCCCGCCCATCTCGCCGCACACGCCGATATCGACGCCCGAGCCGACGCTCGATTGCATGACCCGCCGCAGGAAGCGGAGGATCGAGGGGCTGAGCCAGTCGTAACGCTCCGCCAGCTTCGGGTTGGCGCGATCGGCGGCGAACAGGAACTGGGTAAGGTCGTTGGTGCCGATCGACAGGAACGACAGGCGCGGCAGCAGCATGTCGAGCACCTCGGCCAATGCGGGCACTTCCAGCATCGCGCCGAAGTTGATCCGTTCGGGCAGAAGCTTCTTCTGCGCGCGCAGGAAAGCGAGCTGTTCGTCGAAGACCTGCTTGGCCGCGTCGAACTCCCACGGTTCGGAGACCATCGGGAACATGACGTAGAGCGAGCGCCCGGCGGCGGCTTCCAGCAGCGAGCGCGCCTGGATCTTCATCAGGCCTTCGCGTTCGAGCGCAAGGCGCAGCGCCCGCCAGCCCATCGCCGGGTTCTCGTCCTGCGCGGCGATCTCGGACGCGAGATAGGGCACCGACTTGTCCCCGCCGATGTCGACCGTCCGGAAGATCACCGGCTTGTCGCCCGCCGCGTCGAGCACGTCTCGGTAGAGCCGCGTCTGCCGCTCGCGCTGCGGCAGGGTGGCCGAGACGAGGAACTGGAACTCGGTGCGGAACAGGCCGACGCCGTCGGCGCCGGTCATCGAGAGCGCCGCCATGTCGTCGCGCAGGCCGGCGTTCATCATCACCTGGATGCGCGTGCCGCAGCGGGTGAAGGGCTCGACATCGCGCAGCTGCGCGTAGAGCGCCTGCTTCTCGCGGCTCTTGGCGAAGCGCGCCTGGAAGGCGTCGGCGACCTGCGGCAGCGGGCGGACGATGGCGCTCCCAGCCGAGGCGTCGAGCAGGATTTCGTCGCCCTCGCGGATGGTGGTGCGCACGCCCTTGGTGCGGCCGATCACCGGCACGTTCATGGCGCGGGCGACGATCACCACGTGGGCGGTGAGCGAGCCCTCTTCCAGAATGACACCCTTCAGCCGCCGCTTGTCGTATTCGAGCAGTTCGGCGGGGCCCAAGTTGCGGGCGATCAGGATCGTGTCGCGCCTCAAACCCTGCGAGGCGGCGGTGCCGACCTGCCCGGCGACGATCCTGAGCAGGCGGTTCGCCAGATCCTCGAGATCGTGCATCCGGTCGGCGAGCAGCGGATCGTCGATCTCGCGCATCCGCATCCGGGTGTGCTGCTGGACCCGCT
Organism: Erythrobacter sp. WG; assembly: GCF_026586795.1. Classification (GTDB taxonomy): domain Bacteria; phylum Pseudomonadota; class Alphaproteobacteria; order Sphingomonadales; family Sphingomonadaceae; genus Erythrobacter. The sequence goes on from NZ_JAPFGY010000038.1 coordinate 2,366, forward strand.
CAATCGCCGCCTCGGCGGTGAGGCCGGCATCGATCGCCTCGTTGATACGCCGCGACCAGCCCTCGTCGTAGGCGAACATCTTGTAGGTTTCGAGCACCTCCTCGTGTTCGCCGCCGACGCCGAATTCGGCCTGGCTGGCGAGCCCGTCGATCTGCTGGCGCATCTTGTCGAAGGCGCGGTAGACCCGCTCGCGCTCGGCCTCGATGTCCTGCGCCATCACCTGCGTGATCTCGACCCGCGGCTGGTGGTAGACCGCATGGCCTGCCCCCAGCCCCTTGACCAGCGTCAGGCCCGCAAGCGTCTGCGGCCCGACCATCTCGGAGGTGAGACCGAGCGCCTCCTCCTCGTCGATCAGCTCGGCATTGGCGATCAGCTCGGAGAGCACCATGGCGGTGGTCTGAAGCGCCTCGATCTCGATGTCCTCGTAGCGGCGCGGCTCGACATGCTGGACGCACAGCACCCCCACCGCGCGCTCGCGGTAGACGATCGGCACGCCGGCGAAGGAGTGGAACTTCTCCTCGCCCGTTTCCGGGCGGTACTGGAAGTCGGGGTGGGCCTTGGCCTCGGCAAGGTTGAGCGTCTCGACCTTCCTGGCGATCTGCCCGGTCAGCCCCTCGCCGATCGCCATGCGGGTGACGTGCACCGCGCTCTGATTGAGGCCGCGGGTGGCGAACAGCTCGAGCATCCCCTCGCGCAGGAGGTAGATCGAGCACACCTCGCTCGACAGGCATTCGCCGATGATCTCGACCACCTGATCAAGCTTGCCCTGCGCGTGCAGGCGCGAGGCCATCACCTCGGTGAGGCGGAGGAGGATCTGGCGGGCGGCGGCGGCGGCGGTCATTGCCGTCGAGGTCTATTCATTCCGTACGGCAAATGCAAAAGCGCATTGAAATCGCACCGCCGCCGCAGCGGCCCGGGATCAGACGCCGGCGATCTCTTCCTTGAGGCGCAGCTTCTGCTTCTTCAGGGCCTGGATCATCGCGGTGTCGGGCGCGGGGCGGGCCATCTCCTCGCGAAGCCGCGCCTCGAGACCGGCGTGCTTGTGCTGAAGCGCGGTGAGGTGGGAAGACACTGCGGTCGATGCCATTATGCGTTCTCCTGTCCTGCGGGGGGATGCCCCCGGAAAGGCGACTCGGCACACGATGCGGCCGGGCCGCAGGTTTCAGTGAAACCACAGGCAGACTGGCTTGCAAAGTGCGAATAGATCCTGAACGCCGCACCGTGGCTTTCGCGCGGGGAACGGTTGGATCGCACCGCTCGCCAAGGCGGGCAAAATCGCGCGATCCCATCTTACAAAATGCGCCGGGAACGCGTAGCGCAGGCGTGCATTTGGCGCAGGCGACACCCCCGGTGGCGGGCAGCGAAGAGGATCAGGGGCGACGATGACCGAGCAGGAGCTCAGGAAAAAGCTCGAATTGCTCAAGACCGAGCACCGCGACCTCGACGCCGCGATCGCCGCCCTGACCGAAGCGGCGCGCGGCTCCGCGTCGGCGGATATGCTCCAGATCGCGCGGCTGAAGAAACGCAAGCTGCGGCTGAAGGACCAGATCGCGATCATCGAGGATACGCTTTTGCCTGATATCATTGCGTAATTTGCAGTGCAGGCCGCCTTCCACCGGCGCAGTCCCCCCGCCCCGCCTCGCCCCGCATGGTTACCGCGCCGGTCATTCTGTTCCCCGAAGGGACGGATGTGAAAATCGACGGGATAGTAACCATGTTGGAGGTGGCGGGCGGGCGCCTCGGGGCGTAGGCTGGGCGCCAACATGGACCGCACCCCTAATCTCTCGCGCCCGATCATCGAGGCGCTCTACACCGAAGCGCTGGTGCTCGCCGACGAGGTGCGCGCGGTGTTCGCCGCCGGCACGCGCGAACCGATCACCGGGGAGGACGCCTTCGTGCGCCTCGCGCTCTCGACGGAAGGGCTCAAGACCACCACCCGGATGATGCACGTGCTCGCTTGGCTGCTCAACCAACGCGCTCTTTTTTCAGGCGAATTGTCCGAAAATCAGGTGCGGATGCACGGCGGCCTGCCGCCCGATCGCGCCGCCGACGAGGGCCAGCTCGCCCTGCTCGAACCGGAAACCCGCGAGCTCATCGCCGACACCGAACGGCTCCACCGCCGCATCGCCCGATTGGACGAGGCCTGGCGCCAGCGCTTCGACGAGAGCTCGCCGGTGCAGGCCTTCCAGGACCGGATCGGACGCGAATTCGGCCGCCTCGGTTAAGGCCGCCCTGCTCTCCCCGATGTTTCACGTGAAACACGGCGCAAAACGTGGCCTGAAGGGGGTGTAGCGGGGGTCTGGAGGGGGTCTGACCGCGGGCCAAGGCGGACTTTGCCGGGGCTGCGCTGCCGCTGGCGCCGCCTGCGTTCAGGCCGCCGGAGCAGCGGGGTGCCGCCACCAAGCACGCAAACAAGCCTTGCGGTCAAAGCCCGACAGCGATCCTGAAGTTTGTTTCGGCCAGCTGACTTTTTTCATCCGTCCGCCCGAACAATCGGTAGCGGCTCGGATGAGGCATAGCGACGATCCGCCTGCCGCTCGCGCTCTCCCATACGTTGATCGTCTGTCGACCCCATCCTGCTGGCAGGTCGAGGATGTGCTCGGCGTTCATGATGTCTGCGAGGTGGAGCGCAGGCTCCTTTCCCATCGTGAGGAAGTGCGTCGCTGGCGAAGTGGCGAGAATCCAGCTCCAGAGCTCGTGCGCAAATGCAAGGGCCTCGGCCTGCTTCTCGAGCGCGTGCCAACTGGGCGATCGAAACGGCACGAACTGAATGCAAAGACTGTCGCCGCTGCCGATTCCGAGCAATTCATGCCACTTCTGGATCTGCAGCTGGATCGGCGCCTTGCCCTTTCCCGGCCCCCAGTCATGGTCGAAGTAGGCGTTTCCTGCCGCCTCATCCCAGACACCTTCGTAAGGGTAAGTGTCCCCATCCCCCCCGCCGCCCGGATTGAGGCCCACGAACGCGAACTTCGCCGTCCGCAGCGTTGCAGCCGGCGTATACATCAGGGTCCAGCCGTGCTGGTAGCCCAGCGCATCATACCTTTGCTCAACGATTTCCCGGGTGATGGGCGTCGTCATTGTCTTCCCTCACTTGTCATCCGCAAGGCATCTCACATGAAACAAGCCGATCAAGCACCACTCGTGCGCGTCGCCGATGCCAAACCTTAGGCCGCCGCCAGCGCCTTGCGCCAGGCTGCCAGCCGCGCGTCGCGCACGTCGTCTCCCATGGCGGGTTCGAACTTGCTCAGCCGCCCGCGCATCGCCTGCGCAGCGCTGCCGAGGTCCGGGTAAAGCCCCGCTCCTGCCGCTGCCAGCATCGCCGCGCCCAGTGCCGTCGTCTCGACGAAGCCGGGGCGCTCCACCGTCACCCCGAGCACGTCGGCGAGGTCCTGCGCCATCCAGTCGTTGGCTGCCATGCCGCCGTCGATCCTCAAGGTCTTCCACGGCGCGCCGTCGGCCGTGAAGGCGGCGGCGAGGTCGTGGGTCTGGTGCGCCATCGCCTCCAGCGCCGCGCGCGCGAGCTCGGCCTTGCCGCTCGCGAAGGAGAGCCCCGCGATCACCCCGCGCGCCTCGGCGTTCCAGTGCGGCGCGCCGAGGCCCGCGAGCGCGGGCACGATCACCACCCCGCCGCTGTCGGGGATCGAGCGGGCGAGCGCCTCGGTCTGGCTCGCCACCTCGACGATGCCGAGCGAATCCCGCAGCCACTGGACAAGGCTCCCGGCGACGAACACCGAGCCTTCGATCGCGTAGGTGCGCACCCCATCGCACTGGGTCAGCACCGTGCCGAGCAGGCGGTTCGTCGAGCGCGGGATGCGGCTGCCCTGACAGGTCAGCACGAAGGCCCCGGTGCCGTAGGTCGCCTTGGTCTGGCCGGGCGCAAGGCACGCCTGCCCCACGGTCGCCGCCTGCTGGTCGCCCGCAAGGCCGGTGATCGGGATGGCGCGGCCCAGCAGCGAAGGGTCGGTCATGGCGAGCGGCCCGCAGGTGTCGACCACGCCGGGAAGCGCCGCGAGCGGCACGCCCAGAAGCTCGCACAGCTCCTCGTTGAACTGCGCGTCCTCCAGCCCCATCAGCAGCGTGCGGCTGGCGTTCGAGGCATCGGTGATGTGCGCCGCGCCCCCGGTCAGCTTGAACACCAGCCAGCTCTCGACCGTCCCGAAGGCGAGCGTGCCCGCGTCGGCTGCGGCCTTCACTGGCGGAACATTGTCGAGCAACCAGCGCATCTTGGTGCCCGAGAAATAGGGGTCGAGCAGCAGCCCGGTGCGCTCCTGCACGCCAGCCTCGTGGCCGGCCTCGCGAAGCGCGGCGCAGAAGGGCTCGGTGCGGCGGTCCTGCCAGACGATGGCGTTCGCCAGCGGCTCTCCGGTCGTGCGGTCCCACGCCACCACCGTCTCGCGCTGGTTGGTGATCCCGATGCAAGCGATCATCGCCGCCCCGCCCGCCTTGGGCACCACGTTCTCGGCGCAGCGGAGCGTCTTCTCCCAGATTTCCGCGGGATCGTGCTCGACCCAGCCGGACTGCGGATAGTGCTGGGTGAGCGGTTCCTGGTGGCTGGCCACCAGCACGCCGTCGGAGGCGAAGAGCATCGCGCGGGTCGAGGTGGTGCCCTCGTCGAGGACGAGGATGTAGTCGGACATGAACAGGCTCTCCCGAGATTTTTGCGCCTCACTAGCCGTTCGTGTCGAGCGAAGTCGAGACACCTTCGGCGGCAGGCCTCTCGACTTTGCTCGAGACAGGCCTCTCGACTTCGCTCGAGGCGAACGGGGGGGGTGGCCCTCATGTCTTGCCGGGCGGCATCACTCGGGTCCCTCCCGCACACCCGCACCCGTTCGTGTCGAGCGAAGTCGAGACACCCCGCGCACGTCCTCTCGAGTCCGCACGGGACAGGCCTCTCGACTTCGCTCGAGGCGAACGGAAAGCGTCCGAGGGCCCACCCCCGGCCCCTCCCGCAGGCGGGAGGGGAGTTATCAGTGCTGTCTTCCCCCCTCCCGATTGCGGGAGGGGTCGGGGGTGGGCCATGCAAGCTTGCGGTAAGACACCGCGCGCGCCATGTGAGGGAGATGGTCACCATCCCCCCCAAGCCCTGGCCCACCGGCCTCGGCGAAGATGTCGAGCCGCTGGTGCGCCGCGTGCTCGCGCCCAATCCCTCGCCCTACACCTTCACCGGCACGCAGACCTATGTGGTGGGGATGGCGGACGGGCCGGACTGCGCGGTGATCGACCCGGGGCCGAACGAGCCCGATCACATCGCCGCGATCCTCGCGGCCGTGGGCGCGCGGAAAATCCTCGCGATCATGTGCACCCACACCCACCGCGACCACTCCCCCGCCGCCGCGCCGCTCGCTGCCGCGACCGGCGCGCCGATCGTCGGCTGCGCGCCGCTGGTGTTGGCTGTCGATGGCCCGCGTTCGGACGAGGCCTTCGATCCGACCTATGCCCCCGACCGCGTGCTCGAGGATGGCGAGGGGATGCGCGGCACTGGCTGGACGCTCACCGCCGTGGCGACGCCCGGGCACACCTCCAACCACCTGTGCTTCGCGCTTGAGGAGAGCGGCGCGCTCTTCACCGGCGATCACGTGATGGGCTGGTCGACCAGCGTGGTCATCCCGCCCGACGGCGACATGGGCGATTACATGGCGAGCCTCGACAAGCTGATGGCGCGCGAGGACGTGCGCTACCACTCGGCCCACGGCCCCGCGATCGAGAAGCCCAGGCAGCTGGTGCGCGGCATGATCGGCCACCGCCGCCAGCGCGAGGCGCAGATCCTGCGGCTGCTGGGTGAGGCCGCGCGCCCGGTCAGCGGCTTCATCCCGGAGATGTACAAGGGGCTCGACCCGCGCCTCGTCGGCGCGGCGGAGATGAGCGTGACCGCGCACCTCCTCGATCTCGCCAGGCGCGGCATGGCCGTGCGCAGGGAGGGCGAGCTGTGGGCGATCGCGTGAGCCCGCCGCCTGCTCGCGCGCCGCATCCTGCGCCCGCCGTGGCAGGTGCGGGCGGCCGGCTGGGCGCGCGCGGCGAGGCGATCCTCGCGGCTCTTGCGGCCGCACTGCTGGTGGCGACGCTGTTCCTTGCCTGGCGCGCCTATTTCCACCGCGAGGAGGGCGATCCGGTCGCAAGCGCGATGCAGACCTTCACGCGGCAGAACGATCTGATCGTGCTCACCTACCGCTTCCAGGTCGTCTCCGAGAGCGTCATCAAGGGTCCGGTCGATCTCGCCGTGCTCGAGCGTCGCCAGCTGGTGATCGTGCCCGCCCTGGTCGATTACCGGGTCAGGCTCGGCGAGATCCGGAGGTCCGACATCCAGTGGGACGATGACCGCCAGGTGATGACGGTGACCTTGCCGCCGCTCCGGATCTCGCGTCCCAACATCGACGAGGCCCGCGCCCGCGCCTTCACCGACGGCATCTGGGTCTCTCGCAAGGACGCCGAGAGCCTGGCACGGAGCAATTCGCGCATCGCGGAGGCGCGCGCCATCGAATATGCGAAGGACGGCGAGGCGCTGGGCCTTGCTCGCACCGCGGCGCGTGAAGCCGTGCAGCGCAACCTCGCGGCACCGTTGCAGGCGATCGGCTTCGAACGGGCCCGGGTCGAGGTGCGCTTCGAAGGCGAGGGGTGAGGGCCCGCGCTTTTCGCTCGAAAAGCGCGCGGGCGCGCCTATATCGGCGGCTCCTGATGTGATGGGGACCGACCGACGATGAGCCTCTTGACCCGCAACCCCACCGGCACCGATCTGCTCGCCGAGATCGACCGTCTCCGCAAGGAGAGGAACGCGGTGATCCTCGCGCATTACTACCAGACGCCGGACATCCAGGACATCGCCGACTTCGTGGGGGATTCGCTGGAGTTATCGAGGAAGGCCGCGGCCACGGACGCGGACGTGATCGCCTTCTGCGGGGTCAAGTTCATGGCCGACACCGCCAAGATCCTCTCGCCGCACAAGACCGTGATCCTGCCCGACATGGACGCCGGTTGCAGCCTCGAGGACTCCTGCCCGCCCGAGAAATTCCGTGCCTTCCGCACGGCGCACCCCGATCACATCGCGCTCACCTACATCAACTGTTCGACCGAGGTGAAGGCGCTCTCGGACATCATCGTGACCTCCTCGAGCGCCGAGACGATCCTCGCCCAGATCCCGCCCGAACAGAAGATCATCTTCGGCCCGGACCGGCACCTCGGCGGCTACCTTTCGCGGAAATTCAACCGCGAGATGCTGTTGTGGCCCGGCGTGTGCATCGTCCACGAGGCGTTCAGCGAGACCGAGCTCCTGAAATTGAAGGAGCAACACCCCGGCGCGCCCATCGCCGCGCACCCGGAATGTCCGCCGACGATCATCGACCATGCCGATTATGTCGGCTCGACCAGCGGCATCCTGAGCTTCGCCAAGACCTTCCCCGGCGACACCCTGATCGTCGCGACCGAGCCGCACATCATCCACCAGATGCAGAAGGCCCTGCCCGAGAAGCAGTTCATCGGCGCGCCCGGCGCGGACGGGAACTGCTCGTGCAACATCTGCCCCTACATGGCATTGAACACGATGGAGAAGCTCTACGTGGCACTGCGGGATTTGTCGCCGCAGGTGGAGATCGAGGAAGGCATCCGCGTGAAAGCCAAGCGCAGCCTCGACCGGATGCTGGAGATGGCGAGCGGGACCGTGGGCATGGGCGACCTGGGGAAGGTGGCGTTCAGCGGGGACTAGGTTGCCCGCGCCCGCGACACCGCCAGCGCCGCGCCGACCAGCACCATGCCGACGATATCCAGCCCGCTCAGCACCTCGCCGAAGGCCAGCCAGCCGTAGATCGAGGCGACCGCGGGCTGGGTCAGCAGCGCCAGCCCCACCACCAGCGGGGGGAAATAGCGCAGGGCGAACACCATCAGCCCCTGTCCGACCAGCTGGCTGAGCACGAACAGGCCGACAACCGGCCCCCACGCCTGCGGCCACACCGGCTCGCCCAGCAGCAGCGCGATGGCGAGCAGCACGGGGGCGCCGAAGACGCTCACCCAAACCAGCAGGCTCCACGACCCGAAGGCGCCGCGCGCACTCTGCAAGGTGAGGAGGTAGACCGCGTAAAGCAGCCCTGCCGCGACCGAGAACAGGTCGCCGACCAGCGTCTCGTGGCTGATCTCGAGGCTGCGGCCCATCAGGATCGCTGCCCCCGCCAGCGCAAAGAGGATCGCCAGCCATTCCAGCCGACCCGGCAGGGTCCGCGCGACGAGGAAACCCCAGAACAGGAGCACGATCGAGCCGGCATTGCCGAACAGCGTCGCGTTCCCCAGCCGGGTCATGCCGATCCCGATATGCCAGCTGGCGAGATCGAGCGCGAAGGTCACCGCGCCCAGCGCCACCAGCCCCAGCGTCTTCGCCCCCATCCCCGTCAGCGGCTGGCGGTTTGCCCGGGCGAGCAGCACCATGAAGGGCAGCGCCAGGAACAGCCGCCAGAACCCCGCCGCAACCGGCCCGGTGTCGGCGATCCGCACGAACCACGGCCCGATCGCGAGCGCCACGTTGCCCCCGAACAGCGCGAGCAGCAGCAGCCACTGCGCCGGGCGCGCGCCCTCGACCGGGGCGGCAGCAACAACTTCTTCTTGGGTCCGGCCCGCTTTTTCCATGGTTGCGCCCTAGACCCGCTCGCCCCAAGTGGATAGCCAATCGAAACCCGTTCGAGAGGATATCTTCAGATATGCACGACGTCCTGTTCCAGCCGCTCCAGATGGGCGCGCTCCACGCCAAGAACCGCATCCACATGGCCCCCCTCACCCGCGGCCGCGCGGCCGAGCCGATGTTCGTGCCCAACGAGCTGATGGCGACCTATTACCGCCAGCGTTCAGGTGCGGGGATGATCCTCACCGAGGCGACCGGGATCAGCCGCGAGGGCCTCGGCTGGCCGTCGGCGCCCGGCATCTGGAGCGAGGAGCAGACCGAAGCGTGGAAGGCCACCACCACAGCGGTCCACGAGGAGGGCGGCCTCATCGTCATGCAGCTGTGGCACATGGGCCGCATCGTCCACCCGGTGTTTCTGGACGGCGCCGCCCCCGTCTCGGCAAGCGCGACCACCGCGCCGGGCGAGGCGCACACGCCGCAGGGCAAGCAGCCCTATGCCGAGGCGCGGGAGATGACGCACGAGGACATCGCGCGCACCGTCGCCGATTACCGCCGCGCCGCCGAGAACGCCAAGGCAGCCGGCTTCGACGGAGTGCAGCTGCACGGCGCCAATGGCTACCTCATCGACCAGTTTCTGCGCGATTCCTCGAACCTCAGGACCGACGAATACGGCGGCAGCCCGGAGAACCGCACCCGCTTCATGCGCGAGGTATTGGAAGCGCTGATCGACGTGTGGGGCGAAACCCGCGTCGGCATCCGCCTCTCGCCCAACGGCGAGACGCAGGGCTGCGACGACAGCGACCCGGCGGCGACCTTCGGCGCGGCGGCGAAGGTGTGCGAGGAGCTCGGCCTCGCCTTCGTCGAACTGCGCGAGCCGGGACCGGAGGGCACCTTCGGGCGCACCGACGTGCCCAAGCAGAGCCCGCTGATCCGCCAGATCTACACCGGCAAGCTGATCCTCAATTCCGACTACACCGCCGAGGAAGCGGTCCGCGACATCGAGAGCGGCAAGTGCGACGCGGTGAGCTTCGGGCGGCCCTATATCTCCAACCCCGATCTCGACAAGCGGATCGCCGCGGGCGCCCACTGGAACCCCAACAAGGACGTCCCCAAGAGCTGGTACTTCCCGATCCCGCAGGGCTACACCGACTACCCGACGCTCGCGGAAGAACAGGCCGAAGCGGCGGAGTGATTGTGCTCCCCCCTCCCCTCGGGGAGGGGGGCAGGGGGGGTGGGGGCTCCACGCCAGCGGCCACGCCGCGAGGCCTGTCGGCCTCGCCCCCAGCCCCGAGCCTTCCTCACGCGGAAGGGAGACAGCGTCGCTGACGTCGCCGGCTTATTGCGGCGGCTGATCGGGTGCGGGCGCTGCCGCCGCCTCATCGGCCACCGCAGCTTCATCGATCCCCGGCACCGGCTCCGCTTCGGGCTGCTCGCCCTCGAGGCCCGGCGCGGTGTCGGCGGGGCCCTGGCGCGGGGCGAGCGGGGCTTCGGAGGTGAGTTCGCCGAGCGGGATCATCGCATCGCTCACCGATCCGGCGAGCACCTCGCCCGAGGCGCCCGCGCCTTCCTCGGCCGGGGCGGCCTGCTGCTCGCATCCGGCGAGCGCGAGGGCGAGACACAGGGCGGCGAGCGGGGCGCGGTTCATCGGCAGGCTCTTTTCGCCGCCGCGTCCAGCGCGTCAAGAAAATCCGGTGCGCAGGCAATCAGCGCCTCGTCCCATTCCTCGGCCGAAACCCGGAGGCCCAGCCGCGCGAGGCTGGTGACACCGTATTCGGCGATACCGCAGGGGACGATCCCGCCGAAGTGCGTGAGGTCAGGGTCGAGGTTGACCGAGAAGCCGTGCATCGTCACCCAGCGCCGCACCCGCACGCCGATGGCGCCGATCTTGGCTTCGCTGCCGTCGATGTCGTGGGTCCAGATGCCGACCCGGCCCTCGGCCCGCCAGCTCTCGACGCCGAACTTCGCGAGGGTGGCGATCACCCACCCCTCGATCGCGTGGACGAAGCAGCGCACGTCGCGCCCACGCTTCGCAAGGTCGAGCACCAGATAGCCGATCCGCTGGCCGGGGCCATGATAGGTGTAACGCCCGCCGCGCCCGGCTTCGACCACCTCGAAGCGCGGATCGACCAGCTCGGCCGGATCGGCGCTGGTGCCGGCGGTGTAGACCGGCGGGTGTTCGAGCAGCCAGACGAGCTCCGCCGCTGCGCCCGCCTGCACCGCGGCATTGCGCGCCTCCATCGCGGCGAGCGCGGCGGCGTAGGGCACGGGCGCGGTCTCGCGCTGCCATGCGATCGGGAATGCTGTGGCCTGGGCGGGAGCAATGCTTGCCATGGCGCAGCGGTGGGGGCATTGAGCGGCGAGATCAAGAGGCGATTGCGCGCGCCCCCGCGCGCCGCCCGCAGCAAGGGACGCGCGCGATGGCAAACCGCAAGCTCGACATGGGCAGGGCGTGGACACTCACGACAGGGCTGATCGGCGCGAACCGCGACACGATCGGCGCCATCGCGGGGCTGTTCTTCTTCCTGCCCTCGCTGGTCGCGTCGATCTTCGTCCCCGCGCTCGCCAACCCGCCCGCGCCGGCAGGCCCATCGGGCGCGGATCCGGACGCCGCGATGCAGGCGCTGACGGCGCAGATGAGCGCGATGTATGCCGACAACTGGCCGCTGCTGACGGCGATGCTGGTGATCCAGTTCATCGGCTCGATGAGCCTGCTCGCCCTCCTCAGCGACCGCGGCAACCCGACCGTGGGCGAGGCGCTGGGGACCGGCATCCGCTCTATCCCGGCCTATCTGCTGGCGCAGATCGTCAGCGTTCTGGGCGCAGGGCTTGCCATCGGCCTTCCGGCGGGGCTGCTGGCGGCGGCCGGCAACCCGGCGCTGATCGCGGTGGGGGTGATCGTGACGATCGTCGCGGTCATCTACCTGTTCGCCAAGTTCGCGCTGCTCGCCCCGGTCATCGCCATCGAGGGCGAACGCAACCCGATCGCGGCGCTCAGGCGTTCGTGGCGGCTGACCAAGGGCAATTCCTTGCGCATCCTGGTGTTCCTGTTCCTGCTGATGTTCACCATCGGGCTGATCGCGACGCTGGTTTCGGCGGTGCTGACGCTGATCCTCTCGGCGATCGGCGAGCCGGTCACGACGATCGGCATCAACGTGGTGAGCGCGCTGGTGAATGCGGTGATCACGGTGGTGTTTCTGGTGGTCACCGCGGCGATCCACCGCCAGCTCGCCGGCCCCTCGCAAGAGGCGGTGGCCGAAACCTTCGCCTAGGCCGCGAGCGGCGCGTGGCCGACACCGAACCTGACCTGACGCCGACCCGCGCGCCTGCGCCCGCGCCCGCCGCTGCCGCCGTGGCCGAGCCTGCCACGGGCGCGATCCCGCGCTCGCGCATGGCGCTCCTGTTCATGGTCATGCTGGTGACCGCGGCCGGAAACACCGCGATGCAATCGGTGATGCCCTCGATCGGCACCGCGCTGAAGGTCGCCGACGTGTGGATCAGCCTGGCCTATTCGTGGTCGGCGCTGCTGTGGGTGGTGTGCGCGCCGTTCTGGGCGCGGCGATCCGACCAGCGCGGGCGCAAGGCGATGATGGCGCTGGGCCTTTCCGGCTTCATCGTCAGCTTCGTGCTGTGCGGGGCGGCGCTGTGGGCGGGGCTCGCCGGCTGGATGTCGGCGTTCTGGACGCTGATTGCCTTTGCCGCCGCGCGCAGCCTCTACGGCGGCTTCGGCAGCGCCGCGCCCCCGGCGGTGCAGGCCTATGTCGCATCGCGCACCCCGCGCGCCGAACGCACCCAGGCGCTGTCGCTGATCGCCTCGAGCTTCGGCCTCGGCACGGTGATCGGCCCGGCGCTCGCGCCGCTGATGGTGGTGCCGTTCCTCGGGCTGGGGCTGACCGGGCCGTTCATCGCCTTCGCCGCGATCGGCGTGGTCGCGCTGGTCCTCTTGCGCCTGCGCCTTCCCAACGACACGCCGCAGTTCGCCGCGCGCGGTCAGGCCGCCCCCTATTCGAGCGCAGCGGGGGGCGCCCCGGCCGATCCCGACGGCGGGCTGGAGACCGAGCAAGCCGGCAATCCGCCGCGCCTCAGCTGGCGCGATCCGCGCCTGCGCCCGTGGGTCTTCGCCGGCCTCGTCGGCGGCCATGCGCAGGCGATGGTGCAGGGGATCGCGGGCTTCCTCGTGCTCGACCGGCTGGGCTTGCGCGCCATGCCCGATGCGGGCGCGGGGCCGATCGGCATCGTGCTGATGGCAGGCGCGATCGCCACGCTGCTGGCGCAATGGGGCCTGATCCCGCGCTTCGACCTCGGCCCGCGCACCGCCAGCCTGTGGGGCATCGCCGCCGCCGCGGCGGGCACCATGATCCTCGCCGTCGCGGGCGACCTCCACCTCATCGCGCTGGGCTATGCCATCGCCTCATTGGGCTTCGGCCTGTTCCGCCCCGGCACCACGGCAGGCACCTCGCTCGCCGTCACCCGCGCCGAGCAGGGGCAGGCTTCGGGCATCGTCGCAAGCCTTGCGGGCGCGAGCTACATCTACGCGCCGGCATTGGGCGTTTGGCTCTACGGCCATTCGGACTACCTGGGCTTCGGCCTCATCGTCGGGCTGTGCCTGATCGTGCTGGTCCACGGCTGGTTCAAGCTGCAGGCGGACCGGGATCTTACCAATGAACGGACCTAGTCCATTTCCCCGTTCGCCTCGAGCGAAGTCGAGAGGCTTGCGCAGGTGTCTCGACTGCGCTCGACACGAACGGGGCTAGAGGATCTCCAGCACCTCGTCCTGAGGGCGGCACAGGCGCACGCCCTTGTCGGTCTCCACCAGCGGGCGCTCGATGAGGATCGGGTCGGCGACCATCGCCGCCAGCACCGTCTGATCGTCCGCTTCGGGCAGACCCCGCTCGGCCGCGTCGGTGCCGCGCACCCGGAGGCCCTGCTGCGGCGTGATCCCGGCATCGCGGTAGAGCTGGGCGAGCTTCTCCGCCGAGGGCGGGTCCTTGAGATATTCCACCACCGTCACCTCGACGCGGCTAAGGTTCTCGAGGATCGCCAGCGTCTTCCGCGAGGTGCCGCAGGCCGGATTGTGCCAGATCGTCGCCTTCATCGCCTGTCCCTCATCCCCCCGGCGTCACGCGCAGCGCCGGCACCGCCTTGGCCGCGTCCTCGGGGCTGATTCCCGGCGCGGGCGCCGCGCTGACCCGCTCCTGCCGCTGCATCACCCGCCCCGCCTGCTCGATCGCCTTGACGAGCCGCGGATAGACCCCGCAGCGGCACAGATTGGGGACCGCCCCCTCGATATCCTCGCGCGTCGGCGCGGCGTTGCGCTGGAGCAGCGCGGCGGCCGACATCACGATCCCCGGCGTGCAGTAGCCGCATTGCACGGCCTGCTGCGCCACCATCGCCTGCTGCACCGGGTGCGAGCGATCGCGGCTGAGGCCCTCGATGGTGGTGATGATCCGCCCCTCGGCCTCGGCGAGGGTGATCGCGCAGGACCGCAGGGCCACCCCGTCGACCAGCACCATGCACGCCCCCGAACACGCGGGCCCGCCCCCGCAGGCCTTGGTGCCGGTGAGGTTCATCGCCTCGCGCAGCGCGTAGAGCAGCGGGGTGCGCGGATCGAGCCGGAACGCGACCGGCCGCTCGTTGACGGTCATGCCGGTCATGGGGGTGCCTCAGGCCGCGGTGCTCACTGGCGCCAGCTGTCGTCGATCCGGTCGATCTTGCGCTTCCACGCCTCGAAATCGAACAGCCCCGCACCGCCCTGCCCGCTCATCACCGAAAGGTCGCGCTGGTGAACCTCGATCACCTCGCGCGGGACGAGCACGGGATCGCCCATGGAGAGGGTCGCCACCTGGATCTCGCAGGCGCGCTGCAGCGCCCACATCTTGACGAACATCCCCTGGATGGTGCGGTCCATGACAACGGGGCCGTGGTTGCGCAGCATCAGGATGGTGTGGTTGCCGAGGTTCTGCACCAGCCGCTCGCCCTCCTCGGGGCGCACGGTGACGCCCTCGAAGTCGTGATAGCCGATCTGGCCCTGGAAGTTGCAGGCGTAGAAATTGGTGGGCAGCAGCCCGTCCTTGTGGCTCGCCACCGCCATCGTCGCGGTGGTGTGGACATGGCAGATCGCATCCGCCCGGCCGCCCAGATGCTTGTGGAAATAGGCGTGCTGGGTGAAGCCCGCCTTGTTCACCATGTAGGGCGAGCCGCCGACATTGTTCCCCTCGACGTCGATCTTGACGAGGTTACTTGCGGTAACCTCGCTGTAGAGCAGGCCGAAGGGGTTGATGAGGAAGGTGCCCTCCTCGCCCGGCACCTTCAGCGAGATGTGGTTGTAGATCGATTCCGACCAGCCGAGATGGTCGAAGATGCGGTAGCACGCTGCCAGATCGAGGCGGGCCTGCCATTCTTCCTTGCTGCACTCGATACCGGGCTTGAGCTGGGTCGCCATGGGGCCGTTCCTCTCCGTCGTTCCTCGCGCCCCGCTATCGCACGCCGAGCGAAGGCTTTGCAAGCCGCACGCGGGCGGCTAGTCCGGGCTTGCGATGAACACCGGCGCGTCTGCCTCACCCTCCTCCGCCCCGCCCCCTTCGGCGCGCCTCGTCACCGGCTCGATCCCCGGGCACCTCCTCAGCCAGACGGCCCCGGCGGTGATCGGCGTCGCCGCGATCATGTCGATCGGGATCGTCGATGCCTACTACATCGGCCAGCTCGGCAGCGACGCGCTGGCGGCGATCTCCTTCATCTTCCCGATCACCGTGGCGATCACCTCGCTGGGGGTGGGCGTGATGGTGGGGATCAACTCGGTCGTCGCGCGGGCGCTCGGCGAGGGGGACCTTGCCAAGGCGGCGCGGCGGGCGAACCTCGGGATCGTCTTTGCCTGCCTCGTCGGGCTGGTCATGGGGCTTGCGCTGTGGCTCGGCTCGGACGCGATCTTCGCGGCGATGAACGCGCCCGCGCGCCTGATGCCGCTGATCCACGCCTACATGGCGCCCTTCGCCGCCAGCTTCCCGCTGAGCCTTGCGATCATGGGCTTCAACGGCGTGCTGCGCGGCCAGGGCGAGGCGCGGCGGACGAGCACCATCTCGATCGTCTATGCCGCCGCCAACTGGGTGCTCGACCCGCTGCTGATCACCGGCGCGATGGGCTTTGACGGCTTCGGCATCGCGGGCGCGGCCTATGCGACGGGGATCGGCTGGGCGCTGGGCGTGGTGGTCGCGGTGTGGCTCTTGAAGGGCACGCCCCTGCCGCTCAACCTCGCCCTGCTGCGCAATTGCGATCTCCTCGAACCCGCGCGGGCGATCATCAGGGTGGGACTTCCCGCCGCCTTCTCCAACGCGATCAACCCCTTAGGCCTCTCGATCCTCACCGCGCTGGTCGCGCTCGAGGGCGATGCGGCGGTCGCCGGGTTCGGCGCGGCGGGCCGCTTGCAAAGCTTCGTGATCGTCCCGCTGCTCGGCCTGTCGGGGGCGATCGGGGCGATCGTCGGGCAGAACTGGGGCGCCGGCCGCATCGACCGGGCGCGCGAGGCGGTGATGTATGCGGGCGGCTTCTGCATCGCCTGGGGGCTGCTGGTGGCGGTCGGCGTGATGGCCGCCGGGCAGGACTTCGCGCGGATCTTCACCAGCGATCCCGCCGTCATCGCCGAGTTCGACCTGTACCTGAGGATCGCGGCCTGGGGCTATGCCGGGTTCGGGCTGCTGATCGTCGGCAACGGGATCATGAACGCGGTCGACCGGGCAGGATTCGCCCTCGGCCAATCCGTCGCGCGGGTGTTCCTGGTGATGCTCCCGGTGGCGCTGATGCTGCGCCCTGCGATGGGTTCTGCCGCGATCTACACCGCCGAACTGGCCGCCAACCTGTTCGGCGCGCTCACCGCGGCGGTCCTGATCCGCCATATCTTCGCCCACCGCCCGCCCGCCCCCGCCGCAACGGCGCGCTAGGAGCCTGTTAACCAACCCTGCCGCATAGCCTTCGCTCGCAAGGGCAAGAGGGCGCTGCTTCGCATGGACGATCTGCTGGCGGATTTCATCGCCGAGACCCGCGAGATGTTGGAAGCCTCGGGCGGCGAACTCGTCGCCTGGGAGGCCGATCCTACCGACCGCGCGCGGCTCGACGCGATCTTCCGCTTCGTCCACACGGTGAAGGGCAATTGCGGCTTCTTCGACTTTCCCCGCCTCGCCAGCCTCTCCCACGCCGCCGAGGATGCGCTCGCCGATTGCCGCGCCGGGAGGCGCGAGCCGGACCAGCGGCTGGTCACCGCGGTGCTTGCCATCATCGACCGGATCGCGGCGATGGTCGATGCCATCGAGGCCAAGGAACCCTTCCCCGAAGGCGGCGACGAGGACCTCATCGCCGGGCTCGATGTTTCACGTGAAACACCCGAAAACCCTGCGCTGGAGGGGGTCTGCGAGGGGTCTGGCCCGCCCCTGCACGCCCCTGCGAGCGCGCTGCTGGGCTCTGGCGAGGAGCAAGCCCCGGCTGGCCGCCGCAGCGATTCCGCCGCCGCCGCCGTTGCCGCCGCCACCGCCCAGCGCACCATCCGCCTGCCCGTCGAACTGCTCGACCGCGTCATGAGCGGCGTCTCCGACATGGTGCTCGCCCGCAACGATCTGGCCCATCGCCTGCGCCAGGCCGGCACCCAGCCGACCATCGACGGCCCCTTCGAGCGGCTCACCACGATCCTTTCCGACGTGCGCGACGCGATCACCCGGATGCGGATGCAGCGCATCGAGACGCTGTTTGCCGCCCTCCCCCGCATGGTGCGCGACCTTTCCGCCGAACTCGGCAAGCAGGTGATGATCGATCTCGACGGCGGCGATGTCGAACTCGACCGCGAGATGATCGAGACCATCCGCGATCCCATCACCCACCTCATCAGGAACGCCATCGACCACGGGATCGAGAGCCCTTCCGCCCGCCTCGCCGCCGGCAAGCGCGAGATCGGCCTCCTCTCCATCGCGGCGCGCCAGTCGGGCAACACCATCAGCATCGTCATTTCCGACGACGGGCGGGGCCTCGACGAGGAGCGGATCGCCGCCAAGGCGGTCGCCACCGGCCTCATCACCGAGGCCGAACGCGCCGCCATGCCCCGCGAGAAGCTCCTGAACCTGATCTTCGAGCCGGGCTTCTCCACCGCCGAAACGGTCAGCAACGTCTCCGGGCGCGGCGTCGGGCTCGACGTGGTGCGCCAGAACCTCGAGAAGGTCGGCGGCTCGATCGCGGTGAAGAGCCAGCCGGGCGAGGCGACGCTGTTCCGCCTGCAGATCCCGCTCACCCTCTCGATCATCGCCGGGCTCACCGTCGAGATCGCCGGGCAGCGCTTCGCGATCCCGCAATCCTATGTCGAGGAGATCGTCCAGGCCTCCTCGCAGGCGCTCGATTTCACCCGGCTGGGCGAGACGGCGCTCGTCACCTTCCGGGGCAACCGCGTGCCCTGCCTGATGCTGGGCGAGGTGCTCGGCTTGGCTAGCGAGAGCACGCCGGCCGAACCCACGCTGGTGATGCTGCGCCTTGCCAGCGGCGATCTCTTCGCGCTCGCGGTCGAGGGCATCCACGGGCACGGCGACATCGTGGTCAAGCCGCTCGCCCCGGCGGTGATGCGCACCGGGCTCTATGCCGGATCGACCCTGCTCGACGATGGCCAGCCGGTGCTGCTGCTCGACGTCGCCAACATCGCCGCGCAGGCGAACCTCATGGCCGAGACGCGGGGGCGCGTCTTCAAGCCGCTGGCGCAGGCCGAGGCGGCGGCCGAACCGGCGGCGCGCGCGATGCTGTTCACCGATTTCGCCGGGCGCCGGGCAGCGGTGCGGCTCGAATTGGTCCAGCGCATCGAGACCGCGCCGGCGAGCGCCATCGACCGCTCCGCCGGCCGCCCGCGCGTGGTGATCGACGGGATGATCCTGCCGCTCGTCGGCCTGCCCGACACGCCCCTCGCCCAGTCCAAGCTGCGCCTGCTGCGCCTTTCCGACGGGGCCTGCGACCTGCTCTATGCGGTGCGCGAGGTGGAGGACGCGGTGGAACTCGCCGATACCTTGCGCCCCGTGCCCGAGGACCCCTTTGCCGAGGGCATCACGCTGGTCGCCGGGCAGCCGGTGACGCTGATCGATGCCCACGCCCTGTTCGCCGCCCATGGCGAGGCGCCGCTCCCGGCGAACCGCCCGCGCGCCGTGCTGCCCGAGGGGGACTGGGCGCGCAGCATCCTCGCCCCGCTGGTGGCGGCGGCGGGATACGAGATCGTCGCGCCTGCCGAGGCCGGCCCGGATGCGCTCGGTATCCTCTTCGAGGACGTCTACGAGGCCGCCGAGGCGCTCGGCCGCCCGCTGCCGCCGCGCGTCATCCGGCTGCGCGACCAGCCCGAGGCCCCGCCGGCGAGCGGCACCATCTACCGCTACGACCGCGAGGGGCTGCTCGCCGCGCTGGTCGCCGCACGCAAGGGAGGCGCGGCATGATCGGGGAGCTGCTGGTGGTGGCCCGCATCGCCGGGCGCGCCTGCGCCTTCGGGGCGCTCGACGTCAGATCGGTGATCGAGATCGGCACCGTCACTCCGATCCCCCGCGCGCCCGCCTGGATCGCGGGGATCGCCGCGCTGCGCAGCCAGGCGCTGACGGTGATCGACTGCCGCCGCGCGATCGGGCTGGCGGGCGGCGCGGGCGAGGCCGCCTGGCCGACCGATCACCGCGCCATTGTGGTGTCCGAGGGGGGGCATTCCTACGCCCTCCTCGTCGACATGATCGAGGACATCACCACCGCCGCGAGCGAAGCCGGGCAGGTGCCCGGCGGCTTCGGCGCGGAATGGTCGCGCATCGCCAGCGGCATGGTCGAGACGATGGCGGGCCCGGCGCTGCTCGTCGATCTTTCCGCTCTGCTCGCCGGACCTGAGGGACTTTCGCGCGAAATCGAGACCGCGGCTTAATCCTATAATTACCAAATGGACCCACTTTGGGCGCGGCCCAAGCGCAGGATGTCCCATGAAAACTTGCCTGATCGTCGATGATTCGCGCGTGATCCGGAAGGTCTCGCGGCATATCCTCGAGACCCTCGGCTTCGCGGTGGAGGAGGCCGAGAACGGCAAGCTGGCCTTGGATGCCTGTGCGGTGGCGATGCCCGATGTGGTGCTGCTCGACTGGAACATGCCGGTGATGACCGGCATCGAATTCCTCGTCCACCTGCGCCAGCGCGAGGGCGGCGACAAGCCCAAGGTGGTGTTCTGCACCACCGAGAACGATGTCGCCCACATCCGCCAGGCGATCCAGGCCGGGGCGGACGAATATGTGATGAAGCCCTTCGATCACGAGACGCTGCAGATCAAGTTGCAGCTTGTCGGGTTTGCGTGACCCGCCCCGCCCCAGCCCCGCGAGCCCCTGACGCCCGCCGGCCCTTCGCCCATGCGGGCGCGGGGGCGGCGATCCGGGTCATGGTCGTCGACGATTCGCTGACGGTGCGCACGATCTTCAAGCGCATGGTCGAAAGCGATCCCGCACTGATGATCGTCGGCACCGCATCGAGCGCGGAGGGCGCGATCGGCCAGCTGGCCGCGACGCCCGCCGACGTGGTGCTTCTGGACCTGGAAATGCCCGGGATCGGCGGATTGGGCGCGCTCCCCGCGATCCTCGCAACGCCCGGAAGCCCGCAGGTGCTGGTGGTCTCCTCGCTGACCATGGACGGGGCCGAGCACACGCTCACCGCGCTCCAGATGGGCGCCGCCGACACGCTGGCAAAGCCCCGGCCGGGCGGCTTCACCGAGGATTACCGCACGCAGCTGCTCGGCAAGATCCGCGCGCTCGGCAGCCGAGCGGGGGGTGATGGCGAGGCGGTCCTTTCGCCGGCGCGGCCGGCCCTCGCGCCCTCCTTCGCCCGGCCCGGCCTTGCCCGCCGCGCCCGCCGCCCGGAGGCGGTCGCGATCGGCGCGTCGACCGGGGGGATCCACGCGCTCGGCCTCATGCTGCGCCAGCTGCCGCGCGACTTTGCGGTGCCGCTGCTTGTCACCCAGCACCTGCCCGCCTCCTTCATCCCGGTCTTCGCCCGCCAGGTCGAGACCGCCTGCGGCCGCCCTGCCGACATCGCCGCCGACGGCCTCGTGCTGACCCCGGGCCGGATCGCCGTCGCGCCGGGCCACGGGCATATCGTGGTGCGCCGCAAGGGAAGCCTCGGCCTCGTCGTCGAAGTGTCCGACGCGCCCGCGCCGAGCGGCTGCGTGCCTTCGGTCGATCCGATGCTGGAAAGCCTGGGCGAGGCCTGCGAGGGCCGCGCCTTGGGCGTGATCCTTTCGGGCATGGGCCGCGACGGGGTGCTCGGCGCGCAGGCACTGGTCGATGCCGGGGGCACGATCTACGCGCAGGACGCGGATTCGAGCGCGGTGTGGGGGATGCCCGGCGCCGTCGCGCGGGCCGGGCTCGCCAGCATCATCGCCTGCCCCGAGCGGCTCGGCGAGGCGGTCGGCGCGCAGGCCGCCCTGCCCGTCCTGCCCGCCCCCGCCCTGCAAGGCGCGCGCCCATGATCGAAGGCAGCGAGGCCAGCCACCAGATCATCGCCGACCTGCTCGAGGCGCGCACCGGCCAGCACCTGACCGAAAGCCGTCGCTGGCGGGTCAATTCGGCGCTGGCGGGGATCTTCCGCGCGCACGGCATCTCGAACGTCGACCAGCTCGTGTGCCTGCTCGCATCGCCGCCGGCGGGTAGCCCGGACCTGGCGCAGGAGGTGGTCGAGGCGCTGCTCAACAACGAGACCTATTTCTTCCGCGACAAGCCGACCTTCGATCAGCTGCCCGCCGAAATCCTCCCCGAACTCGCCCATCGCCGCCGCGATGGCCGCCGCCTGTCGATCTGGTCGGCGGGCTGTTCGACGGGGCAGGAGGTCTACAGCCTCGCCATGCTGTTCACCGAACAGGCCGAGCGCTGGCAGGGCTGGACCATCGACATCCTCGGCACCGATGTCTCGCACCGCGCGATCGAGGCGGCGCGCAGCGGGCTCTACAGCCCCTTCGAGGTGCAGCGCGGCCTGGGCGTCGCCCAGATGCTGCGCCACTTCGACGAGACCCCGCGCGGCTGGCAGGTGCGCGGGGACGTGCGCGCGATGGTGCGCTTCCAGCAGCACAACCTGCTCGGCCCCGCCCACCCGGGTCGCCTGCCCTTCGACCTCGTGCTGTGCCGCAACGTGCTCTTGTATTTCGACCGCGCCACCCGCCGCGATGCCTTCGACCGGCTCGCGGGTGCGGTGATGGGGGACGGGTTCCTGATGCTCGGCGCGGGCGAGACCGTGGTCGGCCAGACCGAACGCTTCGTCCCCGCCGCGCGCCGCGCGAGCTTCTTCGAGCCGGTCGCCGCGCTCGCTCCGGCCGCCCTGCGCCGCAGCGCCTGATGGCGCTTGCCGGGAGGCGATGCTTTACCCTTCCTTAGCCGCTTGTCTTTAGCACGTTTGCCACGCGCCAGAAGGCGGCGCGCGGAGTGGAACTGGTCTGGCCGTGAGCGCATCGAAGCAGCCTCTGCACAAGACCTCCGCGGGGCTCGTGGTGATCCCGATCGCGGTGTCCTGCGTGCTGACCGGGGCGCTCTCGGCCGCGCTGGTGCTGACCGGGCGCTGGGAGACCGCGCTCAAGGCCCCGCTGATGATCGTCGCGGTGCTGATCTACGCGCTGGTCCTGTTCATCCTCGGCCGCAGCGGGATCGAGAATGTGCGCGGGCTCGAACGCCGCGCGAGCATCGACACGCTCACCCGCCTGCCCAACCGCCACACGCTGGGCGAGGACATCGAGCGTATCTCGCAGGGCGACGAGGAACTGGCGCTGGCGATCATCGACCTCGACGGGTTCAAGCAGCTCAACGATCATTACGGCCACGCGATGGGCGACCGGCTGATCGCGCGCTTCGCCCAGGAACTGCGCAGCGTCTGCGGACGTGAGGCGCGCTGCTACCGCCTCGGCGGCGACGAATTCGCGGCGCTCGCGAACGGCAAGGTCGCCGGCACGATCCTCGAAGGCCTGTGCCGCACCCTGCTCGAACGGCTCGGCACCCCGCTGGCGCTCGACGGCCGGCACTTCGCGATGGGCGCGAGCATCGGCCTCACCCGTTCGCTGCCCGAGGACCGCGCCCCGGCCTCCGAGCTGCTCCGCCGCGCGGACGTGGCGATGGACATGTCGAAGCGCGGCGGCAAGATGCGCTGCACCTGGTTCAACGAAAGCTTCGACCGCCGCCGCGAGCGGGTGCGCGAGATCGAGGACGAAATCCGCGCCGGGATCGCGGCGGGCGAATTCGCGCTCGCCTACCAGCCGCTGGTCGATGCCGAGACCAAACAGATCGTCGCGGTCGAGGCGCTGCTGCGCTGGAATCGCGGGTCGGAGCGTGACGCGCTGGGCCCCAACGTCTTCGTGCCGATCGCCGAGGATTCGGGCCTCATCAACCCGCTCGGATTGTGGGTGCTGCGCCAGGCCGCCTGCGATGCGCGCCGCTGGGACGACATTACGCTGTCGGTCAACATCTCCGCCGCGCAGCTGCGCAACGCCGAATTCCCGATCCGGCTGGGCGAGGTGCTCGAGGAAACCGGCTTCCCGCCCAGCCGGCTGGAACTGGAGGTGACCGAGACCTGCCTCGTGCTCGATCCCGTGGTTGCCGAGCGCACGCTGGACGTGATCCGCAGCTTCGGTGTCCGGATCGCGCTCGACGATTTCGGCACGGGCTACGCCTCGATCGGCTTCCTGCGGCGCTTCCGCTTCGAGAAGCTGAAGCTCGACCGCAGTCTGGTGGAGCTTGCGGGCGTCGACGACGGCAGCCGGGCGATGATGCTCTCCTCGATCGCGCTCGCCCGCGCGCTCGACATGGGGGTGACGGCCGAGGGCGTCGAGACCGAGGAGCAGGCCGAGCTGGTGCGCCTTGCGGGGTGCGACCAGATCCAGGGCTGGCTCTATTATCGCGCGCTGCCGGCGGAGGATATCGACCGCTTGATCGCCGCGCAGACCGCGCTGCTGGCCGGGGGCAAGGAGGCCGCGGCATGAGCGCGCTCGGCGAGATCGCGCTGGATTTCGAGGCGGAAAGCGCCGCCCCCGCCGCCGCCGCCGCCGCTGCGCCGGGCGGCGTCTTCGCCCGCGCGCGCCGCCGCTTCGCCGCGTTGCCGGTGGGCGGCAAGATCACCGCCTTTTTCAGCTTCAACCTGCTGTTCGCGCTCGCGGCGGGGATGTTCGTGGTGGGCGGCTATATCGAACTGGGTCAGCGGGCCGAGCGCGTGCGGGCCACCCACGAGGCCGCGCTCGCGGCCGAGCGGCTGGTGGTGCTGCTCTCCGAAAGCCAGCGCCATGCCGAGCTGCTGGTCGCGACCGGCGACCTCGCGCGGGGCCGCGCAGGCAGCGCCGCGCTCGCGCGGGCAGCGGCGAGCGCAGAGGTCTTCGC
>NZ_JAPFGY010000039.1 GCF_026586795.1 Erythrobacter sp. WG
CAACAGTTTGCCATGGTGAATCACCAATCCGCCCCCAACGATACCCCCCGTGAGTCAGATTCCACAGGCTTTGGTATGAGCCCTCAGCGAAGCCCGGGAAGGGTGTATTATTGGGCTAACACACCTTCGTTCGTTCACGCGCCGGGCCTGCATCGTGTGCGCATGACTTTCGTCAACTTACGCCGTCACGAACTGCTCGGCGACGATCCGCTCCTCGAGGCTCTGGCCGGGGTCGAACAGCAGCGTCAGATCGGCATCGCGCGCGATCTGGAGGCGCACCTCGGCGATGTCGCGCAGCTCCTTCTGGTCGGCGACGGCGGCGACCGGGCGCTTCACCGGTTCGAGCACCCTGAGGATGATCGGCATCCGGTCGGGCAGGATCGCCCCGCGCCAGCGCCGCGGGCGGAAGGGGCTGATCGGGGTGAGGGCGAGCATCCTGCTGTCCAGTGGCAGGATCGGCCCCTGCGCCGAGAGGTTGTAGGCGGTCGAGCCCGCCGGCGTCGCCACCAGCACCCCGTCGCACACCAGCTCGCGGATCCGCACCCTGTCGCCCACCGTCACCTCGATCTTGGCGGTCTGGCGCGTCTCGCGCAGCAGCGAGAGCTCGTTGATCGCGCACAGGGTGTGGGTCTCGCCGTCCTGCGTCACCGCCTCGACGCGCAGGGGGGAGATCGTCCAGTGGCGCGCCTTGTTGACCCGCGCGGGCAAGGCGGCGCGCTTGTCGTAGCGGTTCATCAGGAAGCCGACCGTCCCGAGGTTCATCCCGTAGGCCGGGATCACCTGCCCGGCATCGAGCATCGCGTGGAGCACCTGGAGCATGAAACCGTCGCCGCCCAGCACCACCACGGCCTCGGCCTCGGCCAGCGGCACCCACTCCCCTTGGCCAAGCAGCGCTTCGTGCGCTTGCTGCGCCCGCTCGTTGTCGGAGGCGAGCAGGGCCAGCTTCTGGTAACCCGCCCCGCCCGTTGCACCATTGCCGGAATTGCCGGACATCACTCTCCCTCCCGAGGACAAAAGCGGCCACCACAGTGCTTATCCCCGGCGCGTCACTTGGCATGAACCCTGATGTGCCAGATTCGGGCGGATTGCAATTGATGCGAGGCAGGTTGCAAAGCAAGGCGTAAGGGGGAACGGGGTAAAGGGAGCGCGATGGAACAGGGTCGGACATCCTTGCGGGGGCCTGTGCGCGGGGCATTGCCCGGCGTCAGCCCCGGCGTGCTCGAGGCCGACCTGCTGCGCGCGCTCGACCGGCGCGAGATCGAGGTGCTGTTCCAGCCACAGTTCGCCTGCGCGACCGGCGCGCTGGTCGGGGCCGAGGCGCTGGCGCGCTGGCGGCACCCGACCCTCGGCCCGATCGGCGCGCGCGACCTGTTCGCGGTGGCCGAGCGTGCGGCGCTCGTCGCCCCGCTGTCGCGCCACGTGGTGGCCCGCGCGCTCGAGGACGCCGCGACCTGGCCGGAAAACCTCACCCTGTCGCTCAACATCACGCCCGAGGAGCTTGGCGATCCACGCTTCGCCGCCGATTTCGCGGCGCTGATCGGACGCTCCGAGATCGGGCCGCAGCGGCTGATGCTGGAGATCACCGAGGACCTGCTGGTGCGCAATCTCCCCCAGGCGGCGAGCGCGCTGAAGGCGTTGCGCGGCCTCGGCTTCCGCACCGCGCTCGACGATTTCGGGGCGGGGTTCTGCAATTTCCGATACCTGCGCGAACTGCCGCTCGATGCGCTCAAGCTCGACAAGGCGATGGTCGAGGGCATCCCCGCCGATGCCACCGCGCTTGCGGTGCTGCGGGCGATCGTCGCCCTCGCCAAGGCGCTGGGCCTTGCGGTCTATGCCGAAGGGATCGAGGACGAGATCCAGCGCGCCGCCATCACCGCGGAGGGCTGCGACTACTGGCAGGGCTTCCTGCGCGCCCAGCCGATGCCGAGCGAGCGCGTCGTGGCGCTCGCCCGCACCGCGCGCGGCATGGGACACGGCTGACCGGCTCGGCTGAGCCGCCCCTCAAGCCCGACCGCGGGTGCCCGTGCTGGTCACATTGATCAGGGGCCACCATTTGCGCGAGCGCGATGATGTCCGCTCCATCAAGGGAGACGAGACATGGCGCAAAAAGGTGCGGGCGGAAACCCGGGAGCGATCACGACCAAGGGCGGCGACGGCGCGGGCGAGGGCGGGGCCTTCGTGGGCACCCGCCGCTACCGCCCGCAGCAATGGGACGAGGCGAGCGATGGGCGGCTCTATCGCTTGGGCGGCGGCGAGACATGGTTCGGCTTCGACGGGGTCGCGATCTCGACGGCCTTCCGCCCGAGATCCTGCTCGTGCCCCTTGCCGGGCACACCTGGGGCCATGCCGGAGTGGCGGTCCGCGACGCGGGCGGATGGATGCTTCACGTGGGCGATGCCTATTTCTATCGCGGCGAGGTGGGCGCGCAGGAATACGCCTGCACTCCGATGCTCCGCGGCTTTCAGGCGCTCATGGAAGTCGACCGCTCGGCCCGGCTCGCCAACCAGGCGCGGCTGCGGCAACTGTCGCTGAAGCACGGCGGCGAGGTGCGGATGCTCTGCGCTCACGACCCGGTCGAGTTCGACATCCTCGCTGGGCAGACGGGCAACTAGGCCGCCTTCTTCGCCTTCGCCGCCTTCTTCACGATCCCGCTCAGGCCCTTGGTGAGCTGGAACAGGCCATTCAGCCGGCTGCGCGGATCGCCCCACGCGCGGTTGATGACCAGCTTCATGTCGGGGCGCAGCTTGGCGGTCTCCTTGCCACCTTCGTTCAACCGCTCGACATAGGCGACGAGGCCGGCGGGATCGGGGAAGTTGTCTTCGTGGAAGGTCACCAGCGTGCCCTTGGCGCCGACGTCGATCTTGGCGATGCACGCCTCGATCGCCTGGTGCTTCACTTCGATCAGCCGGATGAGGTTCCTGGTCGGCTGCGGAAGATCGCCGAAGCGGTCGATCATCTCGGCGGCGAGGCTTTCGATCTCGTGCTGGCCCTCGGCCTGGTTGAGGCGGCGGTAAAGCGCCATGCGCACTGCAAGATCGGGTACATAGTCCTCGGGGATCATGATCGGCGCATCGACGGTGATCTGCGGCGTGATCTTGTCGCGCGGTTTCTCGAGGCCCATCTCGCCCGCCTTGGCGGCAAGGATCGCCTCCTCGAGCATCGCCTGGTAGAGCTCGAAGCCGACCTCGCGGATGTGCCCGGACTGCTCGTCACCCAGCAGATTGCCCGCGCCGCGGATGTCGAGATCGTGGCTGGCCAGCTGGAACCCTGCGCCGAGCGTATCGAGGTCGCCCAGCACCTTCAGCCGCTTCTGTGCGATCTCCGACAGTGCCACCCCCGCCTCATGCGTCAGGTAGGCATAGGCGCGCAGCTTCGCCCGCCCGACGCGTCCGCGCAGCTGGTAAAGCTGGGCGAGGCCGAAACGGTCGGCACGGTGGATGATGATCGTGTTGGCGCTCGGGATGTCGAGCCCGCTCTCGACGATCGTGGTCGACAGCAGCACGTCGTACTTTCGGTCGTAGAAGGCGCCCATCCGCTCCTCGACCTCGGCAGGCGCCATCTGGCCGTGGGCGGAGACGGACTTCACCTCGGGGACGTTCTTGTGCAGCCAGTCCTCGACATCGGCCATGTCGGAGATGCGCGGCACGACGATGAAGCTCTGCCCGCCGCGGTGATGTTCGCGCAGCAGGGCCTCGCGCATCACCATGTCGTCCCACTCCATGACGTAGGTGCGCACCGCGAGGCGGTCGACCGGCGGGGTCTGGATGGTGGAGAGTTCGCGCAGGCCCGACATCGCCATCTGGAGCGTGCGGGGGATGGGCGTCGCGGTCAGCGTCAGCACGTGGACGTCGGCGCGCAGCTGCTTGAGCTTTTCCTTGTGCGTGACGCCGAAGCGCTGCTCCTCGTCGACGATCACGAGCCCCAGGTTCTTGAACTTGGTCGACTTCGAGAGGATCGCGTGGGTGCCGACCACGAGGTCCATGTCGCCGCTCTCCAGCCCCTCTCGCGTCTCGGCGGCCTCCTTGGCGGTGACGAGGCGCGACAGGCGGCCGACCTTCAGCGGGAAGCCCGCGAAGCGTTCCGCAAAATTCTGGTAGTGCTGGCGGGCGAGCAGGGTGGTTGGAGCGACCACCGCCACCTGCTGCCCGTGCATCGCCGCGACGAAGGCCGCGCGCAGGGCCACCTCGGTCTTGCCGAAGCCGACATCGCCGCAAACGAGGCGGTCCATCGGGCGCCCGCTTTCGAGGTCGCCCAGCACATCGGCGATGGCGCGTTCCTGGTCCTCGGTCTCGGACCAGGGGAAGCGGTCGGTGAACTGGCCGAGGCTCTGGGGATCGGCGGGGAGGGCGGGGGCCTGACGCAGGGCGCGTGCGGCGGCGACCTGCATCAGCTCGCCGGCGATCGCTGTGATGCGCTCCTTGAGTTTGGCGCGGCGGCGCTGCCATGCCTCGCCACCCAGTTTGTCGAGCGCCACCGCCTGCTCGGACGACCCGTAGCGGGTGAGGACGTCGATGTTCTCTACGGGTATGAACAGCTTGTCGCCGCCCGCATATTCGAGCGCGACGCAATCGTGCTGGCTCTGGCCGACCGGGATTGCCTCGAGGCCAAGATAGCGGCCGATGCCGTGTTCGACATGGACCACCAGGTCGCCCTGCGACAATGCCTGAAGCTCGGCGAGGAAGGCGTCGGAATCCTTGCGCTTCTTCTTGCGCCGCACCAGCCGGTCGCCGAGGATGTCCGCCTCGGTCAGCACCTCCAGCGTATCGCTGGCAAAGCCTGTCTCGAGCGGCAGCATGACCACCGCGACCTTCTTCTTCGCCGCGAGCCCGAGCGCGGACTGCCACGTGTCGGCGAGCACGGTCGGCGCGCCCGCCTCGTCGAGGATCGCCGCCATGCGCCGCGCGCTGCCGTTCGAATAGGCGGCCACCAGCGCCTTGCGACCGTCCTTCAGCACACCCTTGAGGTGCGCTGCGGCCGCCTCGTAGACGTTCTCGCCGCGCCCGCGTTCAGGGGAGAAGTCCCGCCCCGAGCGGAACCCGAAATCGAGCACGCCCGCCTTCTCGTCCGAGGCGAAGCCCGTGGCCCGGTGCGCGGGCAGGCCAGCGAGCGCGGCGTCGAACTCGTCGCGCGTCAGATAGAGCGCATCGGGCTTGAGCGGCCGGTAGGAGCCCTTCCGCTCGCCCGCGATCCGGCCGCGCTGCTCGAAGTAATCGGCAATGTCGCCGAGGCGGTTCTCCGCCGCCCCCGCCGCGCCCTGGTCGATCACCACGAGGTCGTTTTTGCCGAGATGGTCGAACAGCGTCGCGAGCTTGCTCTCGAACAGCGGCAGCCAGTGCTCCATTCCGGCAAGGCGGCGCCCCTCGCTGACCGCCTCGTAGAGCGGGTCCTGCGTCGCATTGGCACCGAACAGCTCGCGGTAGCGGGTGCGGAAGCGCTTGATGCTCTCCTCGTCGAGCAGCGCCTCGGAGGCGGGGAGCAGCAGGTGGCTGTCGATCCGCTCGATCGTCAGCTGCGTCGCGGGATCGAACAGGCGCAGCGATTCGAGCTCGTCGCCGAAGAAATCGAGCCTGAGTCCCGAATCGAGCGAAGAAGGGAAAATGTCGACGATCGACCCGCGCACCGCGAATTCGCCGTGGTCGATCACCGTGTCGGTGCGGCTGTAGCCCTGGCGAGTGAGGAGCGCGGTAAGCGCGTCTTGCGCGATCTGCGTGCCGACCTTGAACTCGCGCACGCTCTCGCGCACCCGGAACGGGGTGAGCACCCGCTGGAGCACCGCGTTCACGGTGGTCACCAGCAGTTGCTGCGCAGCGCCCGGCTGCTGGAGCTTGTGGAGCGCAGCCAGCCGCTCGGCACTGATCGAGAGGGCCGGGCTGGCCCGGTCGTAGGGCAGGCAGTCCCAGGCGGGGAAGGTCACCACCTCGACCTCGGGCGCGAAGAAGCGCGCGGCCTCGGCAGCGGCGCGCATCGCGGCATCGTCGGGCGCGACGAACACCGCGCGGCGCCCGCCCTTTGTCCCGGCGCCGGCGCGTGCCAGATCGGCGAGCACCAGCGGCACGCTCGCGCGCGGCAGCGAAGCGAGGGTCAGCGGTTCGCGGGCCGCGAGGATGCGGTTGAGGTCGGGCATCGGGATCTTTGCTTCCGGTCGGCGGCGTCGATGGGCAGATAGGCCTTGCGCGCCCTTCGACAAGTTCGGGGCGGACGATAGGTTCCGCCCCTTATCGCGCCGCACTGCGCCTGTCGAACGGCGCGGGCGCGCAGCGGCGCAGGATCAGCGCGGAATGTCGACGTAATCGAGCTTCTGCATGGCGGTGAGCAGTTCGCCTGCGAGGTGCCCCGGCGGCGGCTGCGTGCCTAGCGCCCAGGCCATCACGTCCACGTCGTCCTCGTCGAGCAGAGCCTCGAACCACGCGAGCTCGGCCTCGCCCCAGGCGGCGTGATAGCGGTCGAAGAAGCCGCCGATCATGTAATCGGCCTCGCGCGTGCCGCGGTGCCAGCTGCGGAATTTCGCCCGGGCAAGGCGCTGTTCGAAGGGAGGGGCGTCGGTCATGGGGATCACCTAGCCACA
Source organism: Erythrobacter sp. WG (assembly GCF_026586795.1). Lineage (GTDB taxonomy): Bacteria > Pseudomonadota > Alphaproteobacteria > Sphingomonadales > Sphingomonadaceae > Erythrobacter. The sequence continues at coordinate 6,566 of NZ_JAPFGY010000039.1, forward strand.
GCTCTCGTCGCCTTCAACTCGCATTGCGGCCATGCCGGTGTTAGCGAGGCCGACATGCGCCCCGAGGCTCTCAATCCGCTGTTCGCCGAAGTCCAGACGCTCGAGGGCGTCGGGCCGAAGCTGATGAAGCCGCTCGAGAAGCTGGGGCTCTGCCGGATCAAGGACATCGCCTACCAACTGCCCGAACGCTTCGTCAGCCGGCGCGCGATCACCAACCTCGACGAGGCGAGCGAGGGCGAGCAGGTGATCGTCGCGCTCACGCCCATCGAGCACCGCGCGCCGCGTGCGGGCAGCCGCGGGCCCTACCGCGTGCTGGCGCAGGATGCGGGCGGCAACATCCTGTCGCTCAACTGGTTCGGCAAGGCGGCGTTCAGGGCGAAGAAGCTCCTGCCGGTGGGCGAGCGGCGCTGGGTCGCCGGGCGGCTCGACCGCTATGGCGATATGCTCCAGATCGTCCACCCCGATCACATCGAGGCCGAGGGCGCCGCACAGATGGGGCGATTGTCGGAGCCGGTCTATCGCCTCTCCGAAGGTCTGACCCAGCCGCGCATCGCGGACTTTGCCGCGCAGGCGCTGGCGCGGCTCCCGGAACTGCCCGAATGGATCGAGCCCGGCCAGCTGGAACGCGCAGCCTGGCCGGCCTGGGCCGCGGCGCTGCGGCTCGCGCACGAGGGCACCGAGCCCAAGGCGCGCGATCGGCTCGCCTATGACGAACTGCTGGCGAACTCCCTGGCGCTGCTGCTGGTCAAGGCCGACGGACGACGCCGGCGCGGGCAGGCGCTGGCGGGGGACGGGGCGCTCCGGGCCAAGCTGCAACTTCCCTTCGGCCTCACCGGGGCGCAGCAGCGCGCGATCGGCGAGATCGAGGGCGACATGGCGCAAGAGGCGCCGATGCTGCGCCTGCTCCAAGGGGACGTCGGAGCGGGCAAGACCGTGGTCGCTCTCAACGCCATGCTGATCGCGGTGGAGGCGGGCAAGCAGGCCGCGCTGCTCGCCCCCACCGAGATCCTCGCGCGCCAGCATTTCGAGACATTGCGCAAGATGCTCGGGCCGACCGGCGTCGAGATCGCGCTGCTCACCGGCCGCGCCAAGGGGCGTGAGCGCGAGAGCATCCTGATGGGCCTGCTCGACGGGTCGATCCAGCTGCTCGTCGGCACCCACGCGATCTTCCAGGACACGGTCAATTACCGCGATCTCGGCCTCGTGGTGATCGACGAGCAGCACCGCTTCGGCGTTGCCCAGCGCCTCGCGCTCGCCGCCAAGGGCCTGCGCGCTCCGCATACGCTCGCGATGACCGCGACCCCGATCCCACGCTCGCTGACGCTGGCGCAATATGGCGAGATGGACGTCAGCCGCCTCGACGAGCTGCCTCCCGGGCGGCAAGCGATCGACACCCGCGTCGTCGCGATGGAGCGCATCGACGAGGTGGTGGAGGGGCTCGCCCGCCATATCGCCGGCGGGCAGCAGGCCTACTGGGTCTGCCCGATGGTGCGCGAGATCGATGGCGTGCCCGACATGGCCGACATCGCCGCCGCCGAGGCGCGCTTCGCGGCGTTGAACGAGCGGTTCGGCGATGCCGTGGTGCTCGTCCACGGCCAGCTGCGGCCCGAGGTGAAGGACGCCGCGATGGAGCGTTTCGCAACCGGCGCGGCGCGGCTGCTGGTCGCGACGACGGTGGTCGAGGTCGGCGTCGACGTGCCCTCGGCAACTCTGATGGTGATCGAGCAGGCCGAGCGTTTCGGCCTCGCCCAGCTCCACCAGCTGCGCGGCCGGGTGGGACGGGGCGCGGAGAAATCGACCTGCCTGCTGCTGCGCTCGGCGCAGCTGTCCGAGACCGGCCGGGCCCGCCTTGCCCTGATGCGCGAGACGCAGGACGGGTTCCGGATCGCCGAGGAGGACCTGGCGCTGCGCGGCGGCGGCGAGCTGCTCGGCACGCGCCAGTCGGGCGAGGCGGGGTTCCGGATCGCCGATCTCGAGCAGGTGCAGCGGCTGCTCCCGGCGGCCCATGCCGATGCGCGGCTGCTGATGGAGCGCGACGGCGGTCTCACGAGCCCGCGCGGCGAGGCGGCGCGGCTGCTCCTCTACCTGTTCGAGCGCGATTGGGGCGTGCAGCTGCTGCGGGGCGGCTAGGCGCGCAGCGCCTGCGCTTCGCGCTGCAACCGCGCGAGCCAGGCTTCGACCCCGATCTGGATCGCGTCCCACGCCGCATCGAAGGCGGCGGCATCGCCATAATAGGGATCGGCCACGCCTTCGCCCTCGCGGCCCTGGACCGCGTCCATCAGCATCGCAAGCTGCGCCGTCGCATCGCGCGGTGTGCGGGCGCGCACGCCTTCGAGGTTGGCACGATCGAGCGCGATAATGTGGGTGAAGCGGTAGAAATCGTCCCGTTCAATCTGCCGCGCGACCTGCCCGCCGATGTCGATCCCGTGGCGTGCGGCGACAGCGATGGCGCGCCCATCGGGCTGGCTGCCGACATGGTAGGAGGCGGTCCCGGCCGAATCCACAAGGCAGGCGAAATCGCCATCCCGAGCGCGCTCGCGGAACGCGCCTTCGGCCATCGGTGACCGGCAGATATTGCCGAGACACACGAACAGCACCCCAATCTTGTGCTCGATCCCCCCGTGCATGGCGAGTGCGTTAGACCAAAGATCAGCCCGTGTCTACAGGCTATCCTGTTGGTTTCGCGGGAACATCCTTACCGGTGCGCTAAGGGTGCCGGGCGGTGCCTAGACAGCGAGCGGCACATCTGGCGTATCAGGCTGCGGCAGCCGGGCTTGCCGCCGTGCTCGCCAGCACCTCCTCGGTGATGCGGCGGACATTCACCTTCGCCTTGAGCCGCGCGCCGAGCAGAGCAGTGCCGGAAACCTTGCGCTGCACGAACAGGGTCTCGATCGGCGGGAAGGCCCAGGTGTCCTTGTCCTGCGCGATCGCCATCCCCTCGTCGCGCAGCAGCGGCACGAAGGCGCGGTTCCCGAAATCGAAGGGCGCGTCCTCGCGCATTTCGCCGATCACGATGTCGATCATCCGGTTCACCCGTTCGGGGTGCTTCTCGGCGACGATCGGCATCATGAAGCCGGCCTCGATGGTCGCCTTGAGGACCTGCTCGGCATCGCCCTCGAGCCCCGCCGCGAGCATCCGGCGATAGCCCTGCGCCACCGCCGGATCGACCGGGCGGCAGGCGCCGAAATCGAGCAGCACGATCTCGCCTGTCTCGCGCCGGTAGCGGAAGTTGGCGAAATTGGGATCGGTCTGCATGACGCCGAAATCGAACAGCTCGCGCGCGACGAGCCGGATCAGCCGGGCGAAGACTTCATCGCGCCGTTCGGCGGGCTCGTTGCCGAGTTCCTCGATCGAGACGCCTTCCTCGAAGCTCATCGCGAGGATCGAGCCGCGCGTCAGCCCCTCGTGGAGGCGCGGCACCACGAAGCCGGGGACGTCCGCCAGCCGCTCGCGATACATCGCCATCTGCGCACCTTCGCGCTGGTAATCGGCCTCCTCGTGGAGCTGCTGCTTGGCCGCGGCCATCAGCTTGTCCATCTCGAGCTCGGGCGGGGCGAAGCCGGCGACCTTGAGCAGGGTCATCACGTTGTCGACATCGCTGTCGATGCTTTTGGCGACGCCCGGATACTGCACCTTGATCGCCAGCTCCTCGCCGTCGCGGGTGAGGGCCTTGTGCACCTGGCCGATGCTCGCGGCGGCGATGGGGCGGGGATTGAACCAGCGGAACTGCTTGCGCCAGTCCGGGCCCCATTCGGCCTTGAGCACCTGGTCGAGCTGCCTGGTCGGCATGAAGTTCGCCTGATCGCGCAACGTCGCGAGGATCTTCGAGAGCTCGGGCGGCAGGAAGTCGCCCGCATCGAGGCTGATCATCTGCCCCATCTTCATCGCCGCGCCGCGCAGGTGCGAGAGGCGGTCGGTGAGGCGCTGGACATTGCCCGGCGTCAGGATCAGGTCGCGTGCAGTGATCCCCTCGCCAGCCGCGAGCCGCCGCGCCCCTTCCGCCACCATCCCGCCCGCGACCCCGCCGACGAGGCGCCCGAAGGTGCTGATCCGCGCCACCCGGCCCGCGGGCACGGCGCGCTGGCGGGCGCGGTCTTCGGGGCGGTCGGCGAAGTCCGGGCCAAAGGAGCCGGGGTCTTGGTCGTTGTCAGACACGGGGGAGGGTGGCTTTCGGTCAGCAGGGCGTCGATGATGAGGCGAACGGTTGGAGGCTACGCGCGTTCCGGCTCAGGAGATGCACAGGCCTCCGTCGACGGGCAGGCATTGGCCGGTGATGTAGTCGGAATGGGGCGAGGCGAAGAACACCGCAAGGCCCTCGAGCCCCGCATGATCCCCGGGGCGGCGCAGCGGGATGCGGCGGCTCATCCACTCGGCGAACTTCGGGTCGGCCTTGGCGGTGATGTCGGTCTCGTAATAGCCGAAGAGGAGCGCGTTGGCGGTTATCGCGTGGCGCGCAAGCTCAAAGGCGGCGGCGCGGGTCAGCCCGTTCAGCGCGGCCTTGGAGGCGGCATAGTCCGACGAGCGGTTCACCCCCATGATCGACTGGCCCGATGAGGTCGCGATCAGCTTGCCGCCGGGGTCGCCCTCCTTCGCGCGGGCGATCATGTGCCGGGTGACGTGCTTGTAGACGAGCGCCGCGCCGCGGGTGTTGATGGCTAGGGTGTAGTCCCGGCCTTCCGCCGTGATGTCGGGTATCGCCGTGCCTGCACCCGATATGCCGGCATTGGCGAAGCAAACGTCGATCCGCCCTAGTGCGGCGAGCACCTTGCCGACCGCGTCCTCGATCTGCCGGTCCTCGGCCACGTCACAGGTCAGCGCCAGGACCTTGCCTGCGCCGAGCTCGCGCAGTTCTTCGAGAGCCGCCGCGTTCTTGTCGTGATTGCGCGCGAGGATCGCGACATCGGCCCCCGCTTTCGCAAGGCCGCGCGCCATGGCGAGGCCGAGCCCGCCGTTGCCGCCGGTGACGAGGGCGGTGCGGCCGCTGAGATCGAACAGGTTCATGGCCCGGAAGGTGGCCCAATCGCGCAGGCGAGGCAAGCGGGCGGGAACCGCCGGCCCCCACGGGCTTTGTCGCGCCATGGACGGACAAACCTCGCTTTCGCCCGCCGCGCGCGCGCTCGGCTATGCCGGGCTGCTGCCGCAGGCGCTGTGTGTCGGGCTGCTGCTGATCGGCCACGAATGGCGCTACACCGCGCTTGCCGGGGGCTTTGCCTATGCGGCGGCGATCTTCTCCTTCCTGGGCGGCGTATGGTGGGGGCAGGCGGTATCCAGCGCGCGGACAGGCGGCGCTGCCCCGGCCGGCGCCTATGCGATCGCCGTGCTGCCGAGCCTCCTTGCCGTGGCGCTGTTCCTGCCGTGGACCTTCGGCTGGGAATGGCCGGGCCCGGCGCTGCTTTACCTCGGTGCGCTGATCCTCGGCTCGCCGCTGATCGACCGCGCCATCGGCCATGCGGCGCCCGATTTCCTGCGGCTGCGCTGGCATCTCTCGCTCGGCCTCGGGTTGCTGACGATGGCGCTCGGACTACTGGCCGGCCGCGTGATCTGATCGCGCGCCGGGGCGGGCGAGGACGATCCTTCGCAATGAATTAACCATTGCATCCTAGGGTTCGGGCGGGTCTCCCACGGGATAAGCGCGCCTGATGATTGCCTGGTTTTCCTCCCTAGCCGACAGAATCCGGCCCGCGCGCGCCTTCGCAGGGGAGGAGGTGCGCGACGGACAGGGCGACACGCCCTCCAATTCCGGCGCCGCCCTGCTGCGCGGCAAGCGCTTGCGCGTGGCGATCTGGGCGGCTTTGTTCGGTCTGTTTGCCGGAGCCATCGATCTGCCGCTTCCGGTAGAGGACCTCTACCGCGCGGTGCGCGCGGCGGTGCGACAGCAGCAGGCGCCGCAGGACATCGCGATGATTGCGATCGACGACAAGACCATCGACGCCTTCAACGGCAAGTTGCCCGATCGGGCGGCGGACAGCCGCATCATCGATCGGCTTGCGTCGGAGGGCGTCGGGCGCATCGTCTTCGATCGCGCACAAGCGTCTGCCGAGACCCCGGCGGGGGATGCGCTCTTCACCAGCACGCTGGCGCGTCACAAGGGCAAGGTGTGGCTTGGTATGGTTCCGAGCCATCGGGCGGGGTTCCAGACCGTGGAGCAAATCCTGCCCCGTCCGGAGTTTCGCCGCGAGGCGAACCTGGCGATGATGAACGCCTCCGGCAGTCCCTTTTTCCTCTCGATCCGCTTCAAGAGCGGGGCCGAGTTCGAGGGACGGCAGGTTCCGGCGCTTTCCGCAGCGCTTGCCGAATACGCAGGCCCTGACCGGGTCTTCCGACCGGATTATGCCTTCGATCCGCGCACCGTGCCGACGTTCAGCTATGTCGATGTGCTTGAAGGGCGGATCACCGCAAAGCAGCTTGCCGGCAAGAACGTGGTTATCGGCGAGACTTTCTATCAGTCGTCCGACTTCTATCACTACCCCCTGAGTTATGGACGCATTCCGGGGGCCTATTTTCACATCATGGGCGCGCACACGCTGAAGCGTGGCACGCCCGTCGACCTCAAGTGGTATCCTGCGCTCGCGCTTGCTGCGGCGATGATGGTCTGGCTGGCACGTGGCCAGTCGCGTTCGCAAAGCCGGCTTGTGTCCCTCGCCATCGGCCTTGCGATCATCCCTCTGCTTCTCGACGATTTCGGGGTCAATCTCGATATCATGCCCGCGCTCTTGGCGCTGATCTGGGCGGGGATCGGGTTCCAGCGGATCAACCGCAAATATTTCCGCGGCGATGTTGATGCGATGAATACCACCGCGATCAGCTCCCAGCGGCCCAGCCCCGAACATGACGTCTACGCGCTCAAGATCGCCAATCTCGCCGAGCTGTCGGAGGATTGGTCGGTCCGCGAGACCGGGGATTTCGTCAACACCCTGATCTCCTACGTCAAGGGGCCGAGCGCGATCAGCGATGTCGCGTTCGAGCGGGACCTGCTGGTTTGGCTCGCGCCGCGCATGGATACCGTCGAGCTCGAACGCCATGCCGATGGACTTGCCCTGATGCTCAAGACCGCGATCAGCCACGATTGGCAGTCTTCCAACAATGCGGCCGCGCTGGGCATCGACACGAACCATGATCTGCCCGTGGCACAGCGCATCAAGAAGGCCATGCAGGCGGCCGACGAAGCCGCGCAGCGGGGCGCGCGTTTCATCATCAATGACGCCGCCTATCTCGAAGCGCGCAACCAGCGGCTGGAGATGATCCGGATCCTCGAGAGAGGCCTGCGCGAACGCGACATCAAGGTCGCCTACCAGCCCAAGATCGATCTCGCCTCGGGCCGCATCGTCGGCGCCGAGACGCTGATCCGCTGGAAGCCCGACGGGCAGACCTTCGTCGACCCGCAGGAGCTTGTCCTTGCAGCCGAAGCCGGCGACCGCATCAACGAGCTGACCCTGGTGGTGCTGGAGACCGCGCTGGTTGACGGGAAGCGGGCGCTTGCGCTTGACCCCCGCTTCAAGCTGGCGGTCAATATGTCGGCCAAGAGCCTCTCGGACACGCATCTGCTGTTCGACATCATGACGATGCTCGGCCGCTACCACTTCCCGCCCGAGAACCTGACGCTCGAACTGACCGAGACAGCGAAGCTCGAGGACCAGCGGATCGCCCCGCAGGTCGCCGCTCTGAAGGCCCGCGGAATCGGCCTGTCGATCGACGATTTCGGGACGGGGCAATCCAACCTCGAATATATCGAGAAGCTGCCGAGCTCCGAGCTCAAGATCGACAAGCGCTTCGTCCAGCACATGGCGACCTCCGAGGAGAGCCGCGCCGTGGTGCGCGCGACCATCGAGATTGCCCACTCGCTGGGCAAGACCGTGGTCGCCGAGGGTGTCGAGGACTTCGATGTTGCCGCGACGTTGAAGGCGATGGGCTGCGACCAGGCCCAGGGCTACCTGTTCTCGCGGGCGATCACGATGCCCGAACTGCTGGCAATGATGGATGGCGGGCGCGCTGCACTTAACACTTGATTAAGGTTAACAATCCGCTAAAGACGTTCTCATCGTCATGCTGATAGGGAACGATTTTATGTGGGAATGGATCTCGATCTGCCTCGGCGGTCGCTAATCAGCGGCCAGCCGTAAAGGCACGAAAGCCCCGGGAAACCGGGGCTTTTTTAGTTTCCGCCGCCAGACCAACAGGTTGTATGACAAGCCTGCAAAGTGTGGCGATCCGGCTCCTTCCTGCCGCCTTCCCGCGAATCACGGTTAATCGGCATCGGGCGGCACGGATCGCTGTCCGCCGAAGCGCTGCTATAGCAGTTTTTGCGCAGCGTTGGCTGTTGACGCGGACGCGGCCGATCAGCGCGGCCACAGCGAAGCGGTCGCCGAGCCTTAACGCTCCACCATCCGCGAAGTAACCGATCGGCTGCACCGCCAAAAGCGCGCCTGCGCCGGCGTGAGGCACGGGCCGCAATCGCGCAGGCGGGCGGAAGCCTTCGGGAAGGTCGCCGATGATCCACACGTGGGTGAAGGCATCGTAGGGCACCTGTGCGAGGGTTTGCGACAGGTGCGGGTAGAAGTGCCGGTCGCAGCCGTCGGGCAGGACGAATTGCGAGGGGTCCTGGGCAAACGCGCCGGCCGCCGGGTAATGCACCGTCAGCGGCGTCAGACCCGGGACGTTCCATTGATCGTTCACGAACACGCTGCGCCGCGCCATCGCGAAGCCGGCGCTGTGATCGAGCACCGGCAGGTCCCAGGTCGGTGCGCAGGGCGAGATCGAGAAGAAGGCGACGCGCGCGCCGCGCGGGATCGCGTCGAGCGCGGGGAGGAACGCCTCGGTCCGGGCCTCGTACTGCGCATAGGCCGCGCCTGTCGTCACCGTGCGGATTGCCAGGAAGCCGAGCGCGATCACGGTCACGCGGCGCAACGCCGTGCTGCCGAGCGCCCCGACAGGCACCGCAAGCAGCGCGCAGATCAACGCATAGGGCACCAGCCGCACGTCCGCGCCAGCCGATCCGAACACCGTCTTGGGCAGGATCAGGAAAAAGGCGAAGCACAGCAGCGCGGCTATGCCGAGCCTCAGGTCGATCCTCACGGCCGTGCTGCGCACCGCCCAGTAGATCAGCGCGACGACCACGAAGAGCGAGGGCACGTCGATAATCGCCCACTTGACCCGTAGCGCCGAGACCAGCCCCAGGAGCTTGTACATGAAGCCCGAACTGTCGAGGTTGAGACCGCCCGCTTCCGAGCGCCACACGATCATGGGGATGAGCGGCAGCAACAGCGGCGCGCAGGTCGCGACGATCCGCCCCACCGCCGCAAGCGGGCGCTCACGGGCCGCGATCGCCTCGGCCAGCAAGGTCGAGCCGCACAGCAATCCGAGGAAGGCCCAGCCATAAGTGTGGCACACCCACACGCCGAGCCCGGAAATCGCCAGCCACAGCGGTGCGGCAAGCCGCGACGTTCCGCGACGCAGGTGCAGCCACAGCGTGAAGGCCAGCATCGCCAGCGCCATGCCGAGCGAGAAATTGAGGAAGCCGTAGTTGAAGGGCAGGCCGTAGATCAGCGGCAGGGCAGCGATGGCGAAGGGCGTGATGCGCCCGTGGAGTGCGCGGCTCATCAGCAGGATGCCGGCAGCGGCCAGCGCCTGCGTCGCCAGCACGATCAGGCGGATCGCCGGTTCGAGCCCCAGCCAGCGGTGCAGCAGCTCGACGAGGAGGTCCGCGCCGAGATTGCCGATCAGCCGCCACTCGTAGGAGTAATAGGGCTGGAGTTCCGGACGATTGGCGAGATCGGTCTGCATCGCATAGCGACCGAGGTGACCGTAGAGGTCGACGAGCGGCGGGAAACCCACCACAAGGAGGGGAAGCAGCGAAACAAGGCAGAGGAGAGCGAAGGCCGGCCACGTGTCGAGCCACGCTCCGGGGTATGCGGGAGTCCTGTCCGGGAGCCCGGCAGCGGTGCGCGCCGGGATCACGGCGCCCCCATGGCCCTGCGCAATGATGATCGAGCCTGCATATCCCCCGTCTTCCGTCCGAACTGTCCCCGCCTAGACCCACATGCTTAACGAGGGGTTGAGGGGAGGTCCATGGCGGGTTCCGGGGCCGGGTCGCGGCGCGCGGGACAGTGACGTGCGGCGGCGCGGCGATACCGAAGGAAAGGGCGGGGCAAGGCAGGCGCCTCGCCCCGCCGCAGATCAGAACTGCGCCTTCACGCCGACCGAGAAGGCGGTGCCGACGCGGAAGGTGTTGACCTCGACCCGGTTGCTGCCGAGCTGCTGGTATTCAAAGTTGTCGCGGCCGAAGATGTTGCGCACGTCGAAGCTCAGCTCGATCGGCTGGCGACCGAGGCGGATTTCCGAGCGGGCGACGAAATCGACGGTCAGGCCCGGGTTCTCGATCACGTCGGGCAGCGCACCGCCGCGCGATGTGACGCGCTTGCTCGCGTAGTTGAACAGGAATGTCGCCTGCTGGACCTTCTCGGTGTCCTCGATGCCGAGCGAGAGGTTGGCGATGTGGTCGGACTGCCCGACGAGCGGCGCGCCGTCGTCGAACAGCTGGCTGGCGAGCTGGGTGACGTTGCCCGGGATCGGCGCGCGGTCATCCGCGCCGACCGCGATGTTCGACTTGGTGAAGGTGTAGTTGACCAGCACCAAGAGCTCCTTGGTCGAGAAGAAGCCGCCGCCCAGCCCGGCCAGATCGAAGCTGTAGGCGGCATCGAGCTCGGCCCCGTAGAGCTCGGCGCTCGGGGCGTTGGCGAAGCTGGTCTCGATGATGCCGGGTGCGGTGATGAGGAAGTTCTCGATAGGGTTGTCGATCTCCTTGTAGAACCCGGCGAGGCTGACCTTGCGGCGCCCGCCGAAGTAGTATTCGGCGCGCGCCTCGAGGTTGATGAGTTCGCTGTCGATCAGGAACGGGTTGCCGCGGAAGCGGCGGTTGGATTCGGGATCGAAATAGGTCTGCTCGACCAGCTCGCGGAACTGCGGACGCGCGATGGTCTGCGAGGCGGCGAACCGCAGCTGGAGATCGTCGGTCGCCTCCCAGGTGATCGTCGCCGAGGGCAGCCAGTAGCGGTTGGCGATGCGCGTCGGGGTGGGCGTGAAGCCCGCATCGAAGGCGGGATCGGGCGCGGCGGTCTGGAGGCCGTCCTCGAAGCGCAGGCCGCCCTCGACCGAGAGCCGGCTGGTCGGGCGATAGCGGAACAGGCCATAACCGGCATGGACCCGCAAGGCCGCGTCGAACACCGGGAAGGGTGTCGGGTCGGAAGCGGTCACGTTGAAGAAGCCGACCCCGCCCGCATCGGTGGCGAGGGTCGCGCCGTTGAAGATGCTGCCCGGCTGCCGGAGGCCGACCGCGCGCAGGGCCGTGTTGCGCGCGGCGGTCGACTGGAGCAGCGGGCGGATGATGAAGGACAGCGACCGGCGCGTCGTGTCGGTATAGGCATAGCCCGCGGTCAGGGTGAGATCGTCGGTCACCTCGTAGCTGAGGTCAGCGCCGCCGAACCACAGCTTCTCCCGCAGATCCTCGAAGCCCACCTGGATGCGCTCGGTCCCGCCGATCACCGCGCCGACGTCCACGGCGAACTGGCTGCCGAAGGGATCGTTGGGGATGTTGGTGCGGATGTAGGGCACGATCGCGTTGTAGGGCGCCTCGCGATCGGTCTGGGCATAGCCGCCGCGCAGGTCGACCTCGAAGCGGTCGAACTTGAACTCGCCGACGAGCTGCGAATCCATCAGCTGGCGCTCGAACCACCCGGTCTGCTGCGTCTGGAACTCGAAGGGCCGCACGATGTCGGTGAAGGCATCGGTGCCGCGCGCGAGGCGGGCGGTCTTGAGGGTGTCGCGAATGTAAAGGTTGGTCCAGCGGATCGTGTGCTCGCCGATGTCGAGCCCCAGGCCGATAAGGCCGTTCACCAGCACCTTGTTGTCGGTGACGAAGGTGTTGGAATCGAAGATCACCTGGCCTGCCTCGGCATTGCCGAACTGCTGGCTGATGACCGAGCGGTTGCGCCAGCTGTTGGTGATCCCCACCGTCGCGATCACGCCGAGATAGTTGCCGTCGCCCACCTCGAAGGAGGTGCCGCCGGTGAGATTGCCGGAGAAGTTGGCGGGCAGCGCGTCGTTCTTCTGCAGCGTGACGAGGTTGGTCGGCATGATCTGCCCGACCAGCTGGCGCTGCTGCGCGGCGGTCGCGTTGTTGACCCGGGTGCCGTCGGCGATGAGACCCTGGAGGACCGTCGGGAAGTCGCGGTTGCCGTTGTCGAAGCCGAAGGTGTCCCAGCGCGAGCCGAAATAGGTGAGGCCGTTCTGAAAGGTGGTGAGCGTGTCGCCGCTGGCGCTGGCGCTCACCTCCAGAAAGGTCTCTTTCGGCAGCGCCTTGGTGGTGAGGTTGATCACCCCGCCGCCGAACTCGCCGGGGAAGTTCGCCGAATAGGTCTTCTGCACCAGGCCCGAGGAGATCACGCTGGTGGGGAAGATGTTGAGCGGCACGACGCGGCTCAGCGGTTCGGGGCTGGGGAGCGGCAGGCCGTTGAGCAGCGCCAGCGAGTAGCGGTCGCCCAGACCGCGCACGAAGACGCGTCCGTCGCCGACCAACGAGAGGCCGCTGACGCGGGTCAGCGCGCCGGCGATGTCCCCTTCGCCGGTGCGGGCGATGTCCGCCTCCGACAGCACGCTTAGCACCTGGCCGGAGGACCGCTCGGGATTGCGGTTGCGCCGCCCGGTGACGACGATGTTGCCGCCGGGCAGCGAGATGTCGGGCTGTTCGGCCTCTTCGGCCTCGGGCTCGACCGGGTCAGCCGGCTGCGCGGCCGCGTCGGCAGGCGTGTCGGTCTCCTGGGCATGGACAAGCGCAGGACAGCACAGCGACGAGGTCAGCAACAGCACCCCTGCCAGACGTGAAACTCTCGACATGGAACAAGGCCCCCTCATGAATGCCTCTTTGCAATGCGGGCGAGCAGGGCTCGCCAAGAACAAGCGGGAGGCGCCCCGAATGGACGCCTCCCGCTCGCGATCAGGCCGCAATCAGCTCGTGTAGACAGGCAGCGAGGTGCAGGCACCCAGCGGGCTGTTGAAGTTCTGGATCGACGAGTTGCAGGTCCAGCTCTGGAAGATCGTGTTGAGCATGGCCGCGTTCTGGATCCCGCCGATGTAGGTGCGGGTCGGGAAGAAGGTCGACCGGGTGTTGGCGTTGAACGCCGTGCGCGCGTTCTCGCCGTCGCCGTTCACCACGTTGTTGGTGAGGGTGATGGTGAAGGCGAGGTTGTTGTTGGTGCCCGCGTTGATGCGCGCCGCCGCATCGGCGTTGGTCACGCCGGCGCCGCCGCGGACCGGATCGGTCGCCGGGCAGTTGCCGACCACCGAATCCACCCCGATGATCGCCGCCAGCGTGGCGGGCTCGTCGATCTGGAAGCAGTGGTTGGTGCCGGCCCGGATCACGCCGTTGGTGAGGCCCAATGCCGCGCCGCCGCGCGCCTGGATGACCTGCGGCGCACCGGCGCGGGTCACGAAGGTGAAGTTGTTCACCTGCAGACGGGTCTGCGGGGTCGCGTTCGACGGGGTACGGTCGGCGACGTTGGGCGAATCGAGCTCGATCAGGCGGTCGCCGGTGGTCGAACGCTGCACCGCGATCACCGTGTCCATGTTGACGATCGCGCCGGTGTCGACGTCGATCGAATCGTCCGAGGCGCCGATGACGGCCCAGTTGCGAGTGTTGAAGCCGCCGCCGAAGAATTCGAGCCCGTCGTCCGAGCTGTTGAAGCTCATGATGTTCTCGAGCACCGTGCCCGAGCCCGCGCCGCCGGTGGTGAGCGACTGGAGCTCATTGTTGGGCGCCAGTTCAAAGCCCGAATAGCGGATCTGGTTGAAGCGCATCGAGCCCGAGTTGTCAGCGGCGTTGGTGCCGCCGAACGGGGTGGCGACCGCCGCGCCCTCGAGCTGGCCTTCGCAGGTCGGGTTGGCGTTGGGAGCGGCGGTGGTGTTGAACACGCCGGTGCGGCAATCCGAGACCCGCGCCCGGCCGAGCAGCACCACGCCGCCCCACTGCTGGTCGCTGTTGTCGCTGGCAAGGCCGAGCACGTTGTCGCGGCTCGTCCAGACGATCGGGCGGGTGGCCGTCCCGTCGGCAACAAGGCGGTTGCCGCGGTTGGCGACGATGAAGCTCGAGCCGGTGGCGAAGAAGATCACGCCCGGCTCCACGGTCAGGGTCACGGCGGTGTTGGTGCTCGAGAAGCCCTGGTCGGTGCCGATGTTCACCCGGTCGCGGATCTCGTAGAGCAGGCCCGGGATGTAGCGCAGCGTGTCGTTGGAGGTGAAGGTCGCCGGCAGGCGGCACACGCGGTAGGTGCCGGTCGGGCCGGTAATGGTGCCGCCATCGGTGAGGCCGGCGGCGGTGGCAATGGTCGGGCAGCCGGACGCGGGGGTCACCAGCGTCGAGGTCGGCGTCGGGGTCGGAGTAGGAGTCGGGGTGGGCGTCGGCGCCGGGTTGTTGATGATGATGTCGCCGCCCGTGCCCGGCGAGACGATCTCGTCCGCGCCGCAGCCGGCAAGAGCCACAAGGCTACAACCCAAAATCAGAGTGCGTTGTAAGTTTTTCACGAGCGTGGGTCCCCTCTTGAGCCGAGAATCGGTGGTGCGCGACGGCGCTGGGGGCTGGCTAGGCAGGGGCTGTGACAGAATTTCTGCAATGTGACAGACGCGTGTCATGATTCCGTATGTGACCGAACTATGACCAGCGGGGCGCCTGAGGCGGCGGAGGGAGGCGCGCTGGCGTCACAAAGGGCGGTAGTGATTTCAGTGGCTTGACCTCTCGTATTGCATTTCAATGACAATATTACAGTTTTGTTGCATCACCTTCTTGGGTGCGGCATCATGCGCAGGCCAGATGGAGGAGTGCTGCCGATGTCCCTGATTGCCCTTGCCCTTGCGCTGACCGCTGCGACCGCTCCAGCAGGCGCCGCCGCCGCTCCGGTTGCCGGATCTCCCGCCATGCTCACCCCGTCCGAGTCCGCGCCGCGAGATGCCGGGCGCGCCGGCAGGGGCGCGGGCGCGATCGTGCGTGCGAGCCTCGCCGATGGGAATGATCCCGCCGTCCTGATCAACCGCGGCATCGCCTATGCCCAGGCCGGCGACGAAGCGCGCGCGCGCGAGGCCTTCACCCGCGTTCTGGCCCACGAGGAGGTGGTGGACCTCGAGACCGCCGACGGCGCGACGACGGACTCGCGCAAGCTCGCGCGCAGGGCGATGCGGATGCTCGAGCGCGGCGAGTTCCGCGTGAGCGCCGCGCCTGCCGGACAGCTGACCTACCGCGATTGACGCATTTGCCCGCTGGCGGCCGCGCGAGGGCCGCCCGCGCCGCTGTCACCTTCCTGTCATCTGGGTGAGACAAAGACGGGGCTTCTGGAGGCCCCGGACATGATTCGCGCCGCGCCCTGCCGCGCTGTCATTGCTGCTTTGGCCGCCGGTCCCGGTGCCGCCCTTGCGCTCCGCCGTTCGGCGCGCCTGTGCTCTGTGATATGACGAAGGCCAAGATCACTTCCATGATGACCCGCTGTTTTCCAGCCCGTGTTGCTGTTGCTTTGACGCTTGGTCTTTTTCCTGTTTCTGCGTTTGCGCGGTCTTTGGATCCTGCTGGTTCTGGGCCGATTGGTTCTGCGTTGTTGTGGTTGCAGGGGACGTTGCTGGGGACTGTGGCGACGACGGTTGCGGTGATGGCGGTGGCGGCGGTTGGTTTTATGATGCTGACGGGTCGTGTGAACTGGCGGTTTGGTGCGACGGTGATCATCGGGGTGTTTGTGGTGTTTGGGGCGACGACGATTGTCGCGGGCATTCAGTCGGCGGCGGGGTAGGGCGGTTGTGAGCGGGCTTGTGCGTCATCCGGTGCACCGTGCGCTGACGCGTCCGCAGATGTTTGCGGGTGTGACGCTGAACTTCTTCGTCATCAACCTGATGGTGACGACGATCGCGTTCTTGATCCTGAAGAGCTGGTGGATCCTGCCGGTGCCGGCGGTGATGCATGGGGTGGGGTATTTTGCCTCGCTGCGCGAGCCGCGGGTGTTCGACCTGTGGATCACGAAGGTGAGCAAGTGCCCGCGGGTGGCGAACTATGCGCGCTGGGGGGGCAACTCCTATGCGCCATGAGCGCGTGGCCCTGGGGGAGCATCGCTGATGGCGAAGTGGCTGGGTGCGGCGGCGTGGGGTGCCAAGGAGGCGCGGGTGGGCGACCGGCTGCCCTATGCGCGGCTCATCGATGCGAGCACGGTGCTGCTGCGCGACGGGAGCGTGATGAGCGCGGTGCAGGTGCCCGGGCTCTTGTTCGAGACCGAGGACAGCGATGCCCTGAACGCGCACGCGGCGACGCGCGAGGCGATGCTGCGCTCGGTGCTCGATGCGCGCTTCGTGCTCTATCACCACGTGATCCGGCGGCGGGTCGAGGTCGAGCTCGACGCGGCCTTCCCCGATCCCCTGAGCCGGCACATCGACGCGCGCTGGAAGGAGCGGCTGGCGGGGGGCGCGCTGTTCGTCAACGACCAGTTCGTGACGCTGATCCGGCGTCCGGCGCGGGGCAAGGCGGGGGTGCCGGAGCGGGTGGCGAAGCTGCTGTCGCGCGGGCGTGGACGTGGGCGGGGGCAGGATGCGCTGGAGCCGGATCCCCGGGACGTGAAGAGCCTCAAGGCGGCGATCACCGGGCTGGTCGCCTCGCTGCAGCAGTACGGGGCGGCGGTGCTGGGCGAGTACCGCGCGCCGGGCTCGCCTGACGGCACCAACACGGAGCTGCTCGAGCTGCTGAGCGCGCTCTACAACGGCGAGATGCGGCCCGTGCGGCGGCCTGCGGAGGGGACCGACATCGGGCATATGCTGCCCTACCGGCGGGCGAGCTTCGGGCTCGATGCGATGGAGCTGCGCGGCAGCGCGGGGGCGGACTTCGCGGCGATCCTGGGGCTCAAGGACTATCCCGAGGCGACCTCGCCGGGGCTGCTCGATCCGCTGCTGCGGCTGCCCTTCGAGATGGTGGTGACCGAGAGCTATGCGCCGGCCGAGCGGACCACCGCGAGGGAGCGGATCGACCTGGCGCTCAGGCGCTCGCGCTCGGTCGACGAGGAGGCGGCGGCCGAGCGCGGGGAGATGCTCGCCGCGCGCGATGCGCTGGGGAACGGCGCGGTCGGCTTCGGCGACCATCACCTCACCGTGCTGGTGCGCGAGCGGACGCTGGGCCGCCTCGACGAGGCGGTGGCGGCGGCGGCTGCGGTGCTGGCCGACACCGGCGCGATCGCGGTGCGCGAGGACGTCAACCTCGAGCCCGCCTTCTGGGCGCAGTTCCCGGGGAACGAGGACTATATCGTGCGCCGGGCGCTGATCTCGTCGGCCAACATGGCGGGGTTCGGGAGCTTCCACGGCTTTGCGCTGGGGCAGGCCGAGGGCAACCACTGGGGCGATGCGGTGACCTTGCTGGAGACGACCAGCGCGACGCCGTTCTTCTTCAACTTCCACGCGGCGGGCAGCGGCGGGGGGGACCTCGGCAACTTCAGCGTGATCGGCCCGTCGGGCTCGGGCAAGACGGTGGTGATGAACTTCCTGGCGGCCCAGGCGCAGAAGTTCGCCCCCCGCACGATTTTGTTCGACAAGGATCGCGGCGCGGAGCTGTTCATCCGCGGGATCGGCGGGCGCTATGACCGGATCAGCCCGGGGCTGCCTACGGGCTTCAACCCGCTGGCGCTGCCGGACACGGCGGCCAACCGGGCGTTCCTGCGCGACTGGCTGGGGGTGCTGCTCGAGGCCGAGGGGCCCGAGGAGCTGGCGACGATCGCGGCGGCGGTCGATGCGAGCTATGCCAATGATCCGCGGCTGCGGCGGCTCGGCCACTTCCGGGAGCTCCTGGCGGGCACGCGGCGGCCGGCGCCGGGCGACCTTGCCGACCGGCTCTCGGCGTGGCTGGGAGAGGGCGAGCACGCCTGGCTGTTCGACAATGCCACCGACCGGCTCGATCTGGGCACGCGGGTGCTGGGCTTCGACATGACCGCGCTGCTCGAGAGCCCGCGGCTGCGCACGCCGGTGATGATGTATCTGTTCCACCGCATCGAGGAGCGGTTGGACGGGCAGCCGACGATGATCCTCATCGACGAGGGGTGGAAGGCCTTGGACGATGCGGTGTTCGCCGCGCGGATCCGCGACTGGCTGAAGACGCTGCGCAAGAGGAACGCGCTGGTCGGCTTCGCGACGCAGTCGGCGCGCGATGCCTTGGACAGCCGGATCGCGGCGGCGCTGGTCGAGCAGACCGCGACGATGGTGTTCATGCCCAATGCCCGGGCGCGGGCGGAGGATTACTGCGACGGGTTCGGGCTGACGGCGCACGAGTTCGCGCTGATCCGCAGCCTGCCCGCGCACAGCCGCGCCTTCCTGGTGCGCCAGCCCGACGCGAGCGTGGTGGTGCGGCTTGATCTGTCGGGGGCGCCCGAGGTGCTGACGATCCTGTCGGGCCGGGAGAGCGCGGTGCGGCGGCTCGATGTGTTGCGCGAGGGGCTCGGGGATGCGCCTGCGGCGTGGTACCCGGCGCTGACCGGCCGGGCGTGGCCTGGCGGGGAGGGGCCGGGCGAAGGGGGGCCTGACGATGCCGGCCCCGATGATCTTGGCCCCGATCTCGGTCCTGTTGACGGGGCGCGCGCTGCGGGCGGCGATCTCTTCTCGCAGGCCGCCGAATGAGCGCGGTGTGTGATCAGGCGGCAGGGGCCATGGGCAGCGGGGTGTCCGCGGCGCTGACCGCGGTCGACTGCATCGCGAGTGCGATGAGCGAGCAGGCCTTCGGGCGGCTGTTCGGCAGCGAGGGGCAGCTGGCCTTTGCGCTGACGATCGTGCTCGGGCTCTATGTGGCCTTCTTCGGCATCTCGCTGATGCTCGGGCGATCGAGCCTGTCGGTGCGCGCGCTGGTGCCGAAGATGATGACGCTGGGGCTGGTGCTGACCTTCGCGACGAGCTTCGTCGCCTTCTCGAGCGTGTTCTACAACATCTTCGTGGGCGGGCCCGACCAGATCGCGGGCATCCTGACCGGCGCGGGCCGGGGCGAGAGCGCGACCGGTGTGTTCGCGCAGAAGCTCGACGTGGTGTTCGTGGCGGTGCAGCAGGCGAGCGGGGATGCCAAGGACATCGGCGCCTTCAGCCCGCCGGGGATGATGTGGCTGGGGGCGATGCTGCTCCTGCTGGGGACGGTGGGCCTGCTTGTGACGGCGCGGATCGCGCTGGCGCTGCTGCTGGCGGTGGGTCCGATCTTCGTGGTGCTGGCGCTGTTCGAGGGCACGCGCGGGCTGTTCGCCGGGTGGCTGAAGGGGGTGACGATGATGGCGCTGGCGCCGCTGTTCGCGGTCTTGGGCGGCTCGATCATGCTCGAGCTGGCGGTGCCGGTGCTGGCGGCGCTGGTGCGGGCGCCCGGGCAGATCGACCAACAGGCGGCGATGGCCTTCTTCCTGGTGGGCGCGGTGCATATGGCGCTGATGCTGCTGGCGCTGAAGGTGGCGGGGACGATGGTGGCGGGCTGGCAGGTGTTCGGGCGCGTTCCGGACCGCGCGCGCGGCGGCGATGCGGGCCCGCGCGCGGTGGCGGTGCCGGTGGC